>NZ_JBXALQ010000004.1:0-461944 GCF_058799615.1 Duganella sp. GW822-FHT06D06
GCGCTGCCCGCCGCCGTCGGCGCCGCCTACACGCCGGCCCTGCCGCGCGTGGCGCCGCGCAGCGCCGAGGTCGCCGCAGCCGACACCCCCGCCGTCGGCAGCGCGACCAGCGCCGTGGCCGCGACCGTCAAGGACGACAGCATCGGCCGCAGCAGCGCGCCCGCGCCCGCCCCGGCCGCGGCCGGCAGCAGCGTCGGCGTCAGCCAGAACACCGCGGCCGCCACGCCGGCCGCCGCCGTGGTCAAGCTGGCGGGTGCGCCGGACCAGTGGCAGCAGCCGCTGCGCGAAGCGCTGGGCGAGCGCCTGCAAGTGCAGCTGCAACGCAACAACGAGCACGCCGTGATCCGCCTGGAACCGCCGAATATGGGCAGCATCGAGATCTCGATCCGCCACAGCGCCGGTACGCTGCAGGTGAACCTGAGCGCCAACCACAGCGAAGTGCTGCGCCAGCTCAACACCATCGGCGACAGCGTGCGCCAGGACTTGTCGAGCCGCCAGTTCGCCGACGTGTCGGTGACGGTGTCGTCGTCGCGCGCCCAGGCCCAGGCCGACAGCGGCGGACGCAACGGCCAGCAGCGCGAGCAGGAACAAGGCCGCACGCCGGGCCGCGCCCTGGCGGACGACGACAGCACCACCTTTGCCATGACGTCCGAGCGGGAGTAATCAGTAGATGAAGAACATGAAAATGATCATAGCGCTGGTGCTGGTGGCCGTCGTCGGCGCCGCAGTGGCCGGCGGCGCAGTCTGGTTCATGTCGAAAGGCAAAGATGAGCCGGCGACCGAGGGCAAGCCGGGCAAGGCCGCCAAGAAGGAAGTCAAGGACGACAAGTCGGCGCCGAAGTACCTGACGGTGGACAAGGTGGTCATCATGCTCAAGCGCCAGCCCGGCGACACGCTGAGCCACTATATGTCGGCCGACCTGGTGATCACCACCACCGAGAAGAAAGAGAAGGAAGCCAAGGAACAATTGCCGATGCTGCGCAGCGTGGCGGTCCGCACGCTGTCCAACCTGCCGATGGCCACCGCGCAAGTGATGACCATCGACCAGTTTGCGGCCGAACTGAACAAGGCATTCGAGGCCACTTACGAGCATGAGGGCCGGGAAAAGCCATTTTCCGAAGTCATGATTGGCAAGCTGATCATTGAGTAGGCAGCGGCAGGCATGAAGACGAGTGGTGCGACCAGTGGAGCGGGCATGGCCTATATAGAGCAATATGCGGACGCTTATGCCGACAGTTATGGCGAAGCCGGCGGCGCGCCGCTGGCGCACAGCATGGCCGACGAGCAAAAACACCTGCTGTCGTACGCGCCCCTGGTCAAGCGCATCGTCCGCCAGCTCAATTCGCAGATCGCCGGCGCCATCGACCGCGACGACATGGAGCAGATCGGCCTGATGGGTCTGCTCGAAGCACTGCGCCGCTACGGCGCGCCCGACGGCGCCTTCGGCAGCTACGCCAGCCTGCGGGTGCGCGGCGCCATCCTCGACGAACTGCGGCGCCAGGACTGGCGCCCGCGCGCGGTGCGCCAGCAAAGCCACAAGCTGCGCGACGGCGTGCGCGCCCTGACCCGCAGCCTGGGGCACGAACCGAGCGAACAGGAAATCATGAGCGCCCTGAACCTGACCTCGGAAGCCTACCAGGCTTACCAGATGGACGAGAACGCCGAGCTGATCGCCAGCTTCGACGAAGTGCTGCAGGAGAGCGTCAGCAACGACAGCGCGCCCAGCCCGGAAGACCAGCTGATGGTGCGGCGCAGCCTGGAGCAGGCGCTGCGCGGGCTCGACGAGCGCGAGCAGCGGGTGGTGCAGATGTATTACGAATTCGAGCTCAGCTACAAAGAAATCGCCGCCGTGCTGGACCTGACCGACGCCCGCGTCTGTCAGCTCAACAAGGCGGCGCTGGGCAAGATGAAGGCAGTATTGCAAAACGCCTGATCCAGAGCGGGCGCACGGCAAGATTAGAAAAATGACGCGGAAAGGCGAATCATCATGCAGCAAATAGTCGGCATCATCATAGTTTTAGGCAGCGTCTTCGGTGGATTCTTCATGATGGGCGGCGTCTTCCATCAGATCTGGCAACCGATCGAGCTGATCGTCATTGCCGGCGCCGGTCTCGGCGCGCTGGTGATCGGCAACCCGCCCCACGTGCTCAAGGAAATGATCACGCAGATCAAGAAGATCGTGTTCCGCAAGAAATACGACTCCGAGTTCCAGCGCCAGTTGCTGCTGCTGATGTACGAACTGCTGCAACTGGCGGCCGGCGGCCTGAAGGCGCTGGACGCCCACGTCGAGGCGCCCAAGGACAGTCCGCTGTTCCAGCGCTATCCGCGCGTGCTGGAAGAGCCCAAACTGCTGGCCTTCATCGTCGACAACTTCCGTCTGATGGCGATGGGCAAGATCAACGCCCACGAGCTCGAAGGCGTGCTGGAGCAGGAACTGGAAGCCATCCACACCGAGCTCGAGCAGCCAGCCAAGTCGCTGGCCAAGATCGGCGAAGCGATGCCGGGCTTCGGGATTCTGGCCGCGGTGCTGGGCATCGTGATCACCATGAACACCGTCAGCGAAGGCGCGACCTCGGGCGAGATCGCCGAGCACGTCGGCGCCGCCATGGTCGGCACCTTCATCGGCATCTTCTTCTGCTACGGCATCCTGGACCCGATTTCCAACATGATGAAGCAACTGGTCAACCAGGAAGCGTCGAACAAGGAAACCGTCAAGGTGGTGCTGGTGACCCACGTGGCCGGCAAGCCGCCGCTGCTGGCGATCGACGCCGGCCGCCGCCTGGTGCAGCTGAACATCAAGCCGAGCTTCGCCCAGCTGGAACGCTGGATCAACGACCTCGAGGGACGCGACAGCGCCCCGGCCGAAGACAGCTCGCGCAGAGGAGGCCGCGGTGCTAAAGTCGCATGACAAGGGCCATGAGCAAACCATCGTCAAACGCGGCGGTGGCAAGCACAAGCACGAGGACCACGGCGGCGCCTGGAAGGTGGCGTTCGCCGACTTCTGCCTGGCGCTGATGTGTTTGTTCCTGGTGCTGTGGCTGATGGCGGCGCGCAACTTCGAATCGCTGGAACAGATCCTGACCGAGGCCGACGGCGCCAAGACCGACCAGGGCAAGGGCGTCATGCCCGAGCAGGTGGGCGGCCCGCGCGGCAGCCTGATCGACCGTTTCCCGATGCCGCACACCGGCAGCACCGAAGAGCCGGGCGACGCCAAGGCCAAGGGCGAGGCCCACACCAAGGTCACCGGCGAGTCGCAGCCGGTGGTCGAGCAGGCCAAGGTCAAGTACGACAGCCCGAGCGACCTGGCGGCGCTGTCCAAGGCGCTGACCAAGATGAGCGCCGAGGCCGGCCTGACCAGCAACCTGGAATCGGTGATCACCCCCTACGGCTTGCGCGTGATGCTGCACGACACCGACCGCCAGGGCATGTTCGTGCGCGGCTCGGCCGTGCCGACCGACAAGTTCCGCGCCCTGCTGCGCAAGATGGGGCCGCTGTTCCGGCAGATGGAAAACCAGATGCTGATCGTCGGCCACACCGATTCGCTGCAATACGCCGACCGCAGCTACGCCGCCTTCTCCAACTGGACCTTGTCGGCCAACCGCGCGATGTCGGCCCGTTCGCAGCTGCTGGCCGGCAGCATGAACCCGGAATCGGTGCTGCAGGTGGTCGGCATGGCCGACCGCGCGCCGCTCGACACCAAGCGCGCCGACGCCGGCGTCAACCGCCGCATCGAATTGCTGATCTTGACCACCGCCCAGGCCAAGTCGATCGCCACCATGTTCGGCATGCCGGAAGGCAGCAGCGCGCTGACCCAGGATGTCGACACCGCCTTGCCGGACGCCAGCCTGCTGGAAAAACTGCGCGCCAAGCTCGGCGCCGACAGCCCGCTGCGCGATCCGCGCCGCACGAAATAAGACACACCGTATGGAAACCAAGCCAAGCAGAGGCACACGTATGAGAATCTCGACAGGAAGTCCCGACGGCGTCGCTGTCCAGCGGGTGGCGGAAGCCGCGCCGGCGGAAGCGGCCGAGGCCGTCTTAGCGCCGGCGCCGCAGGCGCCGCTGCAATCGGCGGTGATGCAACCGGCCTTGCAGGCGATGCGCGAAATGCCGGAAATCGACCAGGAAAAGGTCGACCTGCTGCGCGACGCGCTGGCCAAGGGCGAGTTGCCGTTCGACGCCGCCAAGCTGGCCGGCCTGGTGCAGCGCTTCCACGGGAGCGAGAAGTGAGCGCAGCGGCCCCGGCCGGCGCCGCGCCGGGCACCCGGCAGGACGCCATGCGCCTGCTGCTGGCCGGCATCGCCGACGATCTGCTGGCCTACCAGCAGTTGCGCGGCCTGCTGCAACAGCAGTTCGACGCCGCCTTGCGCCACCAGGGCCCGCAACTGGCCGCCGTGGCCGAGGCGATTTCCGCCCTGGTCGACGTGATGCAAGAGCGCCGCACGCAGCGCGTGGCGCTGGTACAACGTTTATTAGGGCCAACATCGACCATGTTGCAGGCATTTGCCTTGCTGAAAAATGCGGCACGGGAGAGAATGGAAGTTGACTGGGCAACGCTGGAACAGATGGTTATCGAATGCAAGGGTCTGGGCAAGCGCAATAGCGACTTGCTGGTAGAACAGTACAGCATCATGCAGCGCGTGCTGCATGGCGAGGAGCAGATTTATGCACCAGCTTGACCGGATGCAATCGACCGCACCCACTGCTGCAACCGTTTCGAACATGAGCGCCACCCGCCCCACCGCGGCGCTGGGCGGCGTTGCGTCGTCGGGGGCGTTCGCCGCCACCTTCCGCCAGGTCCAGCACGAGGTCGGCGCCTTCCTCGCGCACGGCGGCGGCTTCAGCGCCTCCTCCTCCGCTGCCGGCACGAACCACACTGCGGCCATGAACCTGCAGGCGATGGCGCTGCGCCACCAGGGCGCCGGCGCGATCGCCGGCGGCGCCGACCCCGACCTCCAACAACAATTCCTGGCCTCGATCAAACCCTGGGCCGAGGAAACCGCCGGCAAGCTGGGCGTCTCGCCCGACATCGTCGCCGCGCACGCGGCGCTGGAATCGGGCTGGGGCCGCAATCCGCTGCGCCAGGGCGGCGCCGACAGCAACAACCTGTTCGGCCTGAAGGCCGGCGGCGGCTGGCAAGGCGCGGTGGCGGCCGCCAGCACCACCGAATTCGAACACGGCGCCATGCTGCGGAAAGTGGAGCGCTTCCGCAGCTATCCGGACACCGCCAGCGCCTTCCGCGACTACGCGGACCTGCTGACCAGCAATCCGCGCTACCAGGCCGCGCTCAACACCGGCAACGACGCCCGCGCCTTCGCGCAGGGCCTGGCGCAAGGCGGCTACGCCACCGACCCCAACTACGCCGACAAACTCAGCAAACTGGCCGCGCAGCTGCAGCGCGGCGCCAGCCACATCACTGCGTCGGGGAATTAGTGGACACGGGCATATCGACCGGCTCCACCGTCGCCGCGCCCGTCACCCTGGCACGGATCACGGTGCCGTTGGCGTTGCGCACCCGCACCAGCGTGCCGCGCGCGCCGCTGTCGAGCGCCTCGCCCGCCATGCTGACCTCGATCTGCTCGCGTTTCGCCACGATGCGCACGGCGTCGTTGCGCTTGACCAGGGTCGGCGCCGCCAGCAAGGCCATGCGCAACACCTCGCCGCCGCGCAGCGCGCGCCGGCCGCTCAAGCCCACCACGTCCTGCGGATCGGACACGCTGTCGGCGATGCCGGAGATGTCGTGGCGCTCCAGCAACACGTCGTCGTCGGTCAATACTTTCCCTGATGGCACATCGCTTGCCATCACTGCAATGCGCGCCGAGATCTGCGCGCGCACCACGAACTCATATCGCCAGCCGTCGGCGCCGGCGCAAACGGCGGCGAAACGCATCCGGCCGGGCAGCCGCGTATCCAGTGCGTCGACCGTCGCGGCCTGCCTGCATGCGGCCAGCGGCCGGCTGCCGCGCACCACGTTCAGTTCGAATTTCGGTTCCACCAGGCCGCTGCTGTCGGCCCAGCGCTGCACATGGGCGCGCGCGGCGGCTTCCACCAGCAGCGGCACCTGTTCGGCGGCGGTCGGACCCGGGGCGGAAATCGCCGCAGAAAATGGAGTGCAAAACAGCAACATTGCACTCAAAGCGGTTACAATACTTTTGTTGAACATGGGCAATACCTCTACTATGATGCCGGGAGCCGGAACGTCTCGGGTGCATGCCGCACCCGGGCGCCATTCTACCCCGGCGCCAGCGGTTTTCACTCATGCAACATCGTTTTACAGCAATGCCTACACAGGGGAAGAACATGGCGATTAATTTCAAAGATGCGGTGGGCATGCACGCCGACGCGCTGCACCTGCGGGCCGAGCGCACCCGCATCCTGGCCGCCAACATCGCCAACGAAAACACGCCCGGCTTCCAGGCGCGCGACATGGACTTCGCCGCCACGCTGGCCAACGCCCAGGCCGAAGCGAGCGGCGACATCGGCGGCGACGAAGACAGCGCCATGCTGTACCGGGTGCCGTTCCACCCCACCCGCGACGGCAACACGGTCGAGATCGGCGTCGAGCAGGCGGCGTTCTCGCAGAACGCCTCGGACTTCCAGACCAGCCTGACCTTCGTCAACATGAGCCTCAAGGGCCTGGCCAAAGCCATCAACGGACAATAACGGTCAACAAGGAGCGCGAGATGTCGTTCAAGAATATTTCAGAAATCGCCGGCTCGGCGATGGCCGCCCAGTCGGTGCGCCTCAATACCATCGCCAGCAACCTGGCCAACGCCGATTCCGTGGCCGGCAACGAAACCGACACCTACCGCGCCCGCAAGCCGGTGTTTGCCGCCGTCATGGGCGACAGCATCGGCGACATGGGCAGCGTCGGCGGCAAGGTGCAGGTGCTGGACGTGGTCGAATCGAGCGAGCCGCTGCGCAAGGTCTACGAACCGGGCCATCCGATGGCCAACGCCGAAGGCATGGTGTTCTACCCCAACGTCAACCAGGTGGCCGAGATGACCGACATGATGTCGGCCTCGCGCGCCTTCGAGACCAATGTCGAAGTACTGGGCCGCATCCGCACGATGCAGCAATCCCTCCTCAAACTCGGTGAAGGTTAAGCCATGACAGTCAGTCTCCTCAACAACGGCAGCAGCACGACGGGCGCCAGCGGCAACAACATCACCGGCAACAACGCCAGCGCCACCTCGGACATGTTCACCAAGCTGCTGGTGGCCCAGATCAAGAACCAGGACCCGCTGGCGCCGACCGATCCGGCCCAGTTCGTCCAGCAATTGACCCAGCTGTCGCAGACCGAGTCGCTGCAGACCCTGTCCAACCTGACCAGCGCCAACGCCAGCGTGCTGCAAAGCATGCAGGTGCTGGCCCTGGGCGCCCAGGTCGGCTCCGACGTCATGGCCGAGACCAGCACCCTGGTGTCCGACGGCGCCACCAAGGTCAGCGGCCAGATGACGCTGGGCGCGACCAGCACCGCCACCCGCGTGGTGCTGACCGGCACCAACGGCGCCAAGCACACCGTCAACCTCGGCACGGTCGCGGCCGGCACCGTGCCGTTCGCGATCGACCCGACCGCGCTGGGCCTGCCCGCCGGCAGCTACACCATGACGGTCGAGACCAGCACCAAGGAAACGCCGACGCTCGACCTGCAAGGCCGGCTCAACAGCGTACGGCTGGCCGCCAGCGGCAGCGTGGTCCTCAACGTCGGCAACATCGGCGAAGTCGCGCCGACCGCCATCACCGCTTTCAACGGTAAATCCACCGCTTCCGCCACTCAATCTAGTCACTAAGAAAGGTATCCATCATGAGTTTCGATATCGCATTGTCTGGCATCCAGGCCATTAACGAAGCGCTGGACGCCACCAGCCACAACATCGCCAACGCCGGCACCTACGGCTACAAGGCCTCGCGCGCCAACTTTTCGTCGCTGGTGGCGGGCGACCAGATGACCGGCGTCAAGATCGGCTCGACCACCCAGAACATCGGCCTGTCGGGCGGCATCCTCAACACCGGCCGCTCGCTGGACGCCTCGATCAACGGCGCCGGCTTCTTCATGGTCAAGGACAGCGGCAACAACATCAACTACACCCGGGTCGGCATCTTCAACACCTCCAAGGACGGCTTCCTGACCGACGCCTCCGGCCGCAAGGTGCAGGGCGCCACCATCGTGCCGCCCAGCACCCAGCCAGGCGCCCAGGGCGACATCTCGATCCCGACCGGCCAGATCCCGGCCGTGGTCAGCGACAAGGTCAACTACATCGGCAATCTGTCGGCCGACTGGCCGGTGACCGCCTTCCCCGGCGCCGTCACGCCGACCACGCCGCCCGACCCGTCCACCTTCAGCATGTCCAAGGCCACCGTGATCTACGATACGCTGGGCGGCCAGCACACGCTGACCCAGTATTTCGGCGCCACCGCGGCCGGCTCGATCTCGGTCAACTACGTGCTCGATGGCAACCTGGTCGGCAACGGCGCGCTGGTGTTCGACCCGGCCAACGGCCAGATGACCACCCCGGCGCCCGATCCGCTGACCACCAACGGCTCGCTGCCGCTGGATCTGAGCGCGCTCGACACCACCGACCCGGTCCTGTGGCCGAACTTCATCAGCGGCGCCAAGATGGCCGCCACCCCGATCAACATCAACTACACCGGCACCACCTACTTCGCCGGCGAGGCGACCACCTCGACCAACAGCGCCAACGGCTACGCCTCCGGCACCTTCGCCGGCGTCGACCTGGCCAAGGACGGCTCGGTGATCGCCAAGTACAGCAACGGCCAGAAGCAGCCGGTCGGCAAGCTGACCTTGGCCACCTTCCCCGACGAAGGCTCGCTGACCGCGGTCGACGACACCAGCTGGGTGCAGTCGCTCGGCTCCGGCACGCCGCTGGTCAACTTCGCCGGCGTCGGCATGACCGGTTCGCTCAACACCAGCTCGCTGGAACAGTCGAACGTGGACATCACCTCGGAACTGGTCGGACTGATGACCTCGCAACGCAACTACCAGGCCAACTCCAAGGTCATCCAGACCGAGAACCAGATGATGCAATCGCTGATGCAAGCGCTGTAAGGATAAGCTGACCCATGGATGCGCTGATCTACACCGCCATGAGCGGGGCCGAACGGGCCCTGCGCGGCCAGCAGGTACACGCCAACAACCTGGCGAACATCGAAACCGGCGGCTTCCGCGCCAATATGGAGCTGTCGTCGGCGCAAACCGTCAACGGCTACGGCTACGACGACCGTCACATGTCGCAGCTGCAGGCCAACGCGGTGTCGACCCGCCAGGGCACGCTCAAGGCCACCGGCCGCGACCTGGACGTGGCCGTCGACGGCAACGGCTACTTCGCGGTGCAGGGGCCGACCGGCGAGGCCTACACCCGCGCCGGCGCCATGACGCTCGACGAGACCGGCACGCTGAAGATCAACGGCAACGTGGTGCTGGGCGAAGGCGGCCCGATCACGCTGCCCGAGTACAGCCGGATCGCGGTCGGCGCCGACGGCACGGTGTCGATCCAGAGTCCCGGCACCACCACCATGCAAACCATCGACAAACTCAAGCTGGTCAAGGCGGAAGCGTCGGAACTGACCAAGAACGAGGCCGGCCTGCTGGTGGCGCGCAGCGGCCAGCCGCTGCCGACCGAGGCCACGGTGGTGGTCAAGCCCGGCCACCTGGAAGGCAGCAATGTCTCGGCGGTGGAGGAAATGGTCGCCACCATGAGCTTGAACCGCACCTTCGAGATCCAGATGAAATTGTTCAAGGCCAGCGATTCGATGGCCGAAACCGGTAACCGCCTGATCGGCGGCTAAGCCGGTCCACGTTAGTCATCTTTAGCAACAGGGAGATATCATGAATCCAGCAATGTGGATCAGCAAAACCGGCGTGCAGGCGCAGGACGAAAAACTGCAAGCGATCGCCAACAACCTGGCCAACGCCAACACGGTCGGCTTCAAACGCGACCGCGTGGTGTTCGAGGACCTGTTCTATTCGATCGAGCAGCAGCCCGGCACCCAGCGCGCCGACAACAACACGCTGGCGCCGTCCGGCGTGCAGCTCGGCAACGGCGTGCACATGGTGGGCACGCAAAAAGTCTTCAGCCAGGGTTCGCTGCAAACCACCGGCAACCAGCTCGACCTGGCGGTGATGGGCAACGGCTTCCTGTCGGTGCGCCAGCCGAACGGCGAAACCGCCTACACCCGCGCCGGCCAGTTGCAGGTCGACGCCAACGGCATCCTGGTCAACGCCCACGGCCTGCCGCTGATCCCGCAGATCACCATTCCGGCCAACGCCACCGCGCTGACCATCGGCGAAGACGGCGTGGTCTCGGCCACGCTGGCCGGCAACACCACCGCCAGCCAGCTGGGCCAGCTGACCCTGACCAGCTTCATCAACCCGACCGGCCTGCTGGCCCTGGGCGAGAACCTGTTCGCCGAAACCCCGTCCAGCGGCACCCCGACCGACGGCAAGCCGGGCGACGCCCAGTGGGGCAAGCTCAAGCAAGGCGCGCTGGAGGGCTCGAACGTGCAGGTGGTCGAGGAAATGGTCGACATGATCGCCGCCCAGCGCACCTACGAGATGAACACCAAGGTGCTGTCGGCGGCCGACAATATGCTGCAATACCTGGCGCAGGCGGCACGCTGATGAGCTCGACGCTGCCTGTCCGGGGTTGGGCGGCCCCAGCGTTGGCCCTCGTGGCCGCGCTGCTGGCCGGCTGCGCCGCCCTGCAGCCGCCGCCGGTGCGGCCCGGTCCGTCCGACGAGCCGCCCGCCGTGTCGCGCGTGGTCGGCCCGAAAGGCACGTCGGGCGGGGTCTACAGCCCCGACCTGGGCCTGTCGCTGACCTCGGACAGCCGCGCCTTCCGGGTCGGCGACGTGGTCACCGTCAACCTGCAGGAAACCACCCAGGCCAGCAAGAAGGCCGGCACCAGCTATTCCAAGAATTCGGCCGACAACATCGTCGCCCCCAACCTGCTGGGCAAGACCTTCGGCAAGGGCGCGCTCGGGCTGGGCGCCTCCAACAGCTTCGCCGGCGACGCCACCAGCACCCAGCAGAACGCGCTGACCGGCGCCATCACCGTGATCGTGCAGGAAGTGCTGCCGAACGGCCTGCTGCGGGTGTCCGGCGAAAAGACCCTGACCCTGAACCAGGGCGAGGAATTCGTCCGCCTGCGCGGCTTCCTGCGCGCGGCCGACATCGACGCCGACAACCAGGTGTCGTCGCTGCGCATCGCCAACGCCCGCATCGCCTATTCGGCGCAGGGCACCTTGGCCGACACGCAATCGGCCGGCTGGCTGTCGCGCTTCTTCAATGGCCCGCTGATGCCGTTCTGAACGGCCGACGTTTTAGAGAGGGTGACCCCATGAATTTCCGCACGCGCCTCACTTCCCTGCACCGCCTATTGGCCCTGCCGCTGGCCTTGTGCGTGGCCCTGGGCGCCGCCGCGCCGGCCCAGGCCGCGCAAGTGCTGCGCAACCTGGTCGCCGTCGAAGGCATGCGCGACAATCCGCTGGTCGGCTACGGCCTGGTGGTCGGCCTGAACGGCAGCGGCGACTCGACCCAGGTCAAGTTCGCCAGCCAGTCGGTGATCAATATGCTCAAGCAGTTCGGCGTCAAGGTGCCGGACGGCACCGACGCCAAGTCCAAGAACGTCGCCACCGTGATGGTGTCGGCGGTGTTCCCGCCCGGCTACCGCAAGGGCCAGAACATCGACGTGGTGGTGTCCTCGATGGGCGACGCCAAGAGCCTGCGCGGCGGCGCCCTGCTGTTGACGCCGCTGCGCGCGGCCGACAACGAGGTCTACGCGCTGGCCCAGGGCAACGTGGTGGTCGGCGGCTTCAGCGCGGCCGGCAAGAGCGGCTCCTCGGTCACGGTCAACACCCCCACTTCCGGCCGCATCCCGAGCGGCGCCGCGATCGAGCGCGAGATCGCCAGCGATTTCGCCACCAAGCCGAGCGTGCGCCTGTCCTTGCGCCACCCGCACTTCCAGACCGCGATCAACATCGTCGACACCATCAACAAGCGCTTCGGCGACATCGCCACCACCACCGACGCCACCAGCATAGACGTGCTGGCGCCGGCCAATCCGACCCAGCGCGTGGCCTTCATGGCCAAGCTGGAGACGCTGTCGATCGAGGTCGGCGACGATTCGCCCAAGGTGGTGTTCAATTCCCGCACCGGCACCGTGGTGATCGCCGACGGCCTGCGGGTGCGCGCCGCCGCCGTCACCCACGGCTCGCTGAAGGTGGTGATTTCCGAATCGACCAAGGTCAGCCAGCCGAACGCCCTGGCCCAGGGCAACACCGTGGCCACGCCGCAATCGCAGGTCAGCGTCGACCAGGGTTCGGGCCAGATGTTCAAATGGCCGGCCGGCGCCAAGCTGCAAGCGATCATCGACGTCATCAACAGCCTGGGCGCCTCGCCGGACGACATCATGGCGATCCTGCAGGCGCTGGACCAGGCCGGCGCCATCGAAGGCGAACTGGTCGTCATCTAAGGAAAGCCCATGAACTTCGACCCCGGCAAATTCGACGGCAGCACCATGCGCATCGGCGTGGCCGACCAGCTCGGCGGCGCGCCGCTGGTGGCGGCCCCCGCCGTCGCCGACGGCGTCGATCCCAAATACCGCGCCAAGGCCACCGAGGCGGCGGTCAAGTTCGAGAGCTTCTTCATCGGCCACATGCTGCACCAGATGCGCGCCGGCACCCGCGCGCTGGCGGCCGAGGACAGCGTGTTCAAGGACAAGATCAACGAGGACATGCTGGACATGGCCGACAACCTGGTGGCCGACCAGCTGGCCGGCCAGCGCGCCTTCGGCGTGGCCGACGCCATCCTGCGCCAGCTGCTGCCGCCGGCCAGCACCCCGCCGGCGCTGCAGGCCGGCCTGCCGCGCCGGGCGGCGGCCGCGGCGGCGTCGGGTGTTGCCGAGCCGCAAAATATTCCCGCGGTGCTTAATCCGGCGCAATAATCGGTCGCCCTTTACAGTTAACGGACCAGTGGACCTCGTGTAAACACTGCAAGCGACTGGTCCTCCGGCCTTCACCAGGAAAGACCCTTGCACTATGAGCATCTCTTACAACGCACTGTCCGGCGCCCTGGCCGCCCAGGCTGCCCTGAACACGGTCAGCCAGAATATCGCCAACTCGCAAACCAAGGGCTACACCCGCCAGGGCGTGCTGCTGCAGACGCTGGTGAACGGCGGCGCCGCCAAAAGCCCCGGCAACGGCGTGCAGGTCGGCTCGCTGCTGCGTTTCAGCGACTCGTATAAATCCCAGCAGATGTGGCGCGCGGCGTCCAACCTCGGCCAGCACACCCAGGTTCAGCCTTACCTGACGCAGATGGAAAAAGTCATGAGCGATGACAAATCCAGCCTCAGCTACGGCATCGACAATTTCTTCAAGGCGCTCAATGCGGCCGGCGTCGATCCGACCTCGACCCCGCTGCGCCAGCAGGTGATCACCGCCGCCGACTCCATGTCGCAGCAGTTCAACAGCATCTACAACGTCACCGCCAACCAGTTGATCTCGGTGCAGCAACAGCGCTCCGCCATCCTGCCGGGACTGAACCAGTCGCTCATCAGCATCGCCGCGCTGAACCAGCAAATCATCACCACCGGCGCCAACGGCAGCAACACCTCGCCGCTGATCGACCAGCGCGAACAGCTGATCGACAGCGTCGCCTCGCAGGTCGCGGTGGAGGTGATCAACAATCCGGACGGCACCGCCAGCGTCTCGCTCAAGAGCGGCCAACCGCTGGTGGTCAGCAACCTGTCGGCCAAGCTGGCCTTCGACACCAGCAGCGGCGTGCAGCAGCTGAACCTGACCTTCGCCAACACCACCTTCAAGCTGGACGACACCAAGGTCGGCGGCCAGCTGGGCGGCCTGGCGGACTACCAGGAAAACACCCTGAAGCCGCTGCAAAAATCGATCGCCGAGATCGCCGAGCAGATGTCGACCAAGATCAACGCCCAACTGGCGGCCGGCTTGACCAGCCCGGGCGTTCCCGGCAGCGCGCTGCTGGTGTTCAACCCGACCAGCGCCACCGGCTTGCTGCAGGTGGTCGGCGGCTTCAAGACCAGCGACCTGGCCTTCTCCAGCGACGGCACGCCGGGCGACACCGGCAACCTGCAACAACTGGTGGCCATCAAGGGCCAGCCGATCACCCTGACCACGCTGGGCAACGTGCTACTGGGCGACGCCGACACCCAGCTGGTGGGCAAGCTGGGCATCGACAGCCAGCAAAACCAGTCGCAGATGAACACCGCCACCACGGTGCGCCAGCAGTCCGAGGACGACTGGAAATCGACCAGCGCGGTCAACACCGACGAGGAAGCGATCAACCTGGTCGAGTTCCAGAATATGTATCAAGCCAACATGAAGGTGATTTCGGTCGCCAACACGCTGTTTGACGCCACCTTGCAAATGTTCGGTTAAGGAGAGCCTGTATGCGCATCGCCACCAGCCAGTTCCAGGCCACCATGAACCGCGGCCTGCAAGACAACCAGAGCCACCTGGCCCAGATCACCGCCCAAATGGCGTCCGGCAACAAGATCCTGCTGCCGTCCGACGATCCGGTCACCAATGTGCGGCTGTCGCGCCTGACGCGCGAGGAAGCCATCGTCGGCCAGTACCGCGACAACATCGCGGCCGTCAAGATCCGCCTGACGACCAACGAAACCTACCTGCAGAGCATGGTCAACGACATCACCCAGAGCCACGACCTGCTGGTCTGGGCCTCGGACGGCAGCAACACCCCGACCGACCTGAAGGCCATGGTCAACCCGATGACCGCGCTGCGCGACAGCATCTTCTACAGCGCCAACGAAAAAGACCAGGAAGGCCGCTACATCTTTTCCGGCACCCAGACCGACACCCCGGCCATCAGCTACGACCCGGCGGCCGCGGTCGGCTCGCGCTACAGCTTCACCGGCAACCAGAACCAGCAGAAAACCGTGGTCGGCAACGGCATCACGCAAACCGCCAACGTCGACGTCAAGGGCGTGGAAGACTTGCTCAACCAGATGGACACGGTGATCGCCGAACTGTCGTCGCCGACGCTGACGGTGGGTTCGCCGTCGCTGACCGCGGCGCTGGGCGCCAATATGGACGGCGCCAGCAGCGCGCTGGACCTGGTGGCCGGCAAGATCGCCGACCTGGGCGGCGCCCAGAACATCCTCGCCACGCTGGACGGCAACCACGCCAACGTCAGCCTGTCGAACAAGACCGCGATGCTGGACCTGGGACAGTTGGACTACGGCGACGCCGCGACCCAGCTGAACGGCTATAATCTGGCCTTGCAATCGTCGTACAAGGCTTATTCCAAGATCAGCAACCTGTCGCTGTTCAACATCCTGTAATTCCAGACTGAGCACCGTATGCAAATCTCGCCCAATTCCACACCCACCGTCATTGTTCCTGGCAACGCCAGCAATGCCAGCGCGGTGGACGGCACCTCGCTGGGGCTGAATGGCGAGAACGCGGCCACGGCCACGCCGGTCTCGCCGACACCGACCTCGGCGGCGCCGCTGCGCCGCGGCCTGAACAACTGGGACCAGCCGCTGCAGGGCGACATCTCCGGCGCCCAGCAGGCGCTCGACTTCCTGGAGCAGAGCGCGGCCCAGCTGCGCAACCTGAAGGCCGACCTCAGCGCCCGCCTGGCCAACCGCCAGCGCGCCGACGGCACGCTGGACGCGCGCGTGCGCCAGTTCAGCAACAGCTGGCGCAACCGCAGCGCGGCCTCCGGCGGCACGCTGGACGCCCGCCTCAAATTCAGCAACAAGACCAGCACCACCCGCTTCACGGTGCGCGGCATGAACATCGGCAACCTGCGCACCGGCGGCCGCGAAGTGCTGGCGATCTCGCTGGGCGGCGGCCAGAACCTGCGCTCGGTGGTGCTGGAGCCGGGCCTGACCGACCAGGAAATCGCCCAGCGCTTCGACGACGCGCTGGCGCCCAGCGGCGTGCGCGCCGAGCTCAACGAAGATGGCCAGCTGGAGTTTTCCACCCCCGAATCGGCGTGGACCAATATCCGCGACACCATCGCCGTGCAGGGCGGCGGCATCCGTTTCCCGACCGGTCAGCTGAACCGTGTGAAGGCCGAGGCCGAAGCGCCGGCCGTCGATCCCGACAGCTGGCAAACCGCGGACATGGAATCGATCCGCGCCACGCTGCAGCAGGTGCTGCAGGCGCTGGCCCAGGTGGAACAGGCGATCGCCTCGGTGCACACCGCGCTCAACCAGGTCAGCGCGCGGGTGCAGAGCGCCACGCCCAGCGACACCACCGACGGCATGGACCAGGTGGCGCAGAACTTCGTCTCGACCGCCAGGCAGCCCGGCTACCAGTCGCTGCTGTCGATCACCTCGGCGCTGGCGGGCATCAGCCGCGAGCGCGTGATTTCGCTGCTGAGCCTGCGCTAAGCCGGCTCAATCGACCGCCAGCCGCGGCAGCCCGCGCCTGGCCAGCTCGGTCAACTGCTCGGCCGGCAACGCCTGCGCATACACAAAGCCCTGCGCATAGTCGCAGCCGGCCAGCGCCAGCAAGGCGCTCTGGGCCGCCGTCTCCACCCCCTCCGCCACCACCCGCAGGCCCAGCTTGTGCGCCATGACGATCAGCGCCTCGCACATCGCCAGGTCGCCGCTGTCGACCGCCAGGTGCTGGATGAAGCTGCGGTCCAGCTTGAGCAGGTCGATGCCGAAATGCTTCAGGTGCGACAGCGAGGAGTAGCCGGTGCCGAAGTTATCCAGCGCCACCTGCAAGCCCATCTCGCGCAGCTCGCGCAGGCGGTCGGCGACCTTGTCCATGCCATCCATCAGCACCCCTTCGGTGATCTCGATGACGATGCTGCGCGGCGCCAGTTGCAGCTCGGCCGCGTAGTTCAGCCAGCCGACGTAGAGCGCGGTGTCGCCGCGGAACTGCGCCGCCGACTGGTTGATGCTGACCTGGAAGCCCGGCCCCAGCTCGTCCTGCCAGCGGCGCGCCTGCAAGGCCGCCTGGCGGAACACCCAGTCGCCGATTTCCATCATCAGCCCGCCCGACTCGGCATGCGCCAGGAACTCGGCCGGCGCCAGCAGGCCGCGCTGCGGATGGCGCCAGCGCAGCAGCGCCTCGGCGCGCTCGATGGTGCCGGTCTGCAGGTTGACGATGGGCTGGTAATGCAATTCGAACTGCCGTTCCGCCAACGCCGAGCGCAGGTCCAGCGTGGTCTGCTGGCGCGCCTGCGCCGCCAGCTGCAGATCGGCCGTGAAGTAGCTGTAGCGGTTGCGGCCGGACTCCTTGGCCGCGTACATGGCCTGGTCGGCGTGGCGCAGCAAGTCCTCCGGCGCCACCGCGTCCGACGGATACAGCGCGATGCCGATGCTGGCCGAGATCGACGGGTTGGCCGCGCCCAGCGCGAACGGCCGGTTCAGCAGCGCCAGCATGGTCTGCGTGATGCGCTCGATGCCGGCGGCCTGCTCGACGCCGGACAGGATCACGGTGAACTCGTCGCCGCCCAGCCGCGCCACCGTGTCCGAGCTGCGCACGCAGGCGCCGATGCGGCGCGCCGCCTCCACCAGCAAGCTGTCGCCGTGCGCGTGGCCGAGGCTGTCGTTGACCTGCTTGAAGCCGTCCAGGTCGATGAACAGCAAGGCCAGCTGCATGCCTTCGCGCTGCGCCTTCTTGACCTCCTGGCCCAGCCGGTCCTGGAACATATGGCGGTTGGGCAGCGCCGTCAAGTCGTCGAAATTGGCCTGGTGCCAGATGCGCTCGGTGGTCGCGCGGCTGTCGGTGATGTCGGTCACCAGCGCCAGCGCGCCCAGGTAGGCGCCCTCGGCGTCGAAGATGGGGTTGGTGGCCAGCGTGGCCCACAGCTCGCTGCCGTCCTTGCGCAGGAACTTGAATTCGTGGCGCTCGGCCAGGCCCTGCTGGCGACGGGCGATATTGCGCTCGAGGATGGCGCGGCCTTCGTCGTCCATGAAGGCCACCAGCGGCTGGTCCAGCATCTCCTCGATGCCGTAGCCCAGCATGTGCGCCATCTTCGGATTGACGAAGCTGGTGTGGGCGGCGGCATCGATTTCCCAGATGCCCTCCTCGGCGCTGTGGACGATGCGGCGGAAGCGTTCCTCGCTGCGTTCCAGCGCCGCCAGCTTGCCCTCGGCCAGCTCCAGCACCACCCGGATCGCCTGGCCGCTGCTGTCGGCGCTGGCGCGCAAGGTGACCGGGAAGCCTTGCTGGTTGCGGGCCCGCGTCATCTGCAGCGAGCATTGCTCGGGATGCTGGCTGTTCAGCGCCAGCCGCACGAAGCGGTCGAAGTCGTCATGGAAACGGGGCGCGATATATTGCCGCAGCGGCAGCTTGGCCGGGTTGTTGCGCGGCAGGTCCAGCAGGTCGGCCGCCACCACATTCATCTGCAGGATGGTGGTGTCGAAGCCGAGCACGAAATAGCCGACCGGCGCCAACAGGTAGACATCGTTGAAACAGGCTTGCTCGGCGCTGAGCCCGTCGGCCGCGGACAATTCGGCGAACGGCTCCATCAGCGCGCCTTCGTCCATGATAGCCATGCTGGTGAGCCCGTCGATGCGGGCCGCGGAGATCGGCTGCCGGCCGCCATGCAATTCGGTATTGTGCGTAGGCTTCTCCATACCACCCCTTTGCTTAGGTGTTCAGACTAGCATTTAAGCCGCGCACTGTCGAGAGAACGGCGACGCCTCAACGGTGCGCGCGGTTCAAGCGTTGTTCTGCGCGCCGCTGCAGCGCTTCAAACAGCAGACTCAGGGTCCAATAGATGACGGCGGCGGCCAGGTACAGCGGCAGCGGCCGGAAGGTGGTCGCGATCACTTCCTTGGTCGACAACATCAGTTCGGTCATGGTGATGACCGACACCAGCGAGGTATCCTTGATCAGGCTGATCAGCGTATTGCTCATGGCCGGCACCGCGATGCGCAGCGCCTGCGGCAGCACCACGTGGACCAGCGTGGACCAGTAGCCCAGTCCCAGGCTGTAGCTGGCCGCCCACTGCCCCTTGCTGACCGCGCCGATGGCGCCGCGCAGGCTCTCGGACAGGAAGGCGCCGGCGTTCAGGCTCAGCGCGAGGATGCCGGCCGTCACCGGCGTGAATTCGATGCCGATGCTGGGCAGGCCGTAATAGATGACGAACATTTGCACCAGCAACGGTGTGCCGCGCATCAGGCTGACATACACGCCGGCCGGCCAGCGCAGCGCGCGATACGGCAGGATGCGCAGCACCGCCACCGGGAAGCCGATCAGCAGCCCGCCCAGCATGGACGCCATGGCGAAGATCACCGTATAGCCGGCGCCGCGCAGCATGACCGGCGCGGCCTCTTGCAGCAGCTCCAGCAGGCCCTGCCACTCCATGCTCAGGGCGCCTTGCTGACGTCAGTGCCGAACCATTTCAGCGAGATGGCTTTCAGGCTGCCATCGGCGGCGGCGTCGGCCAGCGCCTGGTTCAAGGCTTGCTTGAACTGAGGATTGCCCTTCTGGAAGGGAATGCCCATGCGCTCGACCGCGCCGACCTGCGCGCCGGCCTTGATCGGCAGCTTGGAAATTTTCAACAGATAGGCCGACATCAGGCTGTCGTTGAGCGCCGCGTCGATGCGGCCGCTGGCCAGGTCGGACATGGTGTCCGGCGCCGCCGCGTAGCTGCGCACCTCGATGCCGGGCACCGCCTTGGCCTGCTGCTCGTAGACGCTGCCCTGCCCCACGCCCAGCTTCTTGCCTTTCAAGTCGGCCAGCGTCTTGTAGCCGGCCTGCTCGTCCTTGCGCACGATCAGCTGCGGCATCGAGTAGATATACGGCGCGGAAAAGTCGAACGCCTGTTCGCGCTTGGGATTGATGCCGACCTGCGAAATGATCACATCGTATTTATTGGCCGACAGCCCGGCCAGGATGCTGGCCCACTCGCTGCTGACGAATTCCACTTTCACGCCCAGCTTGCCCGCCAGCAGGCGCGCCACGTCGACGTCGTAGCCGGCCAGTTCGCCGCTCTTCTGGTCCTTGTAGTTGAACGGCGGATAAGTGCCCTCCAACGCCACCTTGAGCGCGCCGCGCGCCTTGACCGTGGCCAGCAGGTCCGCCGCCGAGGCCGGCATGGCGGCGGCCGCCAGGCTCAGCGCCAGCAGCGCGCCTTGCGCCAGCTTGAAAGTGACATCACGTTTATGCATGGAGTTCCTTGTAAAAATGGCGGGCGCTACCACGCGCCCATGCGGCGGCGCAGGCCGAAATCATGGCCCACGACCAGGATGGAACTGGCGATCAGGCCGCTCAGCCCTATCATCAACTGTATCAGTTTATCGTCCGGCAGCACCCACAGCCGGCCCGGCGGCGCCTCGTCCACGCGCGCGGCGGCCATGATCAGCGGCGCCACCCATTCGGCGTCGGGCGTCACATCGAGGATCAGGGCGCCGTCCTGCGTGGTCTGCATATAGATCTCGCCGCCTTCGGCCAGCGTGAAGCAGACCCCGTAGCCGGTTTCATTCCTGGCGATATGCTCCTGCAGGCTGAGATCGTGCTCGGCGATCCACAGCTCCACATCGGCCGGGCTTTCCAGCCCGCTCCACGGTACCGGACGGAAGCGCGGCGGGTCCATATTGTCTTGCATAGTAATCCTGTTGACTTGGCCAGCCGCTAGTTTAGCCGATACCGGGCTCAACCCTTCCAAGTGCGCTTGAGACCGGTATCCGCGTGGATCCAGCCGCCGCGCGGACCGGCGCGGTAGTAGAAGCCGACGCCGCCCTGGCGGAAGCTCTTGACCAGGCCGCCCAGCACTTCGGAGTTCAGGCTGGCCAGGCGGATGTCGGCGGCGCGGCCTTCGATGTGCAGCGACTGGCGCGCGGCCGGCACGCCCGCTTCGCGCAGCTTCTGGTTGGAGGCCGGAGTGCGGTAGCCTGACAGGATTTCCAGCGGCGTCTCGATGCCGTAGCGCGCCACGAATGCCTGCGTGCCCCACAGCGTTTCAAACAGCTTGGGATCGATGGGCGCGGTTTCCTTGCCGTTGACGTCGCGCAGCAGGTGGCACAAGTCCTGGTAGGCCGATTCGATGATCTCGCCGTCCCGCCAGTACAGCAGCTTGGCGCGCTCGCCGGAGGCCGGACGGACCACGTCGATGGTGCGCGGCTTGAGCCAGAACTCCAGGTCCAGCGCTTGCGCGTCGAAGATGTCCGGTGGTGGCGCCAGTTCGCCGAAGCCGGAAGGCGCGGTGGCGCGCGGCATGCTGGCGGCCGGCCTGGCCTGGGCCGCGGCGCTCGGCGCGCCGCCGGACGCGGCCGGATGCGGCGCCGGTTTCGGCGCCGCGGCCGTGTTGTGTTGAACGGTGCTGCGGGAGGCGCATCCTATCAGCGGCACCGATAAAAAACTCGCTCCCGCCAAGCCCAAACCCTGCTGTAAAAAATTTCTGCGCGTTGCCATAGCCTACCCGTGAAAACCAATAGGGACACTATAGCGTATGCGGAGGGAATTGAAAAAGGAAACAGGCCCGATTTCGCCAAAAAACCGGGCGCCGCCGGATGCTAGCGGAACGCCAGCAGCACCAGCTGTTCGGGCACCAGGCGGCCGTCGGACAAGCTGCGCGACGGCACCACCATCGTCAGCGAACCGCTCACCCTGTCGTCGCCATGCTGAACGATTTCCATCTTCAGTTGCCGGTCCAGCGCCACATAATTATTACGGCTGGTGGCGACAATCTTGTGCGGAGGGTCTTGATCCACCAACGCGTACATATTCATGCCGCGGCTGACGATGGACAGCGTTTGCCCGTTCGACAGCGAGTAACTGGCCACCAGGTCGCGGTAGTCCTCCGGCCACATCTTGGAGTAAACCTCGGGCAGTTCGATGCGGAGTTGACGCGCCGAGACCGGCACCGTGACGGTCTCCTCGGTCGTCTGTGCCGGCACTGCCGGCGACAAGGCCAGCCCACCCAAAACGATGGCTAAGCATAATGTTTTCATGATCGTTTTCCCCGGTTAGGAAATTCCATTTAAGCAGTCACCGGAGAAAAAACAAATTCATTCTGCCTATCATCAGCATCGCGGCATACAAAATTAAAATGGCTCTGCGGTACAGACTCAGGCGGCGGCCTCGCTCTCGGCGAGCAGCAGATCGGCACGCGGCTCGTCCAGCAGATAGCCTTGCGCCAGCAATGGAAGGTTCGCCGCCTCGCCCAGTTGGCGCAGCACCGCCAGGGCTGGCGTCGAGTCCAACCGCTTGAACACCACCGCCACGCCGGCCGCCGCGCTGCGCTTCAACAAGGCCAGCAAGGTTTCGCTGTCATGCAGTTCGCGCGCGTCGAGCTTGAACACATCGGGCCGCAGGCGATCCAGCACTTGCAAGGCCTCGCGCGCGCTCGGCACGTTGACGGCGAAGCGGAAGCCGTTGCGGCGGTAGTTGTCGGACACATAGTTCAGCAGCCAGCCTTGCTGCGGCGAGGCCGCCGGCAATTGCAGCACGACCCGTTCCAACGGCAGTTCCAACGCATCGAGGATGCGACGGAAGGCGTGGCCGTGATTGCTGCTGACCGCGCTCAGCAAACGATCATGCACGTTCAGGTACAAGTCCTGCCCGCCCTCGCCGGCCTGGCGGAAAAAATTAATCGCATGCAGCATGCGACACAGGCGATCGAGCTCGATCGACTCGTCGTCGCTGGCCGCGTGGTCGAGCAGCTTCCACAGCGACAGGCCCTGGTCCTGCGCCGACACGCTGCGCGCCAAGCCTTCATACGCCTGCACCCGCCCCGATTCCAGTTGCCGGATGGGCTGGAAGGCGCTGCTCATGGTGCAATTGAAAAACCGCCCCTGCGCCTTGCCCTCGTGATCGAGCCAGATGCTGGATGCGGCGCCGGTCGCGTCGGATAAACGCGCCAGGTATTTTTGCAGGATGGGAAATGACATGGAACTCCTCGACAGATGCGGACAATACCCACAGCGTAGGCCCGCGCGCGGCAAAGCAGAACGAATGCTTTCAGCTATGGATATGCCAAAACATTCGTTCCGCCCTCCGGGCGTGGCCGCTGGCATCGCTTTGCATACGGCCAGCGGCTGCCGGCTCTACACCGACGCGCTGGCCTCGACCCGCTTCGCGCCGGGCGAGCTGAAGCTGTTTGTCAACGGAATGGAAGTGGGCGCGGCGCCGGTGCGGCGCCAGGAATGGGAATTGGAGAATTGCTGCTGAGCTGACTTACAGCGGATTGCAGTTGCAGAAGCGCTTACGCTTGCTGCCGTCCGGCGCTTCGGCGCCGGCGTCCAGCTGCTTCCAGAAGAACACGGTCTCGACACCGTACGGCGAACGCACCTTGCCGGCATCCACATAGCCAAGGCGGGCGAAGAAATCCTGGCCGGTGGCCGTGCTGTGCAATTGCAGCGCCTTCACGCCCCAGCTGCACGCCTGCTCCTCCATGCGCGCCAGCAGCGCCTTGCCGACACCCTGGCGGCGCGCCTCCGGCAGCAGATAGCACAGGGCCAGCTTGCCGGCGCCGGTCAGCAGCGCGACGCCGACGACGACGCCTTCGCTCAGCGCGACCAGCGAAAAATTGGTCGGCGAACTGAACCAGTTCGCCACCATCTGCGGAGTTTTGTTGCCTAGCCAGGCGTCAAGGATGGCGGGATCGTTTTTATGATCCAGGTCGCAGCATTCCGTGATCGAACGGCGCAACACTGTGCATGCCGCATCCGCATCTGTCGAAGCAGCAATACGAATTTCAAGACTCCGAATTTCAAGACTCATGTACGCTCACAAATATTCCCGATAGCAAAAATGAAGCGCTACGCCGTTACCCCGCGTGCCTTCTTCAGTGCCTGAAACCCACTATACACCAAGCAGCAAAAGCCGTTGCGGGCGCGCCCGATTGACTCTGCCAGCCTAGTGGTTGGCCCTGTTTTTGCCCACGAATGTTTTCAAAAATCGTTATGCAGTTTTTACTGAAAACCTCGTGACAAACATCCTTCTAAGCATATTACGAAAAATTCGTATCTTTTCCGGGCGAAATTTTACACCATGGGCGCCTGTTAATACGAAAGCGCATTATGACCACCCAAAATCCTGCTCGCCGCGCGCTGATCTCCTCCTTCCTGGCCGCCTCCGCCGTCATGCTGGGCCTGCCGCTGCAAGCGAACGCCGCTGAAACCGTGCTGCTGAATGCGTCCTACGACGTCGCGCGCGAACTGTTCAAGGACATCAATCCCGTCTTCGTGGTCGACTGGAAGAAGAGCACCGGCGAAACCATCAACGTCAACCAATCGCACGGCGGCTCGTCCAAGCAAGCCCGCTCGGTGGCCGACGGCATGGAAGCGGCGGTGGTCACCATGAACCAGGCGAACGACATCGACATGCTGGCCGACAAGGGTCTGGTGGTGCAGGATTGGGCCAGGAAGTTCCCGAACAACGCCGCGCCTTTCTATTCGACCATGGTATTTCTGGTCCGCAAGGGCAATCCGCAGCAGATCAAGGACTGGGGCGACCTGGCCAAGCCGGGCGTCAAGGTGGTCATTCCCAACCCCAAGACCGCCGGCAACGGGCGCTACACCTACCTGGCGGCCTGGGGCTCGGTGCTGAAAAAAGGCGGCACCGAAGCGCAGGCGCGCGAGCTGGTGGGCAAGATCTTCAAGAACGTGCCGGTGCTGGACGCCGGCGGCCGCGGCGCCACCACCACCTTCACCCAGCGTGAGATCGGCGACGTACTGGTGACGTTCGAGAACGAAGTGAACCTGGTGCGGGCCGAGTTCGGCAGCAACTTCGAGGTGGTCTACCCGTCCATCTCCATCCTGGCCGAATCGCCGGTGGCGGTGGTCGACAAGGTGGTCGACCGTCGTGGCATCCGCAAGCAGGCCACTGGCTATTTGAACTTCCTGTACACCGAGCAGGCGCAGGACATCATCGCCAAGCACTACTTCCGTCCGCGTTCCGAAGCGGCGTTCAGGAAGTACAACGCCAACTTCCGTCAGATCTCGCTGTTCACGGTAGATGACGTCTTCGGCGGCTGGAAATCGGCGCAGAAGAAGCATTTTGACGACGGCGCCGAATTCGACAAGATTTACCAGACCAAATAAGCATGACCTGGATTTAAAAGTCGGCAGCGAAGTCATCGTCCTCGTCAAATCCACCGAAGTCCCGATCGCCAAGATCAGCAGCAACTAAGCCCTTTGCATGGGGGTCAAGTCTGCATGGGGGTCAAGTCTGACATTCGGACACGAGCTCTACCGTAAGCGGCGTTACGGTAGAGCTCGTGTCCGAATGTCAGACTTGACCCCGTTGTAAAATAAGTGGAATCGTGGAGTTACATTCAATAGACGAGAAACCACTTTAATGTTATCTTCTATCCTCAGGAAATATTGCCGCATAGCTAGATTAGTTTTGCGCTGCGTCAACTTCTGACGCCCGATACACTCCTCACTCCCAAGAATACCTAACATGCTCAAGAAAATTGTTGCTGTATTGCTGAGTTCGTTTACTGCGGTTGCGCTCGCGGTACCGCTCGGCTCGCAGTCGGTGCTGGTCGTCGAAGATGGCACCGGTAAAGTGCTGCTCGAAAAAAATTCCAACGTTCAGGTTCCAATCGCTTCGCTGACCAAGCTGATGACCGCGATGGTGGTGCTCGATTCCAAGCAGGACATGGATGCCCCCATCAGCATCGATAAAACCGACGTGGACATGCTCAAGCACAGCACTTCGCGGGTGCCGGTCGGCGCCGAACTGGCCCGCCGCGATGCCCTGCAACTTGCCCTGATGTCGTCAGACAACCGCGCCGCCGCATCGCTGGCCCGCACCTTTCCAGGCGGCCCCGCCGCGTTCAAATTGGCGGTCAACGCCAAGATCAAAGCGCTGGGCCTGACCCAGACCGTGATCGAGGAACCGACCGGACTGTCGCCGAATAACCGCTCGACCGCGACCGACCTGGTCAAGATGGCAACCGCCGCTTCGGCCTACCCGGACATCCGCCGCATCACCACCGACACCAAGGATGTGATCACCATCAAGGGTCGCCAGGTGGAGTACCACAACACCAACCGACTGGTCGGCGCCAAGGGTTGGGACGTCGGCCTGTCGAAGACCGGCTACACCGAAGAAGCCGGCCGCTGCCTGATCATGCGCTTCAAGTCGGCCGGCAAGAATGCCACGTTGGTGTTGCTCAATGCCAAGGCCAATTCGGCTCGTTTGATGGATGCATTCAACATCCGCCGCTTCGTTGCCGGCCCGGATGGGGAACCGAAAGTCATGAAGGCTTCGGTCAGCCGCCATAAGAAAACAAGCAAATCGGCCAAGCGTCACCGCCGCGCAGCCTGATCTTTTCAGGCTACTGGAACGATAACCGGACCCAAGGGTCCGGTTTTTTTACGCTCCACAAGCCAGTTTCTAGTGTTTATATGCCAATTATTAGCATGATTTAGCTATGACGATGCCTTGAACAGGCGTCGTGCAGAGGGATTAATTGCCGAGCAGCGTGCGCAGGCCGCTGGCGCGTTGGGTGCGCTGGGCGATGGCGTCGAGCAGCACCTGGCCGTTCGGCGTGAGTAACGTAAAGTAGTCACGGGCGCGCGTGATGCCGGTGTAAATCAACTCACGCGCCAGCATACCGCCGCTGTCTTTGGGCAACACCAGCACCGTATGCTGGAATTCGGAACCTTGTGATTTATGCACCGTCATGGCGAACGCCGTCTCGACATTGCGTAGCCGTGTGGCAAGAACACTGCGCACATTTTCACCTTCCGAGAAGTAGACGCGCAGCGCGCCGGGACGCGCCGGATCGGGCAAAGTCAGGCCGATATCGCCGTTGAAAACGCCGGTCCCGTAGTCGTTGCGCGTGACCATGACCGGCCGGCCGCCATACCATTCGCCGCTTCTCCGCAACAATCCGGCCGACTGCAATCTTTGTTCGATGACATCATTCAATCCGGCAACACCCCACTCGCCCTCGCGCACCGCGCACAGAATCCGGAAGGTTTCAAAGCTGGTCAGCACGGATTTCACCCATGCAAGATGTACGACCTCATCGCCTTCCGGCGCCCCATTCTTGATCATTTTCAAGTAAGCCTGGTAGCCGCCGGCGGCGCCGGCGCGGCCCGCCAACGCCAATTGCAACAGGTCGGAAGACTGCGCCGGATCGATCCAGGCCACCTTGCCATCTGTGCCGTCACGCAAGACTTGTAGCGAAGCGGCAGCATTTCCGGCGTTCACAGCCAGCGCCAGCGCGCCGATCGGCCCACCGAAACGCCGACTTTCTCGCAACATTACTGTCTGCTGAGCAATGGGCCCACCGTCGCCGGCGAAGCTGTCGGGGATCTGCTGGCCGGTACTGGCTTGCACGTATGACAAGGTTTCCGACTCGTATCCACCCGCCTCGGCGTTGTGACACAGGTCGCCCAGGACCGCGCCCGCCTCCACCGAGGCCAGCTGGTCCTTGTCGCCGAGCAAGATCAACGTTGCTGTTCCGGGCAAGGCGGCCAGCAACGCGGACATCATTTCCAAATGGATCATTGACGCCTCATCAACAATCAACACATCGACGTCCAGTTGATTGCCGGCATTGTGCAGGAAGGCGCGGGTATCCGGCCGGGCGCCAAGCAGACTGTGCAAGGTACGCGCGGCTCCCATGCGGGCCGCCAACTCGCGTAACGGCAACGTGGAGCCGACTTTTTCCGCCAAATCGTCCAGCGCGGTATCGATCGATTGCTTGAGGCGGGCCGCCGCCTTGCCGGTCGGCGCGGCCAACGCCACCCGCAAGCCGGACTGGCGGTCGCCGGCCGTGGCGAACAGCAAGGCCAGCAATCGTGCCACGGTGTAGGTCTTGCCCGTGCCGGGTCCGCCGGTGATGATGCCGAGCTTGCCGCGCATGGCCACCGCGCAGGCGATTTTTTGCCAGTCGGTAACGCCACCCCGTGGGGCGTGCGGGAACAGGATATCCAGCCAGTGACGCACGTCGGCGGTGCTGGTCTCGGCGTCGAGGGCAATCAGTCCGCCCAACGCGCGGCCGCGCACCGCCTCGGCGACCAGTGTTTCGTCGCGCCAATAGCGGCGTAGGTAGAGGCGTTCGCCGTCCAGCACCAGCGGTTGCTGAAAATCCAGATCGCCCACCGGCATCACCTGGTCGCAGCCCGCCAGCAGCGTGCGCCAGGCGTCCGCGCTCCTGGGCCAGGCGCCGGCAGCATCGCGCAGCGCGCGCCATTCATCGCCAGTCCAGCCCAGCTGGCCGGAAAGATCGTCCTGCAGCTCGTCGAGCATCAAACAGCTGTGACCGCGCCCCTCAAGTTCGGACAACAGCACGCAAACCGCCATCAATTGCGGCGAACTGGAACCAACCGACGCGATAAAGCGCGCAAACGCCCCGCTCAGGCGGCGCAGCTGGCCGTTTTCGGTCAAGGCGTCGACCTGTTCGAACAGGGCGGCGGACGTTTCAATACTCATGCGGTGCCTCTGCTTGCGTTACGCCGGACTCATCCAGCAGCCGGTCCAGCCCGTCCAGCAGCTCCGGATCGGGTTCTATCAGGTAACAACCGCGCGTTTGCTGGTTAGCAATGCCGCGCAGGAACAGGAAAATCGCACCGCCCAGATGCTCGGCCGGATCGTACTGCTCGCCCAGACGGCTTTGCAACAGCCGGTGCAGCGCCAGCATATAGATCGCGCCCTGGATGTCGTAACGGTGCTCGGCCATCGCCGCCACCAGCGCCGGCTGGTGATAGGCGGCATCACCCGCGCCCAGCGCGTTCGATTTGTAGTCCAGCACCCAGAACCGGCCTTCGTGCTCGAACACCAGGTCGGCAAAGCCTTTCAGCATGCCATGCAGCTGACGCTCAGGCAGCGCCGGCCGCGCCAGGCCGCCCAGCAGATGGATCGCGCACAAGCTGTCCAGCGCTCCGGTGCTCAGGCGCTCGCTGGGGAACCAGAACTCCATCTCCGGCAGCGGCGAGGCGATGGCGCTCAACGGCGCGCCCAGATACGGCAAGCTGGTGCCGGCGATCTCGCGCAACCACGCCAGCGTGTCCTCCAGACGATTGCCCCAACCGGCGCGCTCCACCCGCCGTGCCAGGCGCGATTCGAAATGTTCGTGACCGACGACGGCAAAACCCTCCTGCCCCATCCACTCCAACTGCTCGTGCAGGAAGTTACCGGGCACGGAACCACGCGGGAAACGATGCCACGGTGCGTCTTCCACTCGGTTCGACAGCACGATCGACGGCATGCCGGCGCCTTCCAGCAGGTTCTCCTGCAAGCCGTCGCGCGGCACCGGCAAGGACGATGCGCCGCTGCCGATGGTGCCGGTCGGGCCGGTGCGCCGCGCCAGCGAACTGAAACTGCCCACCGCCCAATCGCGCTCGAAGCGGCCGGTGTAAAGCTGCGGCTCCAGCAACGGCGGGCGTTGTTCGATGCGGCTCAGGCGCGTGAACTGCTGCATCGCCATCTCCAGCGTCTCGATGCTGATGCCGTCGCAGCCTTTGCAGGCGTGGCCCCAGCGCTCCATCATCAGGTCCGACGGCAGCGCTTCGCCGCCGGTCAGCAGATAGCCCAGCGCCGATTCGTGCAGCGTGTTGTCGCCCGCCTTGCGCGCGGCCAGCGCCGTCACGCCCAGCCACAGGAAGTGCCGCGCACGCGTCAGCGCCACGTAAAGCAGGCGCAAGTCCTCCTGCAGGCGGGCACGCTCGACCAGTTCCATCGCGGTGTCGGTCAGCGCCATGTCGATCTGGCGCACGCCATCCTCGTCGCTGAACTCGAAGAAGCTGCGGTTGCGCCGCTCCACCTTGCGCGCCGTGACGGCGAACGGCAGATACACCAACGGATACTCCAGGCCCTTCGATTTGTGGACCGTGACGACCTTCACCAGCTCCGCATCGCTTTCCAGCCGCAGCACGCGTTCGTCGCCGGCGCCCTCGCCGCCTTCGATCTGCTCGGCGAGCCAGCGTATCAACGCCTGCTCGCCGTCCAGCTGGCGGCTGGCCGATTGCAACAGCTCGGCCAGATGCAGCAGATTGGTCAGGCGCCGTTCGCCGCCCGGCTGCTGCAGCAAGGCCGCCGGCAGCTTCAGTTCATGGATGAAGCGGCGCAGCATCGCCAGCACGCCCTGCCGCTGCCATACGATGTGCAGCGCCTTCAACTGCTCGACGCGCGCTTCCCACGCCAGTTCGTCCGCCGACAGCAGCGCCAGTTCCGCCAGCGGCAGGCCGGTGGTGCGGGTGGCGAATGCGGCCCGCGCCAGGCCGCCGTCCAGCGGGCTGGCGACGGCCGACAGCCAACGCAGCACGTCGGCCGCTTCCTCGCTGTCGGTGACGGAATCCTTGTCCGACAAATACACGCTGGCGACCTGGCGCCGTTGCAGCGCGCGGCGGATGGCGGCAGCTTCCTTGCGGTCGCGCACCAGCACGGCGATGTCCGCCGGTTGCAGGCGCACGAAGCCTTTCGGGCTCGCGAACCCCGCGCGTTCGTCGTTGAGCTGCGCGACGATATGCTCGGCGCAGTGCCAGGCAAAGAATTCGCGGTAGCTGTCCGCTTTCAGGTCCTGCGTGGCGCTGCAGGCGATGACCAGCGCCGGCACGTCGCCCGCAGCGTTGACCATGCGCTCGCCGCGCCCCTTGGCGCCGACGGCCTCGAACGGCAGCGGATTCACACGCGTGCCGGGATCGCGGAAACGGAAGGCGCCACGTCCAAAGCCGCCTTCCGCAGGCTGGCCTTCGGCGTACATGAACAGGTGATTGACCGCATCCACCACCGGCTTGGTGGAGCGGTAGTTGGTGCCCAGCTGGTAGTGGCGTCCGGTGGTGGCCAGGCGCGCGGACAGATAGCTGTGGATGTCGGCGCCACGGAAGCCGTAGATCGACTGCTTCGGATCGCCGATCAGGAACAGGCCCGTCTCCGGATCGTTGTCCGCCACGCGGTACAGCAGGTTGAAGATCTGGTATTGATTGGGCGCCGTGTCCTGGAATTCGTCGACCATCGCCACCGGGTACTGGTCGGTGATGCGCTTGCGCAGCGCGGCGGCGTTCTCGCCTTGCAGCGCGGCGTTCAGGCGGTCCAGCATGTCGGCGAAGCCGAACTGGCGGCTGCGCTTCTTCAGCTCAGCCATGCGCTTGGCGACCGCGCCTGCCGCGTGCCGGTACAGCGCGTGCGCCAAAGGCTCGATGTCGTCCAGCGCTTTTTTCAGCGGTTCGATGGCGTCGAAGTCGTCGGGGATCGACGCCGTGTAGCCTTTCGAAAAAGCGTCTTCGAGGCCGTGCGGCGTCAGGCGCTTCCAGGCGGTGTCCGAGATGTCGGGCATGACCATGGCGGCATCTTCAGCCCATGCGCGCAGGCCGTTGAACCAGGCCACCAGCGAATCGGCGCGCATCTTGTTGCCGTTGAAGCATTTGGGCGAGAGCACGCGTTCGGTGGCGATCCATTGTTCCATGCGGTTGGCGCGCTCGGCCCATCCGGTCTTCAATCCAGCCAACTGCGCCTGCTGTTCGCGCTGGACGGCGGCGATCAGTTCACCCAGCGATTCGATGCGCGCGCCTTCGCCGATGATGTCGGCGCGCTTGACCAGCTCCCGTATCGACTTCTTCAACGCGCCCACATCGCCCCAGCATGACAGCAGCGCATCCAGCGATACGGCGTTGAGCGGATAGACCTGCTGTCGCCAGTAGTCGTGCGCGGCGTCGTCGAACAAGGCCTGCTCGTCGCTAACCAGTTCCTCGTCGAACAAGCTGCCGCTGTCGAAGGCGTGCTCGCGCAGCATGCGCTGGCACCAGGCGTCGATGGTGAAGATCGCCGCCTCGTCCATCGTCTCCGCCGCAAGCATCAGGCGGTGCGCGGCTTGCTGCTGCTCGCTGTGGCTTGGGTAGGATTCGAGGATGGCGTCCAGGTAGTCGTCGCGCGCCACGCCGCTGCCTGCGCCCAGGCCCATCGCCGAATAGCCGCGGAAGTAGGCCGCCGCCTCCACCAGCCGTTCGCGCACGCGGTTCGACAGCTCGCGCGTGGCGGCGCGGGTGAAGGTCATCACCAGGATATCGGCCGGCAGCAGGGGCCGGCCATAGGCGTTGTCGCCGCCGTGGCCCAGCACCAGCCGCACGTACAGCGCCGCGATGGTCCAGGTCTTGCCGGTGCCGGCGCTGGCCTCGATCAGGCGCGAGCCGTGCAGCGGGAAGCTCAAAGGCTCCAGGGAATTGGCGGTGCTGCTCATGCTGCGTCCTCGCCGTCGATGACGTCTATCGTGATGGATTGTTCCAGCCAGTCGGCCAGCGGTCCGTAGAGCGCTTGCGAGACGTCGGCAAAATCCGGTTCCGCGCTCAGCGCCGCAAAGTCCGGCCACAATCGGGCCAGGCACAGGTCGTCGTTCTCGCCGGAGATCTCGAAACCGCCGTCGTACACGCCGCGCGGATCGCCTTCCTGCGCCAGCGCCAACGCGGTCTTGCACGCCGTCGGCAACGGACGGTTCATGCCGTCGCGCCACAGGCAGACCAGTTCCCGCAAGGCTTCCAGCGCGTCGGCCTGCGCCAGCGGTTTCATGGTGACGATGGCGTCGCGCGCCACCAGGAAGCCCGCGACCGGCATGCCGGCCGCGGCCACCGCCAGCTGGCGCAGCCACATGGAGATCAACTTGTCGCCGCGCGGCTTGCCCTGCTTGTCCGTGACCTTGGACGACATCTGCGCCAGCCACACGGTCTCGCTGCCGTTGCTGCGCAACTGGTCGATCCAGTCGTCGACCTGCACGCCGGCCAGCTGGAGACTCAGCGCCACCTTGGGGGCAGGCAGTTCATAGCGACTGCGCAGCGTCAGCCAGGCGCAGCGCACCGGCACCAGCGCCTGCACCAGTTGGTGCTGGTACTGCTGGCCGATCAGCCCAATCGGTAGCACGCCTTCGCGCGCCAGGCGTTCGGCGCGTTCGGTCATCTTGTCGTAGACCTGGTAGAGCTCTTCCGCCTCGGCGCCGTCGTCCAGCATGGTGTCTTCAAGCAGGTAGCGCTCCAGCGCGTTCAACGAGAACGGTTCCTCGTCCTCGCCCACCAGCGCGGCGTCGCCGAACATCACGCCCAGGCGCTGGCGGAAGAAGAAGCGCACCGGCTGGCGCATGAAATTGTTCAGGCTAATCAGCTTGAGGCGGAATTTGTCGTCGATCTCGTAAGGTGGCAGCTCGGCGGCGGCGGCATCGCCGGCCTCCTCGCCGTGCGCTTCGCGCCATTCGCGCGCGTAGGTCAGCAGGCCGCCATCCTCGAAGTAGCGGCGGCTGAACGGCTGCAAGGCATGCTCCGTGGTGCGCGCGTGCGGATCGAGTTGCCAGCCGTTGACCAGGTAATCGCGCAGCTGCGACACCAGCACCGATGGCGGCTGCTCGCTGTTGTCGCGCACATTGCGTCCGACCCAGCTGATGTACAGCTTGTCGCGCGCGGCCAGCAGCGCTTCCAGCATCAGGTAGCGGTCGTCGTCGCGGCGCGAACGGTCGCCCGGACGGGCCATGCCCGGCTGCGCCAACAGGTCGAAATCGGCCTTGGGCGCGCGGCGCGGGAAGTCGCCGTCGTTCATGCCCAGCAGGCAGACCACGCGGAACGGAACGGCGCGCATCGGCATCAGCGTGCAGAAGGTCACGCCGCCGGAGACGAATTGGTGGTTCAGCGTCGGCTCGTCCAGAAGACCCAGCCACGCCTCGCGCAACACGGCCAGCGGCACCGCTTCGTCGTACTGCGCACCTTCGCAGGTTTCCAACCAGTTGTTGAGCGCATCGTCCAGATGCGCCAGCGTCAGGCGGTCGCCCTCCTCGCCGGCTTTGAAGAAGGCCGCCAGCAGCGCACGCGCCTGCACGCCCCATTCGGCCGGCGAGTGCGACTGCGCCAGCACGGCGCGCCAGTGCAGCAGCGCTTCGACCAGCTGCGCCAGCGATCCGGCCAGCGCGGCGTCAAGTCCGCCCACTTCGCCGTAGGCCTCGATGCCGGCAAAGGCCGCGTCCTCGCCGCTGGCATAGCCGAGCAGCATGCGGCGCACGCCGAACAGCCAGGAATTCTGCTCGCCCGCAGCACCAAGGCCAAGGCCGGCGCGGTGTTCGGTATCCAACCCCCAGCGCACGCCGGCGCCTTCGATCCACAAACCCAGCGTCGGCAAGTCGTCCTCTTTCAAGCCGAAACGCGCGGCCAGCGCCGGCACGTCCAGCAGATCACGCACCTCGCTCTGACGGCAGCGCTGCTGCGGCAATCGCAGCAGCCACTCCAGCGCCACCAGCAGCGGATTGACGCTGCGGTCGTTGACGTCGCCGATTTCGAACGGGATGTAGCGCGGATCGCTGCGGCGGTGCTGCGCGAACACGGCATGGATGGCGGCGGTGAAGGTGTCGATATCCGGCACCATCACCACCACATCGCGCGGACGCAGGCCGCTGTCGTCGGCGAGCATGGCCAGCAGTTGGTCGTGCAGCACTTCCACTTCGCGCTGCACGCTGTGGGTGACGTGGAACTCGATGGAGCGATCGTCGTCCGGCGGCGGGATCTGTGGATGCTCGGACAGCGGCAGCAGGTCACGGATGGCGGCCTGCACTTGCGACAAGAGGGTATCGCCCTCGCCGTCGCTGAACAGGTCGATCCGCAGCGGCGCAGTGTGATCGCCACCCACTTCGTTTTCAGCCGCTGCGGCGGCCGAGGCCTCGTCGAATTCGTCCAGCATGCGGATGAAATCGCGGCCCTGCCGCCCCCAGCTGGCCAGCAGCGGATGGCTGTGCGCGTGCAGCTCTTCCAGCGGAATCGCACCCAGGTCCTGGCCGTTGCGCAGTTGCTGGCGGCGGTGCGCGCTGCGCAGCAGCTCACGGCCTTCGATGATGTCGCCCCAATAGAACTGGCATGGATTGGGCACCGCCAGCAGCACCTGCGTGTAGCGCGACAGCGAAGCGAGCGCCTGCAAGCTCTGATACGGCAGCGCCGAGACGCCGAAGATCACGATGCGGCGCGGCAGGCGGCCCAGCGGCTCCTCGCTGGCGGCGCTGGCGCGTACGAATTCGGTGTGGACGGTGGCGCGGCCCAGCTCCCGCTCATGCGGTTCGACGTCGGCGATCACCGCGCGCCACAACTGGCCTTGCCAGCGCTGGTCTTCCGGCAGCGGGTGCGCCTCGTTGCGGGCGTTGCGCATCTGGTCGCGGCCCTGGGCCCAGTCGTCCAGCCAGTCGGCGCGATAGACCTGGTATTGATCGAACAAGTCGGCCAGGCGTTCGGCCAGTTGCAGCCGGCGTTCCGCCTCGCCGTCGGCCAGGAAGTGGCGCAGCGGCGTGAACACGGGATCGGCCAGCAAGGTGGGCAGCAAGCGCATCAGGCGCCAGGTCAACGGCCCTTTGTCGAACGCGGAGCGCACCGGCACGCGCTCGCGCCCCAGCATGCCGCGATAGGTTTCCCACAAAAAGCGCGCCGGCAGCGCCACGCGCGTCGCGGCGCAGACCCGCATTTCCTCGGCCAGCGCGATCTTCAGCCATTCGGCCACGCCGTTCGACTGCACCAGGATGGTTTCCGATTCGAGCGCCCCGAGCGGATGATTGCGCAGCCATTGGAACACCGCCGCGCGCAGTTGCTCCATTTGATTACCGTGCAAGATCAGCAGGCCGGGGGTGATGCTCGAATGCATAGGGCTCTTCGTGGGAATGGAGCCCGTATTATCGCTCTAGCCGGGGTCGTAGGCCAGCAGTTCCTGCTCCATGCGCTCGTTCAACAGCGCCAGCATGGCGTGCAGTTTTTGCACCAGTTGCCGGGCGTTGGCGCAATCGGCGTCGTGGCGCACGTTTTCCAGCGCCAGGCACAGGTTCCCGAAGCGCATCGCCCCCACCGCGCGGGCCGAGGATTTGATGCGGTGCCCCAGTTCGGACAAGTGCGCCAGGTCTTCCAGAGCCAGCGCCGCGTCGACTTCTCGCATGCCCTCGCGGGCCGAGTCCAGGAACAACAGCGCGTACTTGCGCATCTTGTCGGCCTTGCCGCCGAAGGTCTGGGCCAGCGCCGCGACATCGAGCAGCTCCGCCTCAAGCTGCGGCGGTGCCGAAGCCGAAATCGACGCCGGCGCCACCGCGCTCGCCGGAACGGCCGGCGCAAGCGCTTCAACCCGCGCCGCAGGCTGCTCCACGCCGGGCGTCATCGCCCGCAGCTGCCCATGCAGCGGCGCGGCCGCGCCATCGGCCATGGTGAAGTACGACGGCGGCGGCGGCGCCAGCGGCCGCGCGAAGCTGGCCGTGCGCGCCCGTTGGCTCATCCACTTGGACAGCATGTTGAACAGCAGACTAGGCGCGATCGGCTTGGTGACGAATTCGTCCATGCCCGCGCCCAGGCAGCGCTCCTGGTCGTCGCGGCCGGCGTTGGCGGTCATCGCGATGATCAGCGTGGCCGACAGTTTCGGATGGGCGCGGATCAGGCGCGTGGTCTCGTAGCCGTCCATCACCGGCATCTGCACGTCCATCAGCACGCAATCGAAGCGCTCCTTGAGCAGCAGGTCGATCGCCTCCTTGCCGTTGTTGGCCACGCAGACGGTGGCGCCGGCGTCTTCCAGCAGCTCCTGGCCCACCTGCTGGCTGAAGATATTGTCCTCGACCAGCAGGATGGACGCGCCGCGTATGCTGTCGAGCACATCCGGCTGCACCGATTCGTCGCTCGCCTGCAGCAGGTTGACGCCCTTGGCCAGCCGCGCCGTGAACCAGAAGGTGCTGCCGGCGCCGGGATGGCTGTCGACACCGACGCCGCCGCCCATCAGTTCGGCCAGCTGCTTGCTGATGACCAGCCCCAGGCCGGTACCGCCATAGCGGCGCGTGGTCGAGGTGTCGGCCTGGTGGAAGGACTGGAACAACTGCTCCAGCTGGTCCGGCGACATGCCGATGCCGTGGTCCTCCACTTCGAAGCGCACCAGGATATGGCCGTCGCGTTCCTCCAGCGGCCGCGCGCGCACATACACCTTGCCGTTTTCCGAGAACTTGATGGCGTTGCTGGTGAAGTTGAGCAGCACCTGCTCCAGCCGCAGCGGATCGCCGCGCAGCTGCTGCGACAGTCCCGGCCAGATCTCGTACACCAGCTCCAGCCCCTTGGCCGCCGCGCTCTCGCCCAGCTGGCTGGACATATTGGACAGCAGCGAATCGAGCGCGAAGTCCAGCACCTCCAGGTCCATCTTGCCCGCTTCGATCTTGGAGAAGTCCAGGATGTCGTTGATGATGCCCAGCAGGTGCTGGCCCGAATGGTAGATCTTTTGCAGGTAGTCGCGCTGCTTCGGATGGGTGACCGATTTCAGCGCCAGGTGGGCCATGCCGATGATACTGTTCATCGGCGTGCGGATCTCGTGGCTCATATTCGACAGGAAGTCGCTCTTGGCCTGGTTGGCGGCGTCGGCTTCCTCTTTCAGCTGATGCAGCTCGGTGACGTCGGTCGACAGGCCGATGACGGCCGTGACGGCGCGGTCTATCTCCACCGGCACCTTGACGGTCCACAGATGCTGCACCACGCCGTCGCGGCCCACGTAGCGGGTCTCGCCGGAGCGCTTGACGTTATCGGCGAACACCGGCCGCTCCTGCGCCCACGCGGCGTCGGCGACGGCGGTCGGCATCAGTTCGCGATCGAGCTTGCCGACGATCTGCTCGACCGGCAATCCCATCGAGTCGGCCATCTTGGCGTTGACGTAGATGTAGCGGCGCTTCTGGTCCTTCATGTAGACGTGGGCGTCGACGTTGTTGAGCACCGTGTCGAGCAACACGCCCTGCTTCAGCGCGCGCCGGCGCGAGGAGTACAGCACGAAGAAGTAACTGTACAGCAGCATGGTGCCGGCAAAACCGGTCAGGCCGGCGACCCACGGGAAATACAGGTCGAAGCGGGTCAGCAGTTCGGATTTCCGCACCTGGAACTGCGCCTTCCACAGGCTGCCGTTGAAATCGATCGGCAGCACCGACTCGAAATACTCGCTGCGCTGCGCCACCGGAATGGGCACCGCCTGCATCGAGCCGTTATCGTTGAACAGCAGGCGGTCGGTCTTTTCGATCACCAGGCGGCGCTGCTCGATCTCCTTGCTGCCGTCGGCATACAGCATCAGGTGCACCTGGCGCACCGTCATTTCGTCGATGGCGCCCTGCACCAGCTTGGGCACGCTAAAACCGATGCCGACCGAGCCCAGATAGGCGGCGCGCCGTCCCGCCACGTCGGCCACCGGCATATTGCGGCGATAAACCGGCAAGCGGATGCCCAGGCCGATGTGCGGCGCCGGATGCTGGACCACGATCGGTTGGCCGGAAGCGCTGACCTGGCCGCTGTCGCGCGAGGCCGCCACCAGTTTGTCGATCATCGGATTGGCGACCACGTCGACGCCCATCTTCTCACCCATCATCGACGCCGGCTCCAGGTAGGTCAGGACGGCGTAGTGCGCCCGCCGGCCGGCCGGTTTGATGTCGAAGTCCGGATAGCCCTGCGGCGACATGCTGCGGTCCGCGCGCACGCGGGCGACGAAGGCCTCGCGTTGCGCGTCCTGGACCAGCGGCGCCCAGGTCACGGCCTCGATGGCCGGAAAGTGGCGCGGAATTTCCAGGCTGGCCACGTACTGGTGAAATTGCAGGCGTGTCAAATCGTCGCTGGTCTGGAACAGCGCCACCAGGCCGCGCGTCAGATCGGAATACGATTTGATGCGGGCCGAAATACCGTACTGCGTGCTGCGCGCCAGGTTCTCGAAACGCTGGTCGGCGTCGTCGTCGACGGTCTTGGCAGCGGTACCATACAGCGCCGCGCCGACCACCAGCGCCAAAGCGCCGCCAGCCAGCCAGAACAACAGGCGGGGGCTGCGGACCGCTTCCGTCGCGTTACCCGATTTGAGCATTCGCCATCACTTTAGGTCTATAAATTTGCGGAAAATTTTGCATCACAGCAGCATACTATTAATGCCGCTCGGGAACCAGTGAAACAATTGGAGAGAATTCACCAATTTATCACACCAAATTCAAGGGAACCATATGCCGTAAGGCGCGCTCTAAAAGATGAGGTTGGCAATTTGCCGGCATTGCGGGAGACTCATCATGCGCGCACCATCCATGATAGCGGTATTTTTCTCAAGCATCGTCTGTATATCGGCGGCCAGTCGTGCGACGACTGTTGACCATCACGAATTCGAAGCCTGGCTGGAAGCGCCCTTCCTCGCCGACGCCCACGGCGCGCGCACGCTGGCGCTGCACTTTTCGGCGCCGGACCCGCAGCCGGGCGACGCCCTGCGCTGGCGCCTGGCCCTGCTGGCCCCGGACGGCCGCACGCTGCGCAGCTGGCGCGGCGCGCATCCCATGGCCGAGCCCGCACACCACGTGACGCTGCGCTGGCGCGCGCCGCCTACGCTGCGCCACGGCATCTACCGCCTGCGCTTGCGCGCCAGCGTGGGTGCAAGTCCCGCTGTCGAGCAAAGCTGGAGTGTGATGGTGGGCAAAAGCCCGGCGCCGGCGGCATCGCTGCTGGCGCCGACGGCGGTGGATAGCTTCCCCTACGCCGTCTACTTCGGCAACTTGCACAGCCAGACCAATCACAGCGACGGTGGCGGCGCGCTCGATCATTGCAACGGCGCGCAGGCGCCGCAAAGCGCCGCGCTGGGACCCGCAGACGCCTATGCCTATGCCAAGCAACACGGCCTGGATTTCCTGCTGACATCCGAGCACAACCATATGTACGACGGTTCGGACGGCACCAACAACGCCGCCGATCCGGCCGCCGCCAAAACGCTGTATCACAGTGGACTGCTAGCGGCGGCCGCATGGAACCTGGCGCATCCGGGCTTTGTCGCCATCTATGGCCAGGAATGGGGCGTCATCAACCACGGCGGCCACCTCAACATCATCAACAGCGAGGAACTGCTGGGTTGGGAACGCAACGCCCTCGGCGAGCTGATCGCCAATACGGAAAGTCCCAAAGGCGACTACGCCTTTTTGTACAAATTGATGCGCGAACGCGGCTGGCTGGGCCAGTTCAACCATCCGCGGGGCGACCAGTTCGCCATTCTGGGCAAGCCGCTGGCCTGGAGCGCCGACGGCGACCAGGCCATGGTGTTGTGCGAAGTGATGAACAGCAGCGCCTTCTCGACCCGCAGCGACGAGACGGAAACCCATCTGAGCAACTACGAAGCGGCCTGCAACAAACTGCTGGAGGCCGGCTACCACGTCGCCTTCAGCAGCAACCAGGACAACCATTGCGCCAACTGGGGCGCTTCCTTCAGCAACCGCACCGGCGTGCTGATGCCGGCCGGCGCGCCGCTGGACGGCGCCGGCCTGCTGGCCGCGCTGCGCGAGCGTCGCGTATTCGCCACGATGGACAAGAACGCCAGGCTGATGCTGACCGCCAACGGCCACCTGATGGGCCAACGTTTTGTCAATCGCGGCAAGCTGAGGCTGCAAGCGACCTACGCCAGCACGAGCGGACGCGGGGTCGCCGCCATCGCCATCTTCCACGGCGTGCCCGGCCGGAACGGCGCGGTCGCCTTGCTCAGCAACAAGGCCCGCAGCGTCGTCAAACCGGCCGCCGGCGACCATTTCTACTACGCCAGAGTGACCCAGGACGACGGCAAAATGCTGTGGAGCGCGCCGATCTGGGTCAGCCAGCAGGGCCGCAATCGTGCGCGGCAAAGTATTGAATTACGATAATATTTTCTCTGGTAAAAAATTTCTACATGTCGATTGTCATATTGATAAAATGAGGCTTTAGCCATCGTATGGTGAAGCACAATTTTGCTTGACTCCCAGACATACAAGAGTATCTTTTACCTTCCAGACACAGTGCGACAGCCCGATACCTCAACCGTTCAGCCAGCCGTGCCTATTCCAAAAGTCCTCCTCGTAAATGACGATCCCGCGAGCCTGTATGCGCTGGAAAGCCTGCTGTCCGAGGCTGCCGACCAGCATGTGTATGAGCTGCTGACGGCGGGCTCCGGCAAGGAAGCCTTGCGCCAGGTGCTGCTGCACGAATTCGCCGTCATCCTGCTCGACGTCAGCATGCCCGGCATGGACGGCTTCGAAACGGCCGAAGCCATCCACTCCCACCCGCGCTCCGCGGGCGTGCCCATCATCTTCATCACCGCGCACTATGCGGACGAGATCAACCGCCTCAAGGCATATCAAAAGGGCGCGGCCGATTACCTGTTCACGCCGGTGATACCGCAGATCCTGCAAGCGAAGGTGGCGGTGTTCGTCGAGATGGCGAAGAAGAATCTCCAGCTGCGCAAGAAGACCGAGCAGCTGGCGCGCCTGAATCAGGACCTGCGGGTGCAGCGCCTGCAAGACCTGGAGCGCATCAACGCCGAGCTGGAACAGGAAATCAAGGACCGCAAACAGGCCGAGTTGCGCGCCCACGAGCTGTCCACCCGCGACGCGCTGACCAACCTGGTCAACCGCCGCGCGCTGATCCAGCAGCTGGAACATGCGGTGGCCACCTCGGACCGCAGCGGCACCGGCTTCGCGCTGCTGTTCCTCGACCTCGATAAATTCAAGCAGATCAACGACAGCTACGGCCACGAAGCCGGCGACGAGCTGCTGCGCCAAGTCTCGGCGCGGCTGACGGCGGCGGTACGCGTGGCCGACGTGGTGGCGCGGCTGGGCGGCGACGAGTTCGTGGTGCTGATCGAAGGCCGGGCGGCGGCGGCCAACGCCGCACGCGTGGCGCGCAAGATCGAACTGGCCTGCGCCCTGCCCTTCGACATCGCCGGCCATCGAATGAAGACGGCGGCCAGCATCGGCATCGCCATCTATCCGCAGGACGGCAACAACGCACAGACGTTGATGAAAAACGCCGACACCGCCATGTACCACGCCAAGCGGAACGACGCCGGCCCGGTGCAGTTCTTCCATGAGGCACTCAACGTGCGCGAGCGCGAACGCGGACTATGGGCGCTGGAGCTGCGCAAGGGACTGGCCGCCGGCCAGCTGGAGCTGCGCTACCAGCCGCAGGTCGACATCGTCAGCGGCCGCACCATCGGCGCCGAGGCCCAGCTGTACTGGAGCCATCCCGACAAGGGCATGCTGGAAGCGGCGCAGTTCCTGCCGCACGTGCAGGACCGTGGACTACTGGACCGCGTCGACGTCTGGGTGATCGGGCAAGCCTGCGCGCAAGCGGCCCTGTGGCAGCGGGTCGCCGCGGCAGGCGCTCGCGCCCGAGGCATGGCGCCGCTGTGCATCTGGATCAACCTGGCCACGCCGCAGCTCAATACCGACCTGCTGCAAACGCTGCTGCCGGCGCTACGCAAGCAGCATCTGGCGCCGGGCAGCATTGGCGTGGAACTGAACGAAAAACTGCTGCAAGGCCAGGCCGAACCGCTGACCCAGTTGCTGTTGCAATTGCAGTCCGGCGGCGTGCGCGCGGCGCTGGACGACTTTGGCAGTGCGCGCTCGTCGCTGGCGGCCTGCAAGCGCTGGCAATTGAACGCACTGAAGATAGACCGCGGCTTCATCCAGGCGATCGGCAACGACGAAGGCGGCACCGACATCGTCGCCGCCGTCATCCACCTGGCGCGCGCGCTGTCCATGCGCGTCGTGGCGCTGGGCGTCGACCAGAAGGAGCAGCTCGACGTGCTGCGCGCGCTGGGCTGCGACAGCTGCCAGGGCGAGCTGTTCTTCGCGCCGCTGACCGCCGCGGAACTGATCGAACACACAGGCGCAAAACCCCAAGCGCCCACCACCAAATCACACTCCCTCCTAAACGACGAGGAATAAGCCGATGAACAATATGACCGACATGGGCGAGCAGATCGATACCAAACGACTGCTGGCGACCCTGATGGCGCTGAAAAAAGGCGATTTCACGGCGCGCATGCCATCCGATTGGACCGGCATGGCGGGCAAGATCGCCGACACCCTGAACGAAATCATCGAGACCAAGGAAAAAATGGTGCAGGTGGTGACGGAGGTGAGCCGCGTGGTGGGCCGCGAGGGCCGGCTGACGCAGCGTGCGCAGGTTCCCAATATGTCCGGCGGCTGGGCCACCATCGTCAGCGCCGTCAACGCGCTGATCGACGATCTGGTGCGCCCGACCACCGAGATGGCGCGCGTGATCGGCGCCGTGGCGAAGGGCGACCTGTCGCAGACCATGGCGCTGGAGGTGGACGGCGTGCCGCTGAAAGGCCAGTACCTGCGGGCGGCAACCACCGCCAACACGATGGTGGAACAGCTGTCGTCGTTCTCCTCCGAGGTAACGCGGGTGGCGCGTGAGGTGGGTACCGAGGGTAAGCTGGGCGGCCAGGCGCAGGTGAAAGGCGTGGCGGGAACATGGAAGGACTTGACCGACTCGGTGAACTCGATGGCGGGTAACCTGACCTCCCAGGTGCGCAACATCGCCGAGGTGACCACCGCGGTGGCGAACGGCGACTTGTCCAAGAAAATCACGGTGGACGTGCGCGGGGAGATCCTGCAACTGAAGGACACCATCAACGTGATGGTGGACCAGCTGCGCTCCTTCGCGTCGGAAGTGACGCGGGTGGCGCGCGAGGTGGGTACCGAGGGTAAGCTGGGCGGCCAGGCCTACGTGCCCGGCGTCGGCGGCACATGGAAGGACTTGACCGACAACGTGAACTTCATGGCGTCCAACCTGACGGGTCAGGTGCGTAACATCGCGGCGGTGACCACCGCCGTGGCCAACGGCGACTTGTCCAAGAAGATCACGGTGGACGTGAAGGGCGAGATTCTCGAACTGAAGAACACCATCAACGTGATGGTGGACCAACTGTCCTCCTTCGCATCCGAGGTGACGCGGGTGGCGCGGGAAGTCGGTACCGAGGGTAAGCTGGGCGGCCAGGCGCAGGTGAAAGGCGTGGCGGGAACGTGGAAGGACTTGACCGACTCGGTGAACTCGATGGCGGGTAACTTGACGGGCCAGGTGCGCAACATCGCCGACGTGACCACCGCCGTGGCCAACGGCGACTTGTCGAAGAAGATCACGGTCGACGTCAAGGGCGAAATTCTCGAACTGAAAAACACCATCAACGTGATGGTGGACCAACTGAACTCCTTCGCATCCGAGGTGACACGGGTGGCGCGCGAGGTCGGCACCGAGGGTAAGCTGGGTGGCCAGGCCAACGTGCCCGGCGTGGCCGGCACCTGGAAGGACTTGACCGACGGCGTGAACTCGATGGCGGGTAACCTGACCGGCCAGGTGCGTAACATCGCCGACGTGACCACTGCGGTGGCCAACGGCGACCTGTCGAAAAAGATCACGGTGGACGTCAAGGGCGAGATTCTCGAACTGAAAAACACCATTAACGTGATGGTGGACCAATTGTCTTCCTTCGCATCGGAAGTGACCCGCGTGGCGCGCGAGGTGGGTACCGAGGGTAAGCTGGGCGGCCAGGCTTATGTGCCGGGCGTAGGCGGCACATGGAAGGATTTGACCGACAACGTGAACTTCATGGCCTCCAACTTGACGGGCCAGGTGCGTAACATCGCGGCGGTGACCACCGCCGTGGCGCGCGGCGACTTGTCGAAGAAGATCACCGTGGACGTGAAGGGCGAGATTCTCGAACTGAAAGACACCATCAATGTGATGGTGGACCAACTGTCCTCCTTCGCATCCGAGGTAACGCGGGTGGCGCGGGAAGTGGGTACCGAGGGTAAGCTGGGCGGCCAGGCCAACGTGTCCGGCGTGGCCGGTACGTGGAAAGACTTGACCGAGAACGTCAACCAGCTGGCGGCAAACCTGACCAACCAGGTGCGAGCGATCGCCGAGGTGGCGACCGCCGTGACGCGCGGCGACTTGTCGCGCTCCATCCAGGTGGAAGCGCGCGGCGAGGTGTCCTACCTGAAGGACAACATCAACGAGATGATCCGCAACCTGAAGGACACCACGTTGAAGAACGCGCAGCAGGATTGGCTGAAGACCAACCTGGCGCGCTTCACCCGTCTGCTGCAAGGGCAGCGCGACTTGCAGGCCGTGACCAAGCTGATTCTGTCCGAGCTGGCGCCGCTGGTGTCGGCCCACCACGGCGTGTTCTACATGATGGACTCGCAGGAATCGGACGCCCGCCTGCGCATGATCGCCAGCTACGGCTACCGTTCCAGCCGCAAGCTGCCGACCTCCTTCCTGCCCGGCGAAGGCCTGGTGGGCCAGTGCGCGGTGGAGAAGGTGCGCATCTGGCTGACCGACGTGCCGCGCGATTACATCGTCGTGTCGTCCGGCCTGGGCGCGGCGCCGCCGACCAACATCGTCGTGCTGCCGATTCTGTTCGAGCAGCAGGTCAAGGCGGTGATCGAGATCGCCTCGCTGGACCGCTTCACCGAAACCCACCTGTCCTTCCTCGATCAGCTGATGGAATCGATCGGCGTGGTGCTCAACACCATCGAGGCGAACAGCCGTACCGAATCGCTGCTGACGCAGTCGCAATCGCTGGCGCAGGAGCTGCAACAGACCAACCAGGAACTGGCCGAAAAAGCCCGCCTGCTGTCCGAGCAGAACATCGAGGTGGAACGCAAGAACCGCGAGGTGGAGCAAGCCAAACTGGCGCTGGAAGAGAAAGCCACGCAGCTGGCGCTGTCCTCCAAGTACAAGTCCGAGTTCCTGGCGAATATGTCGCACGAGCTGCGCACGCCTCTGAACTCGCTGCTGATCCTGGCGCAGCAGCTGGGCGACAACCCGGACGGCAACCTGTCCGGCAAGCAGGTGGAATTCGCCAAGACCATCCACGGCTCCGGCTCCGACTTGCTGACGCTGATTAACGACATCCTGGATCTGTCGAAGATCGAATCCGGTACGGTGACGCTGGACGTCTCCGAGTATCGCTTCCAGAACCTGCGCAACTACGTCGACCGCACCTTCCGCCACATGGCCGAGGCCAAGCACCTCGGCTTCTCGGTGGAGCTGAAGGACAACCTGCCGACCGCGATGATGACCGACACCACGCGCTTGCAGCAGGTGCTGAAAAACCTGCTGTCGAACGCGTTCAAGTTCACCACGCACGGCCAGGTCTCGCTCAGTATCAGCCTGGTGAACAGCGGCTTCTCCAGCGACCACCCCAACCTGCTGCATGCCGACGCGGTGCTGGCCTTTGCCGTCTGCGACACCGGCGTCGGCATCGCCGCCGACAAGCTGCAACTGATCTTCGAGGCGTTCCAGCAGGCCGACGGCTCCACCGCCCGCAAATACGGCGGCACGGGCCTGGGCCTGTCGATCTCGCGCGAGCTGGCGCGCCTGCTGGGCGGCGAGATCCGCGTTGAATCGGCGGTCGGCAACGGCTCCACCTTCACGCTGTTCCTGCCGTATAACCGCGCCGGCTTCATCAACTACGACATGGGCCGTCAGCCGCAAGTACGCCTGCCGACGCCGGCCCCGCAAGTGGTGTACACCGCGCCGCACTACAGCGAACTGTCGCAGCCGGATCACGACAGCCTGAGCGCCATCACCGACATCGACGCCGATATGGAGCAATACGGCAGCAGCGACGACCGCGGCCTGGTGGCGCCGGGCGACCCGTCGGTGCTGATTATCGAAGACGACGAGCGTTTCTCCAAGATCGTGCTGGACTTCGCACGCGAGAAGAACTTCAAGGGCATCGTTACGCTGCAAGGCGATTCCGCATTGAGCCTGGCGCGCGACTACCTGCCGTCCGCCATCCTGCTCGACCTCGACCTGCCCGACATCGACGGCTTCACGGTGCTGGACCGCCTGAAACGCGACCCAAGCACGCGCCACATTCCGGTGCATGTGATGTCCAGCCTGCGCGAACGCGAACGGGCGCTGCGCCTGGGCGCGATCTCCTACCTGAACAAGCCGGTCAGCAAGGCGGCCTTGCAGGAAGAATTCACGCGTATCCAGAAGTTCCTGCTGGGCGGTAAGCGCAGCCTGCTGGTGGTGGACGACGAACAAATGCAGCGCGACGCCATCGTCGCCCTGATCGGCGACGCCGACCTGCACATCGTCGCCGTCGACACCGGCCAGGCGGCGCTGGACGCGCTGCGCGAAGCACGCTTCGACTGCATGGTGCTGGACCTGACGCTGCCCGACATCAGCGGCTTCGACCTGCTCGACATCATCGGCAAGGACGAATCGTTGCGCGACCTGCCGATCGTGATCAACACCGCCAAGGAGTTGAACCGCAAGGAAGTGGCAAAGCTGAAGCGCTACGCCAAGACCATCGTCATCAAGGATGCCCGCTCGCCGGAGCGCCTGCTGGACGAAACCGCGCTGTTCCTGCACCGCTCGCAGGCCAGTCTGCCGGAAGCCCAGCGCCGCATGCTGGAAGAGATCCACGCGGCCGACGGCGGTCTGGCCGGGCGCAAGGTGCTGATCGTCGACGATGACTTGCGCAACATCTTCGCGCTGTCGTCGCTGCTGGAGCGCCAGCAGATGCAGGTGTCGTTCGCCGAGAATGGCCGCGACGGCATCGAGGTGCTGGAAAAGGATCCGACCATCGAGATCGTCCTGATGGACATCATGATGCCGGAGATGGACGGCTACGACACCATGCGCGCCATCCGCCGCATCCCCAAATTCAAATCGCTGCCGATCATCACGCTGACGGCGAAGGCGATGAAGGGCGACCGCGATAAATGTATCGCGGCCGGCGCGTCGGACTACATCACCAAGCCGGTGGACGTGGCGCAACTGCTGTCGCTGATGCGGGTGTGGCTGCACTGATGGCGGTGTTGAACTCGTTAATGGCGTCGCTGCGGGCGGCGTTGCGGCCGGCCGACTCAGGTGGTACGGTCAGCACGGCCGGCACGCCGCCGTCCGAGCCGGCTTCCACGCCGGTTGCCGGCCATGCGGACGGCCCGCGCCGACACTCGCCGTCCACGGTCGAGGAATTGGAGCTTGAGCTGCTGCTGGAGGCCGCGTTCCAGGTCTACGGCTACGACTATCGCGGCTACCAGCGCGACGTCGTAACGCAACGCGTGCAGGCGGCGATGAAGCAGCTGTCGCTGGCCACCATCTCGGAACTGCAGGCACGCGTGCTGCACGACCCGCATGCTTGGAACGCCCTGCTGCGTGAACTATCTGTGGAACCGGCGTCGATGTTTGATGATACGTCGGAAGTGTCGCTGCTGCGGATGTCGCTGGGCGTATGCCTGCATGGCGCCGCACTGCCGCGCGTGTGGCTGGCCGATTGCGCCGGCGCCCAGCAGGCGTGGACGCTGGCCATCCTGCTGGAACAGGAACAACTGGGCGCCCGCACCGAGATCTACGCCACCGTCTCCAGCGACGCGCTGCTGGCGGAGGCGCAGGCGGCAAGCCTGCCGATGGCGCGCCTGGGCGAACTACAAGCGAATTATGTGCGTAGCGGCGGCGCGGGCAAGCTGCTCGATTATTTCGAAGTCAGCGGCGACGGGCTGCACGCTGCGCTGCTGCCGCAACTGCGCAGCCGCATCACCTGGGCGCAGTACAACCTGGTGACGGACGCGTCGTTCAACGAGTTCCAGATGATATTCGGGCGACGCGCCCTGCCCGACTTCGGTCCGGCGCTGCGCCAGCGCGTGCTGCGGCTGTTCAACGACAGCCTGGCGCAATCCGGCCTGCTGGTGCTGGATCGTCCGCTGGAACCGGACGATCCAATGGCCGTCCATTACAAGCCGGTGTTCCCGCAACAGCCGTGGTACAAGCGGGTGGCCTAGCCGGCGCTCCCTAGTACACCGCCGAGGCGCTGGGACGTTCCGCAATGCGGTCGCGCCAGGCCTGCAAATGCACCATGCCTTCCGCGCCCGGCCGGAACTTCATCAGGCCGCGTCCGAACTCCAGCGCGCAGAACGCCGTGATATCCGCGATGGTGAAGCGCTGCCCCGCCACGAAAGGCTGGGTGGCCAGCACGCCATCCAGCCAACGCGCCGTGTCGCGCATCTTCTCGCCCTGCGACGCGCCGAAGTCCGCAAACTGCGGTTGCTCCAGCATCGCCAGGCCCGGATGCGTGTGGCGCACGCAGTTGGCGATGCCCATGAACAGGTGCAGCTCAACGCGGCGGTCGGTCATCTCGACAAAGGCGCGTTCATCGAAGCCGTCCCCCATCAGGTTGGGCTCCGGCGCATAGCCTTCCAGCCAGGTGCAGATGGCACGGGTTTCGCACAGGATGCGGCCATCGTCCAGCTCCAGCGCCGGCACCCGGCCGAAGGGATTCTTTTCCAGGTACTCAGCACTGCGGTGAGCGCCGCCGACCAGGTCGATCGACACCTGCTCGATATCGGTCAGGCCCTTCTCAGCCATGAACATGGCGACCCGGCGCGGATTAGGCGTGCGCGGCGACGTATAGAACTTCATATCCAACTCCTGTGACGTGATGGGTAGATTGACATTGTAACCAGTTACCCTTAGATTGCTCGTTGGCCCACGAAGCCAATAACGGTTTATATCGTATGCCTCCCGGCTCACCCAACTGAAGGATTTTGCATGCAACGTAGTCTGATTTCGCTCGCCGTGATGGCGCTGCTCGGCCTTACTTCCGGCCTCGCTCCACTGACCGTGGCCGCCGCGCCGGCCGCCAAGGCCGCAAACGCCGGCAACAAGATCACCACGCAGCTCCCCCGCAACGCCGTGCCGACTCACTACGCGGTCTCGCTGACGCCGGATGCCGTCAACAGTACTTTCAGTGCCAGCGTCACCATCGCGCTCGACATCAAGCAAGCCAGCAATAGCATCACCCTCAACGCCGCCGACCTGAAATTCAGCACCGCCGCGATCAGCGCCGGCCCTGGCAAGCCGGCGCTGGCCGCCAGCAAGATCAGCGTCGACAACGACAAGCAAACCGCCACCTTCGAGTTCGCCCAGCCGCTGGCCGTGGGCAGCTACCAGCTCAAGCTGGACTACACCGGCGTGATCGGCACCCAGGCGACCGGCATGTTCTCGCTGGACTACCAGAACGGCGGCGACAAGAAGCGCGCGCTGTACACCCAATTTGAAAACTCCGAAGCGCGCCGCGTGATCCCGTCGTGGGACGAGCCGTTCTACAAAGCCACCTTCGCGCTGGAAGCGACCGTGCCGGCCGGCCAGATGGCTGTATCGAACATGCCGATCACCTCCACCAGCAAGCTGGCCGACGGCCGCGACCTGGTGCGCTTCGCCACCTCGCCGAAGATGTCGACCTACCTGCTGTTCTTCGGCCTGGGCGAGTTCGAACGCGCCAGCGTGGTCGAAGGCGGCACCGAATTGGGCGTCGTCACGCAAAAAGGATCGATAGGCCAGGCCCAGTTCGCGCTCGATTCGTCGGTCGCCGTGCTGAAGGAATACAACGACTACTTCGGCGTGAAGTACCCGCTGCCCAAGCTGGACAACATCGCCGCGCCGGGCCGCAGCCAGTTCTTCAGCGCGATGGAAAACTGGGGCGCGATCTTCACCTTCGAATCGGCGATCCTGCTCGATCCACGCACCGCCACGCAGTCGGACAAGGAAACCTCGTTCCTGGTGGCCGCGCACGAAATGGCGCACCAGTGGTTCGGCGACCTGGTGACGATGGCATGGTGGGACGACCTGTGGTTGAACGAAGGCTTCGCCTCGTGGATGGAATCGCGCACCACCACCCGCCTGCACCCTGAATGGAAATGGGAACTGCGCGCCGTCGGCACCCGCGAGCAGGCCATGAACCGCGATGCGCTGGCCACCACGCACCCGGTGGTGCAGCACATCGGCACCGTGGAACAGGCCAGCCAGGCCTTCGACAGCATCACCTATCAAAAAGGCGAGTCGGTCATCCGCATGCTGGAGAACTACGTCGGCGACGAGGCCTGGCGCACCGGCGTGCGCAGCTACATGGCCAAGCATGCTTATGGCAACACGGTGTCCGACGACCTGTGGCGCGAAGTGGAAAAAGCCGCGCACAAGCCGGTGACCGCGATCGCGCACGACTTCACGCTCAAGCCGGGCGTGCCGATGATACGCGTGGCCGACGCCGTCTGCAAAAATGGCCAGACCACCATCGCGCTGACGCAGGGTGAGTTCAGCAAAGACCAGACCGACAAGAAGCCGCTGAGCTGGCGCGTGCCGGTGATCGCCCAGACGGTGGGCGGCGCTCCCGTGCGCGCCATCGTCAACGGCAAGGCCGGCATGACGCTGCCGGGCTGCGGCGCAGTGCTGGTCAATGCAGGCCAGAGCGGCTACTACCGCACGCTGTACGCATCGAAGGCGTTTGCCGCGCTGAGCGACAGTTTCGGCAATCTGGCGACCATCGATCAATTGGGCCTGCTGTCGGACAGCTGGTCGCTGGGCATGGCGGGCTTGATGCCGGCTTCCAGCTTCCTGAACCTGGCCAGCAAAGCGCCGGTGGACGCCGCGCCGCAAGTGTGGGACCAGATCGCCGAATCGCTGGTCTCGCTGCACTACAGCTACGAAGGCAAGCCGGAACAGCAGGCAGCGCTGGACCGCTACGCCCGCAAGCGCCTGGCGCCGGTGCTGGCGCGCATCGGCTGGACCAAGGCCGCGGATGAAGCGGCACCTGTCGCCAACCTGCGCGAGACCTTGATCCAGGTGCTGGGCGCGGTCGGCGATGAAGGCGTGGTGGCGGAAGCGCGCCGCCGTTATGCCGCCTCGGCCACCGACAAGGATGCGATGCCGGCCGCGCTGCGCCGCCCTATCCTGGGCGTGATCGCCACCAACGCCGATGCCGCGACCTGGGACAAGCTGCGCGCCGCAGCCCAGGAAGAGAAATCGTCCATGATCAAGAGCGAGCTGTATGACCTGCTGGGCACCACCAAGGACAAGGCGCTGGCGCAGCGCGCACTGGAACTGGCGCTGACCGACGAAGGCGGCGCCACCGAAGGCGCATCGATCCTGAGCCACGTGGCCGGCCACCACCCGGACATGGCTTACGATTTCGCCATCAGCCACTACACCCAGCTGGAGAAGAAGATTGATGGCAGCTCGCGCAGCCGCTACTTCCCGGGCCTGGGCGGACGTTCCGCCGACCTGGCGATGATCGACAAACTGCGCGCCTACGCCAAGCAGTACCTGCCGGCCGAAGCACAGGGCGACACCAAGACCGCCATCGCCTCGATCCAGTACCGCGTGAAGCTGCGCACCACCCGCCTGCCGGAAATCGACAGCTGGCTGGCCAAGCACGGCTAACAGCCCAAAAAAAACCAGCGTCATCGTGAGATGATGCTGGTTACGAAAACGCTCGAAAGCGTGGGGATGTCTGTTTGCCCGGCGGCGATGGTGCCGCCTGGGCGAAATTTGTGCCGGGCTTGATGGAGTCCGGCAGCCGGGCGCGAGGCTGAGACCTCGCGCTACAGGTGTTACTTTGCCAGCTATCGGCCGGCATAGGCTTAGGGATTGATTAAGGTAGGAATCGGCGCTGAAATGAAGCCGGATCGAGGTGATGGTGCCGGTGTTTCAGGCCACCGGCGAGCCTGCTGAGTCATGCTTTGTGAAATCCCGCACCGGCTTGGGCACGAAACCAACTAGAGCACGCTGAGACCAGCGAAACGCATCATAATCGGGCAATATGACGGCCAAATGACCATGGTGCGCAATGACAAAATTATATAATTATCTAAAAATCAGCGTGCTGTGCGCGAGCGTGGTCGCATGCACGCAACTGCCCGGCAACCCGCCGCCGGCCGCAGCGCCTGCGCCTGCCGTTCCGACTGCGCCTGCACGTGCGCCTGTGGCCCCGACTGCGCCTGCACGTGCTCCTGCGGCTCCGCCTGCCCCTATCGCATCGCCGCCGCCGGCTACCGCCGCACTGACCATCGACAGCGCGCAATCGCTGATCGCCGTCACGGTGCGGCGCGCCGGCCTGCTGGCCCGGCTTGGGCACGATCACCTGGTCGCCAGCCGCCATGTCACTGGCACCGTATCGCCTAAGCAGAACCGCGCCGATTTCCAATTCCGCCTCGACCAGTTGACGGTCGACGAAGCCACCCTGCGCACCGCCGCAGGGCTGGAAAAACAGCCCTCCCCCGACGCCATCGACGGCACCCGCAACAATATGCTGACCAAGGTGCTGGATGCGGAACGCTATCCGCTGGTCAAGGTACATGCAGAACGCGGCGCCGCCGGCCAGCCGCTGCAAGTGGCGATCACACTGCACGGCGTCACGCGCAGCATGACGATTCCGGCGGAGATCCGCGAGGCGAATGGCGTCATGACCGTCACCGGCAGCGTCAAACTGAAACAAAGTGATTTCGGCATCGCGCCGTTTTCGGTGATGGCCGGCGCGCTGGCCGTGCAGGACCAACTGGAACTGCGATTCACGCTAGTGGCGAAGTAAGTTCAGCAGCAGCTTACAGGAGACCTCGAATAACCCGTAACATGACTATGCAAAGTCAGCCACAAAATTCATGATTAAAAAGATAGTTGTTTTTGGTATCCTCGTTGTAATTTGCATTGGTATTGCCAGCGTTTTTGAAAGAAGCAAAAGTCATAAGAAAGAAAAAGACTATTATTTTGTAGGATTTTCTCTTGCCAAAAACAATAAACAAACCACTACTGCTGCCATTGTCGAATTCGAAAACGAATTGCATTCAGTATATGAGGATCTCGGCATATCATTTCGCGAAATCGAAACACATCAATCGTCTTCACTAGTAAAAGAAATGAAAGTGCGGTACGCCCTTGCTTATGCGAAGGATTCATTATTTGAAGCACAGAGAAAATTATTGCTATCGTTGAGCGTTCCAGAAAAAGAAATAACATCGGAATTCCTCGGCGGCTTCTCACCTTCTTCAACGGGATTGACTATCCTTTTAGGTCCGGAATTTCTCAGTCTTTTGCATGGTGCATCCGATGCGATTGATTACTACATCACGTCAACGCCTGAGCAAAAAATTCTTGATGGATCTCCACCGGTTACTTTTCCAAAATTTTGCTTCGCTGACAATGTCAAGCAAGATCAAGTGCGTTTGCCAACGGATGTTATAGATTTCCTAAATAGGAATTCGTTCAAGAATAAATTGACGGATAACCTATATGAAGTAGTAGGTGCCAAGCTCACCAGAATCACTGTAGAAAAATCCCGAGGCTATGCATTAAGTGGATTGCGACAATCCTGTGAAAAATATGGGGAAATCGATAAACGTCGATCTCAACAGAAAATCGTTCTATTTTCTGAACAAATAAAAAACGAAAGCCAGCTTAAAAAACACCCTGAGATGACTCCTTCCTTTTTTAAAGAAATAGAAGTTCACGAGGTGATGCATTATTTGACCAAAAAAACTTGCAGCAACCTGGGGGTACGAAAGGTAGTCATCAACAACGTCATGTACTCACGCAGAAGAATCAACGAGGCTTTGGCAAGCATTGGGACTATCGCCGTCATTACAGCCTCAAAGGAAGAATACAAGGTAAATTCCTTACTTAATGATTTGTATTTTTCGGGAACTGATGCATATGGGTTGACATTTGACTTGTTCTTTTCCGATTTGTTTTCCAGAATATCGCGCAATGAATTTTTGAAACTACAAAAACTAGCACAAGCGGGGAAATCGGTAAAATTCACAGATCTACCTTCGTATATGAAACTTCACGAACATGCATCCCCCGACAGTTTGGGGCAATTATTGATTGATGGCGAAAATATGTTTGTGTCCGTGCCGCTTGTGTATTCGAACTTTAAGTTACAGTTCATGCCGCTGCTCGATGCAAGCGAGAGTGATATTTTGTCCGCGGCAGAGGCTGCACTGGCCAAAATTCGGGGTGTACAGGATTCAATTTGCACTCATTGATGGGCACGTCGCAAACCTGGCCCGTACCGTTTTCGGTGATGGCTGGCGCACTGGCCGTGCAGGACAAGCTGGAACTGGGCTTCACGCTTGTGTCCAAAAAGAAAAATACAGTCAAATAGACAATTCCGGCAGGACTTATTGTGCTATTCTTTTCGATGAAATATAGACAACAAGATGAACCTCCCTGCGGCCCTCACTTTGACTGGAAACGAGTATGAAAGTCTTTACCAAGGCAGTTATATTTTCCGCATTGCTTGCCTGCTCCGGACTGATGGCGCAGTCCGCGATTGCCGCGAACGTCATTGGCTCGCCATTTAGTCAGCAGATCAGTGACGCGTTCGGCGGCTTCACTATGAGTTTTGGCAATAATTTCATCAACACCGACCAGCACGGCACCTTCGACGACTTCATTGGATTCAGCGTCGGCTCGTCGTTCGAGGCGGGAGGCTCGGTCTCGTCGGATTTCACCTCGACTCAATCGCTGACGCTGGCAACGGTAAAACTGGTGAACTACACTCTCGATATCAACAACAATATCGTGATTTTATCGTCCCTCAGCGCCTCCCCACTGTTGCCGAACTACTTCAGGTTCCATGCGAACAACCTCAGCCAGGGGCAGTACTATCTGGAAATCACCGGCAGCGTTGACGGTAGCAGCGGAGGCGCCTACGGCGGCAGCCTCAACGTGACACCGCTGGAAGCCGTGCCTGAGCCGGCAACCTACGGCATGTTGCTGGGGGGCTTGGGCTTGTTAGGCTACGCAGCCCGCCGCAAGAAAACCAGCTGATCCCGGCGCGGCCACTGCGCCGCAGCCGCGAAGAGCGCATGAGCCGGCAACGGCCATGCGCTTTTTTTCTGAGGCAAAGTGTTTCGCCCCGCACATAACTACTGAGCAAGTTCAACGATACCTGCCGAAATTGATGTGATGCTAAATCTAGCCACTTCGGCCGGATCGGAGATCGCACATGTCAAAACACGCACACGCGCTTGCTCAGACGCATGCGCACAAACATCGGCCCAAGCAGCAGCCAGCTCACGTCGCCCATTTTGTCGGCTTGCATACCAGTGACGCAAGAATCATCTCAGCCCGTACAGGCATCCCAACCGAGGTAATACTTGCACAATCCGCTCTTGAGAGTAATTGGGGTAGATCAGTCAAGGGCAATGCCTACTTTGGAATAAAAGGTAAATCAGCAACAGGACAATCGACAACGTTCTCCACGCACGAAGTCACTTTGTCGGGGAAACGGATCAGTGAAGTCGATGAATTTCGTGCCTACGCCAGCTACTCTGAAGCCGCCGACGATTACGCATCTCTGATACAACGGAAATATCCAACTGTATTTGCGTATCAGGGTGACCCGGAAAGATTCGCCGAGGCTATCGCCAGGCGTGGATACGCTACCGATCCGCATTATGCAAGAAAATTGAAATCCATCATTCGTTCACACATCGCGCCGCTGCTTAAAAAATAACCCACGGATCACATCATGAAAACATTTCAATGCTTGCCTGCCCTGCTGTTTCTTGCATCGACGTTGGCGTTTTCAGGCCAAATAAAAACCAAAGAAGAAGCAGCCAAACTTGCCATCAATGCCATACACAAATACCACCTAACGACGCTCAGCGATGAATGCGGGTTGGCCGATGTAATCGAGAAGCCGTCATACTTTGAAATTGTAGTGCGCGAACGTCATACGAAAGACTGTGGCGGTACTCCAGAAATAGGGCCTCGTCTGTTTAACGTCCGAGTTAGAAAGCACGACGGCCAGCTAACCAGCGATGTATATGATGGAACAAACTACAAGCTGATAAACCACCAGCTTGTGCCGGCTAGAGAGACTCCGAAAGTAAAAACCAAAAATTGACCAACGCTTCGGGGTCAGCGCTTCGGCAGCGCTTCGGGGTCAGTTCCGGCAACGCGCCATTTGGCACGTTGCCGGAACTGACCCCATTTCGCATTTCGTTAAAATTTTCAAAAAGCTTATCCGATGCTTTCATTTTTAACTTATTTTGCAAAAAATTTACCTGCTTAAATTATTAAGAGCGACAATTCATAAGCGCTTCGGGGTTAGTTCCGGCAACGTGCCTTTGGCACGTTGCCGGAACTAACCCCATTTCGCAAGTCTACTTGCCCAATGCATCTTTTTTATTTAGAAGCTCCTTAGGCCTCAGAACATATCCTACGGCGCTCACAGCAATACATGCCAAGCCAAGGATCAAGGCCAGATGCCATTGCACCTCTCCCAGCAGCATGATTACAGGGATAACACTGCTCGCCAGACATAGTGTCCAGATATTCAGGATATTAAAACTGAGAAGCAGGAAATAGATTGGGATGCCAATGATTATGGTGCCCACGTAAAATAGCAGCGAAAAAAATATTGCCGTAGCAACGAGAACCATGGCGCTTCCGGCAGTGAAACTCCCGTCCAGGTGGTATCCCAGTACCGAGGTGATAGGTATGTTCGCCAATGGTGCATATAAAATTGCCCGCCACGGCAACCTATACTTCTCGCTGTCTTCAGCCGCCTTGTCCCCCATCTTTCCCAATGCTCGAAACTCGACGGCGAACCACCATCCGATAATGCCAATGATTATAAATAAGGCAATGAAACTTCGGTAATTTTCCATTGGAAGCTGGCTATGCGTTTAAGCTTGCTTGAATGCATCCGGCTTTGCGGCCAGCACGAAAGGAATCGCAATCGGCCCCAGCACAGTCACTAAGGCAGCCCTGATTCCGGTCGTTTTTACAGACCGACGCTTGGCGATGATGAGGCAAGCCACGCCCGAAAGTGTCCAGATCAAGGCGGGGATGTAGGTACTCATGGCGAACTCCAAGTGGTTGTTCGGCCGATAGTGACATGGAAAAGTTGCAGCGGCAATCCCGCCCTCACAATGCGACGGACAAAAAAAAGCCCGCAGCACAAAGAGGCGCGGGCCAAAAGTTTTCAAATCGGGAGAGACTTGAAAGAGCAAAGCCAGTATTGCAGCGCAACATTACGCCATGATGACATCGGCGCTGCGAACAAACTTTATTTGCCCCTTTAACGAGAAATAATCAACTTCAGCCCCAGGCCGACGAAAATCGCACCGGCCACGCGGTCCATCCACATGCCCGCGCCCGGATGGCGGTTGATCCACGCGCCCACCGCGCCGGAGAAATATCCCAGCAAGCCGAACAAGACTACGCCCTGCGCCGTGAACAACAAGCCCAGCTGCGCGGTCTGCCAGCTGACATCGCCCCGCTCGGCCACCACAAACTGCGGCAGGAAGGAAAGGAAGAACAACACCACCTTCGGATTGACCGAATTGGCGAACAAACCCTTGCCAAACAACTTGCCCAGACTCTCGTCCGGCACCCCGCCACCCTCGACGCGCGCGCCGCCGCGACTACGCAGCGCGCCGATGCCCAGCCAGATCAAATAACCACCGCCCAGCAGCTTGAGCGCGCCAAACGCCATCGGCGAAGCCTTGATCAGGGCGCTCACACCCAACGTCGCCAACAAAGTGTGACTCAAGCAACCCAGCGCGCAGCCCAGGCCGAACACCATGCCCTGGCGCCGTCCGCGCGACATGCCGACGCTGAGCACCATCAAATTATCCGGGCCCGGTGAAATCGTGATCAGCAAAGCGGCGCTGAGAAAGCCGATGAATTGTTCTGGAGAGATAAGCACGGTCGCGTTCCTGTGGTGCAAAGGCGCCATCTTACCTGCCGCAGCGGGCATGCGCCAAGCATCGGTCCATGCCACAGGTCAATTTTTGAATAAAACAATAAGTTCTCGTTTAAAATGGAAAAAACCCAACTTATTGAGACCTGCGGCCTTCGGAACACTAATGAGTACAGCATGCAAGATGTCTGACGGTCTACCACGTGGCGTGTTGCTCGTGCTGCTGGCGATGCTGGCATGGTGGCAACTGGCGTTGTGCGCTACCGCAGCCACGGCTGCGGAGCGTCCGCCGGCTACGATCAGCGTCAATACCGCAAGTATCGATTTGATGGCAACAGGCAAGCTCTATCTGGATGAGGGCCAGCCCTTCCCGGTCGACGCCGCCGGCCTGCCCAAGCTGTTGGCCGGGCTGAATCCGGCCTCCAAGGTCAACCTGCTGGGCGGCGGCTACTGGCTCTATGCCGAGTTGCGCAACGACAGCCACCAGCCGGCCTGGGTCATCGATCCCAACGACACGCTGATCGACATGGTCGACATCCAGGTGTTCGCCCCCGACGGCAGCGCGCGCCAGATGCTGACCGGCTACCGCCAGCCGCATGCCTATCTGCTGCACTACGGCAAAGACATCGACCTGCAACCCGGCCAGCGCTATCAGGTGCTGATCCGCTTCGCCAGCCCTTATTACGCCCGCACGCCGGTGATGTCGGTGTTGCCGCGCACCGCCTACCAGCAGCTGGTGGCGCGCGAGAACGTGCTCATCATCGGCTCCATCGGCGCGCTGTTGGCGCTGACGGTGTTCAACTTCTTCATCTACTCGATCACCCGCGACAACTCGTCGCTGTACTACTCGCTGTACGTGTTGTGCTACGCCATCGCCTGGGGCATGACCTTCCACATGACGGCCGACCTGTTCGGCTGGCACAACCTGCAATGGCACTACGTGCCCTTTTTCCTGTTGCCGGTGCTGAGCACCATGTTCTACACCAACTTCCTCCGGCTGAAAGAACATTCGCCGCTGCTGCACCGACTCAGCCGCATCAACATCGTGCTGCCGCTGGTGACGCTGCCGAGCTGCTTCTTCTACCTGAGCTACGCGCACACCATCGCCACCATCGTCATCTCGATCTGGATGACGATGGCGCTCACCAGCGGCATCGTGGTGTGGCGGCGCGGTTACTACCCGGCGCGCTTCTTCGTGCTCGGCTTCGTCGCGCTGATGGTGCCGGGGCTGTTCATCCTGCCGGCCAACCTGGGCCTGATCCCGGCTATGATCACCAACGCCCAGCTATTCACGCTGCTGGGCGGCACGCTGGACGGCGTGCTGCTGGCGTTCGCGCTGGCCGACCAGATCCGCCTGCTGCGCAACACGCTGGAGCAGCGCGTGCAGGAACGCACCGCGCAGCTGACCGAGGCCAAGGAACATGCGGAAGTGGTCAGCCGCCACCGCATCGACTTCCTGTCGGCGATGAGCCACGACATCCGCACGCCGCTGGCCGGCGTGATCGGCATGATCAAGTTCGCCATGCGCGACCAGTCGGTGCGCGGCCGCACCGAGGAATACCTGCGCATCGGCTTGCAGAACAGCGAATCGCTGCTGGCCATCCTCAACGACATTCTCGATTTCTCCAAGATCGACGCCGGCCGCCTGTCGATCGAGACGGTGGACTTCGACCTGGTCGCGCTGGTCGACGACGCCATCGGCATCCTGCAAGGCCAGGCCGACGCCAAGAGCCTGCTGCTGCGCTGCGACCTGGCGCTGGACCTGCCGCGCTACGTGCGCGGCGATCCGACCCGCTTGCGCCAGATCCTGCTCAACCTGCTGGGCAACGCCATCAAGTTCACCGACCGCGGCGAAGTGCGGCTGGACGCCTCGGCCATGCTGACGGTCGAAGGCCGCACCAGCGTCAGCTTCGACATCACCGACACCGGCCCCGGCATCCCGGCCGAGACGCTGCCACGCCTGTTCCAGAAGTTCGAGCAGGCCGACCACTCGACCACGCGCCGCTACGGCGGCACCGGCCTTGGCCTGGCGATCTGCAAGGAGCTGGTTGAACTGATGGGCGGCTCGATCGCCGCCGAAAGCCGGGTCGGCGTCGGCTCCACATTCAGCTTCACGCTGCCGCTGGCGCTGGGCGCGGTGCCGGCCATCGATCCTTCCAGCCTGCCGCGCAAGGAGCATCATGCCTACCGCCTGCGCGTGCTGTGCGCCGAGGACGTGCGCACCAACCAGATCATCGTCAGCACGCTGCTGGAGAACATGGGCCACGACATCCGCGTGGTGGAAAACGGCCTGCAGGCGCTGCACGCGCTCAGCACCGCCGCCTACGACCTGGTGTTGATGGACGGCCGCATGCCGATGATGGACGGCGAACAGGCCGCGCGCCTGATCCGAAGCGGCGGCAGCGAAGACTACCGCGTGCTCGATCCCGGCATCCCGATCATCGCGCTGACCGCCAACGCCAGCGACCATGACCGCGCGCGCTACCTGGCGGTGGGCATGGACGGCTTCCTCAGCAAGCCGGTCGACGAGCGCCTGCTGTACGACCAGATCGAGAAGACCATCGCCCAGCACCTGAGCCGCGGCCGGCCGCTGCGGCCTACCGACGCCGCGCGCCTGTCCGCCACCCGCGCGCAGTCGCTCGACGAGCAGTTCGGCGTGGCGCCGGCGGTCGAGAAGCGCATCGATCCGGCCACGGTGCAGATCATGCCGCTGGCCGGGCTGTCGCACTCGCACATGCAGCGCATCACCCAGGCCTTCCTCGACGAAGCGCCGCGCCGGCTGGAGAACGCGCGCGCCGCCGTCACGGCCGCCAACGCCCACGCGGCGGCGGCGGCGATCCACGCGCTCAAGGGCAGCGCCGGTTATCTGAGCTCGACCCACCTGCACACGCTGTGTCACGAGATGGAGGCCGCCGCCGCCGCCGGCGACCTGGACGAAGTCACCCGCCGCCTGCCGGGAGTGGCCGCCGCGCTGGACCAGGCCTGCAACGACCTGCGCCGCGCCGCCAGCAACGATGTGACCATGTCGCAGCGGGAATCGACCACCTGACCTGCGCGCGCAGGCAGCGGTGACGCTGCTACACTGACGGCAGCCAACCAAGGAGATGCCGCATGTCCAACCGCACGCTCAACCTCACCGACTCACTGTACCAATATGTGCTGGCGCATTCGCTGCGCGAGCATCCGGCGCAAGCCGCCCTGCGCGACGCCACCCGCGGCCACGAACGCGCCACCATGCAAATCGCACCCGAGCAGGGGCAGTTCATGGCGATGCTGGTCAAGCTGACCGGCGCCCGCAACGCCATCGAGATCGGCGTGTTCACCGGTTACAGCGCGCTGTCGGTGGCGCTGGCCTTGCCGGCCGACGGCCGCATCCTGGCCTGCGACATCAACGACGAGTACACCCGCGTCGGCAAGCCGTTTTGGGCGCAGGCCGGCGTCGCCGATAAAATCGATTTGCAGTTGGGCCCTGCCCTGGCCACGCTGGATGCGCGCCTGGCGGCCGGCGAGGCAGGCCGCTACGACTTCGCCTTCATCGATGCGGACAAGGTCAATTACGACGGCTACTACGAGCGCTGTTTGCAGCTGGTGCGGCCCGGCGGCCTGATCGTGATCGACAACACGCTGTGGAGCGGCCGCGTCACCGAACGCGCCGACAGCGACGACACCGCCGCGCTGCAAGCACTGAACATCAAGCTGCACCACGACGAACGCATCGACCTGTCGCTGCTGCCGCTGGGCGACGGCCTGACGCTGGCCCGCCGCCGCTAGCGGCCGCAGGCTGCCGACTCAGAAGTCGGTCTCGCCTTCGATCACGGCCGGGTGGCCACTCATCGCGCGCGAGGTCTGCATGCCGGCCATCACCGCCGCTTCCACGCAGCCGGCGTTCAAGCCGGTCTTGATCCAGTCGCCCGTCAGGTACAGGTTGGAGAAGCCGGATTGGTCGGTCTGCAAGCGGTACTTGGTGCTGTTCACCACCGACATCACGTAGCGCTCGGAGGGATCGACGTTGGCGCGCCAGTACTGGCTGTCGAAGCGCGCCACGCCGGTCGCTTCGCTGCCGTCCACCAGCCATTGCCACGGGAAGGCGCCGGCCGGCCCGGCCGCCGACCACAGCGAGGCGATCCTCTTGCTCAACTGCTCGACCGCGCCCTCCTTCGCCAGCGCCGTCATGCGCGCCGGGAAGCCGCTGTCGCTCACCGGCGGGTAGCTCGTCACCGGCAGCGCGCAGCAGAAGTAGGACACGTTGCGCGGATCCAGCGGCGCCGGCCACGCCTCGCGGCATAGCAACTGGTCCATCGGCGCCCAGGTGTCGTAAGGTTCGCTGAATCCGCTCAGCACCGGCTGCTGGCCGTCGGGCTGATAGTCCCAGCCCATCTGCTTCAAGTCCTTGTCCAGCCAGACCTGGTAGGCCTGCGTTGCCACCGTCTGCACCTGTTCGTAGGTGGTGTTCAACGCCGGGCTTTGCGCCAGCAGCTGCGGGCACAAAGGCTTGAGCGAACCGACCGAGATGCCGAACACCACCTGGTCGAAATCGACGCCGCGCTTGAGCGTCAACACAGGCAGCTCCTTGTCGAAGTGCTGGCGATACAGCTTGGGCCAGTCGCTCCAGTAGGATTCCAGGTTGACGTTATGCGCCTGCAGCAGCGCCGCCTGCGCCGGGTCGATCTGGCCGTAGTTCGGGGTGCTCGGCCAGCAGGCCAGGTCCTTCACATCCACCAGCGGATCGTAGGCCGCGCCATTCAGCGCGACCTGTTGCGTCATGCGGATGCTGCCGATCTGGCGGCCGTCCGGCACCAACTCCTCGACCTTGTGGAAGAACTTAAACTTGACGCCGCGCGCCAGCAAGGCCTGGTACAGCGGTGTGAACACCGTGTCGCCCATGCCCGCCTGCATCTTGAACATGATGCCGCCCTTGTAGGCGAGGCCGATGCGCGCCATCGCCCGCAGCAGCGTGCCCGCTTCGATATTCGGCTTGCCGAAATCGCCGCCTTCGAAGGCGAACACCAGGTCGTAGAAACCGCGCACCGGCGCCGAATCCACGCACAGCTCTTCGTCGCCGCCGTGCTTGCGCAGCCACTGGCGGAAGTCGACGTCGTTGATGACGTCGAAGCCGTTGCGTAACACGCCGTCCGCAAACACGCCCTTCATCACCGTCACGCCCAGGTCCAGGCAAATGAACAGGCGGCGCACGTCGTCGCTGGCGTCGCCGTCGGCGCGCTCGATCAGCTTGCGGTAGCGCGAGTGCAGCCGCTGGCGCACGCCCTCCAGCGCGCCGGCCAGCGCCCGATGTTCGCCCGCCGTGTGCTGCGCGGCGTCGGCCGACAGATTGACCGCCATGCCGTACAAGGCGCTGCCCAGCATCGACATGTCTTCCAGCAGTTCGTGCGCCGACGACGTCACGCCTTCGGCCAAGTGGAACAGCCAGTCCGGCAGCATGCCGGTGTGGTGTTCATGCGGCGGCAGTTCCAGCTCCTGGGTCAGGTTGTCCAGGCTCTTTATCCATTTTTCGATCCAGCCCATCATCGCCACCGCCAGCTGCCACAGCGTGATCTGCTGACTGCCCTCGCCCGGTTCGCCCGGCAACGTCGGGAACACGATGGACCAGTTGTGCCACTGGTCGCCGACCTGCTCCGACAGCGCCACGTAATCGTGCTGCTTGAAGGCGTCGCGCCAGGTCGCCAGCGGCGCGCCGGCCGGCCGATCGAGGCTGGTGTAGGCGGCCTTGATCATCTTGAAGGCGTTGGAGTAGAAGCCGAACCAGATGTGCAGGCCGTGTTCTTCGATGCGCTGGCCGTACTGCGCATTGCGTCCGCTGGCGCCCTTGCCGCCCAGGCGCCAGCCTTGCTGGTAGACGGTGATGTCGTAGTTGTTCTGCCAGCCCGGCAGGTCGCTCAGGTAGTAGGCCGCCGTCATCGAGCCGACGCCGCCGCCGAGGATGGCGATCTTCTTCGGCGCGATCGAGGAATTGTCGATCAGCTCCTCGCCCGGCTGCGCGGTGAAGTCGAAGTTCAGGTTGTACGGCAGGATGGCGGTCTGCGCGCCCAGTTGCAGGCCCAGTGTCTCGTGGAGCGGGAAGCTGTCGAAGGCGTGCAGCACGCACTCGTATTCGTAGCCCAGCAGTTTGCCGCCGTGGATCTTGTCGATGGTGGCCGGCGCCGCCAGGATGGCCTGGTACACGGCTTTCAGGCCGGCGCTGTCCGGGAACTGCTTGAGGAAGATCTGGTCGATGCGCGGATTGCGCAGCAGCGAGATGATGTCGTCCCAGCCCGCCACATCGAGGTTGAAGAAGTCGGGGATGGACAGGAACAGCTCTATCGCCTGCTCGATCAGATCGAGCACGCTGGCGATGGGCTTTTCGATGCCGGTCTTGCGGGTCGCGTTCACTTCCAGCAGCGGGTGCATGGCGATCTTGGTTTCCGGCGCAAACGGCTGGAAGCCCTTGGCCGCGACCGAGCAGCGCAGCGGTTCGGCGCCGGCCGCCGGGATCTCGTACTCGCATAAATACTTGGGATAGCCGAACAGTTCGCGGCCGTTAATCAGCGCCATCGCGTCGTCGACGAAGATGTGTGCTGGGTAGTAGTAAATGTGGGACAGCTCGCCCTCGTCGTCCATGGCGCCGACCATGATCCAGGTGACGATGTCGATCTCGGTGATCCAGCCCTTGGCATGGTCGACCGGGGCGGCCGAATCGGCGTGGTTGACGCGCGTGAACGTCAGCAGCACATACGGCGAAATCGCCTTGAAGCGCATGCGCTGGCCGGCCACCTGGTTCAGCGTGTCGTCCAGCGTGGCCTGGAGCTTGGCCAGGTCGCCCTTGACGAAGAAGCCGTACATCTCGGAGTTTTTCAATTGCAGCGGTGAGTGCATCATCACCGAACCGCCTTGGTAGATATATGAAGGTCTGGTCGCCATGGCTCATTCGTTGAGGGTTGAACAGCGTTCCAGTGTATTGCAAAATCACTGTTCATTGCCGAAAATAAATTTGCTGCCGTGGGTGTAGGATGTAGCCTGAGCCACAGATAAGGAAGACCGCATGGGTCGCGATCAACATGAAACCCGCGCCTGGGTCCGCATGCCGTCGGAGCGCCGGCTGGACCTGCTCGACCCCACGCCGTTCGACTGGGATGACAGCGACCTGGCGCTGGGCTTGGCGCGCACCTATCGCTGGGGTGGGCATTCGGCGTGGCCGCTGCCGCTGTCGGTGGCGCAGCACTCGCTGACGGTGATGCATTTGCGCGCGGCCGCCAGCACGGCGGTCGGGCTGACATTGCCGCCGCTGGCCGCGCTGCGCGAACTGCTGCACGATGCGGAGGAAGGCTTGCTGGGATTCGATTGCGTCTCGCCGTTGAAGCCGTTTCTGGGCGAAGGCTTCAAGGCACTGACGGTGCGGCTGGAACGCGCGGTGTTCCTGCGCTACGGCTTGCAGCACTGGACGCCGAAGGAACACGCCGCCCACAAGATGGCCGACCGGCTGGCTGCGGCCAGCGAAGCGGTGCATGTGGTGGGATGGTCGGCGAAGGAAGTGTTGCACACGCTGAAGATCACCGTGCCGCCGTTGAACGCCGATCCGCTGCAAGCCATCTACGGCGGCACCGCGTGGGAGCCGTGGCCGCCGGCCGTCGCCAGCGAGCGCTTCCTGGCGGAGCTTGATCGGCTAAAAGCCCTCAGTGCTTAAGCTGGGTTTTCTCGTCTTTGGGCTTGGGTGGATATTTTTTCCGGGTGTCCAGCACTGACCAGATGGAGAAGCTAACGCCAACCGTCAGCGCTATTCCGAGCAGCAGATACAACACCCAATCTAACGGTTTCATCTTCTACTCCTTTTTGAGAGACGATGGATAATTATAAAACTGATCGCGGTCGAAGTAGCTGCGACACCAACGCTAACCCATAACATCCTATTTGCATCAATCAGCTGGCTGTTTTTCTCGCCCACGACATTCACAGCATAGAGCGCACTGTAAATCGAGATAAACACAACTGCCATCCCATTTTGAATCGTCTTCCAATCCTTCTCTCTGGCGGGAAGATGCTCCGTCTCATTAATAATCGAGATGTGTAGTACCAAGCCCAACACAATGAAGTCTGCGGCAGAAGCCACATTCACTGCATCATGGGCTGTCGACGCCCAAACCAACAGCCTGGCTAATAATGGGATCAGGCCGACCAAAAATGTGTACGCCAACCATTTGCTGCTAGAGAATTTCATTTGCAGACCTCCCAGCGGTTCGTCTAACCATTTTAATCAGCCGCGACAGGGACGATCTGGCGCAACGCAATCGCGCCGCCGAACCGCGGAACTGGACTTTTAGCGCATAGCCAATCGCGCAACCGGTGGGTACACTGGCGCTTCAAGTTAAACTCTGGAGCAACTCATGGCAACACCCGAAAACGAACTGACCAACAACGCCAAGCTGACGGCGCTGGCGCGCGCCTTGCGCGACTTGCACAAGCAGCTGATCCATGTGGAGACGCAGTATTTTGGCACGGTCGGCAGCCCGTTGGAGCTGTTGCAGTTGGTGACGAATCATCCGCACTTCGCCTGGCTGCAAAAGCTGTCCGGCCTGATGGCGCAAATGGACGAACGGCTCGATGAGCCGGAACCGGTCACCGTCGCCGAAGCCGGCGCCTACCGCAAGGCGATCGAGGCGCTGATCGGTCCGTCCGAGAACGGCGACGCCGAGTTCCGCGCCAAATACAACGCGCTGCTGCACGACGGCACCGAGATCGTCATGGCGCACGGCGCCGTGCGCAAGCTGCTTGCCGGAATCACCGGCTAAGCGTATCCAGGCAGGCCTTGACCGCCGCGCATGCAATTCCTGAGGAAAAGCCGCTAAGCCGCCGTATTTAAAGCCCTTTTCCCAGATATCCACACCAACTGTGGATAAGGTTGTGAATAACCACCTCTTGACAGCCGAGAACGCCTTTAACGGCGCGGGATTCAACAAAATGCCTAATCCACAGGCAGATTTATTACCCAATAAAATCAATGACTTACATCATGTAAAATTCAGCCTTCAAACGTTTTCCGGTCCGCTTGAAAAATATTTTTTTGTGCATAAGTAGGCCGGGAGACACGCGGATGCACGCATGCCGGGGAATCCTTTGACAAAAGTGCTGGCAAGGAATAGTGTCACTCTGAAGGTCCGCAATTCCCTTCTTCGACTTATCGCGGGATTCATGCATGAACCAGAACGACGACACCGATTGGATGATAGAGGACGACGCGCCGCCGGCCAGCCAGCCGCAGCCAGGCAAGCCCGGCGCCGCGCCGGTGCCGCCCCCGTGGCGGGTGCTGATCGTGGACGACGATGTGGATGTCCACGTGGTCACCAAATTCTCACTGAGCAATGTCTGCTTCCAGGGACGGCGGCTGAGCTTCCTGCACGCCTACAGCGGCGAGGAAGCCCTGACGACGCTGCGCACCACGCCCGACATCGCGCTGGTGCTGCTGGACGTTATCATGGAGACCAGCGACGCCGGCCTGAACGTGGCACGCCATATCCGCGACACCCTGAACAACAAGCTGGTGCGCATCGTGCTGCGCACCGGCCAACCGGGACAGGCGCTGGAGCACAGCATCATCCTCGACTACGACATCAACGATTTCTGGTGCAAGACCGACCTCACCACACGCAAGCTGTTCACCACGGTGATCTCGTCGCTGCGCGCCTATTCCGGACTGGAGCAGGCGCACCGGCAGATACAGGCGCTGCAACAGGAACTGGACCAGGCCAGGACGGTGCTGGCCGCGGTAGACCAGCACGCGGCCATGATGACGCTGGATGCGCGCGGCAAGATCGTCGCGGTCAACGATAAATTCTGCGCGGTGTTCCAGTACAGCCGCGAGGAACTGCAAGGCGCCGATCCGCGCCTGTTGCACGCCGCCCCCTATCCGCCGGATCAATTGAAGGACGCCCTGCAAGCGCTGAAGGAAGGCGAAGCCTGGACCGACGTGGTCAGCGCCTGGCGCCGCGACGGCCAGGAAGTGCGGCTGCGCGCCACCGTGACGGCCACCGCCGACATCCCGCCGCGCTACATCGTCGTCGCCAGCGTCCTGCAAGCACTCAAACGGCCGCTGTAACGCCGTAAGTCGCGGATTGTTATAGCTCTTTTCAGGATATCCACAGAGGCTGTGGATATCTATGTGGATATCACCCCATTGACACCGCAGGGAGGCTTTACCTATGCGGTTTTCAATAAACTGCCCATTCAAAAGGCAAAATCAAACCCCTTACAAATCAAGTACTTAGCGCGCCACGTATTGTGACAAGAAAATATTTTGAAAATAATTCTTGTCAACATGGTTTGTGCATAAGTAAACGCGGCAGCGCCATTAGCGGTCGTCTCAATGAGGAGATTTTCGACGCTGTTCAGGGTGCAATAGCACCCGTTCGATCACTTGCGGATCAACGTTATGGGATTTCATGTATTCGATCGCGCAGACGGTGTTAAAGCTGGACTGCACCTGTATGCCACGATCTACTGCGGCACTGCATTGCTCGTCACTGCGCTGCTGTAATAGCGAAACGTTCATCATGAGCCTTAACAAGAATTGAAGGGATAGACTTTGATCTGCGGCACGCTAAAGGAGTATGGGCGACGCTAGACCAAAGTCAATGTCAGCTTCCTATCAATTCCGATTTAAAACACGTCATGCTCCTGCGTTCATAGACATGCGGCAATACCGGCGCGATAATGGTGCATGCCTACCGATCCGCCACGCCTCCGCCCCGCCTCGCTACTTGATCTATTCGTCTCTTTCACCATTTTGGCGCTCCAGGGTTTTGGCGGCGTACTGGCCGTCGTGCAGCGTGAGCTGGTCGAACGCAAGCGCTGGCTGACCCAGGAAGAGTTCATCGAGGAATGGGCGGTCGCCCAGATCATGCCCGGCCCCAACGTGGTCAACCTGGCGCTGATGATCGGCAACCGCTACTTCGGCTTGCGCGGCGGACTGGTCGCGCTGGCCGGCATGCTCACCGTGCCGCTGCTGGTGGTGCTGGTGCTGGCCGTGCTGCACTCCCACTACGCGCACCACCCCGGCGTGGCCGGCGCGCTGCGCGGCATGGCGGCGGTGTCGGCCGGCATGATCGCCGCCACCGGCCTCAAGCTGGCCTCCGCGCTCGGCAAGCATCCGCTGCCGATGTGGCTGACCTCGCTCATCGCCCTGCTGTGTGTGGTGTTCGTGGTGCTGCTGCACCTGCCGCTGGCCTACACCCTGCTGATCCTGGGCAGCATCGGCGTCACGCTCACCTACCGCAAGATGAAGGGCCATCAACCATGAACGACGCCCCGCTGCACCTGGTGCTGAGCCTGGGCGACTGGGTCAACCTGTTCGCCCATTACATGCTGCTGTCGCTGATGTCGATCGGCGGCGCGATCTCCACCACGTCCGAGATGCATCGTTTCCTGGTCGAGGAACATCACTGGCTGACGCAATCGCAGTTCAACGATTCGATCGCCATCGCCCAGGCCGCGCCGGGCCCGAACGTGCTGTTCGTGGCGCTGATGGGTTGGAACGTGGGCCTGAACGCGGGCAGCTACACGGCGGCGATGGCCGGCGTGCTGGTGACGATGACAGGCATTATGCTGCCAAGCACCACGTTGACTTATCTGGCGGCGCGCTGGGCGCACAAGAACCGCGAACTGCTGGGCGTGCGCGCCTTCAAGCAAGGCATGGCGCCGGTGGTGGTCGGGTTGATGGTATCGGTGGGGATCATACTCGGCAGCGCGCATCACAACTGGACCACCGACTGGCCCTTGTGGACCCTGTCGGTGGCGGCCGGCCTGGTGATCTGGCGTACCCGCATCCACTTGCTGTGGATGTTGGCCGGCGGCGCCGTGCTGGGATGGTTCCAGCTGGTGTGACGCCGCCAGGCTTGCTGCAATTAGTCCTTGATCGATTCGACCGCGAACGTCAGGGTCACGTCGTCGCCGACGTTAGGCGCGTATTTGCCGGCGTTGAATTCGGTGCGCTTGATGGTGGCGGTGGCGTTGGCGCCGCAAGCGAGCTTCTTCATCATCGGGTGATCCATGCACTGGAAGTGGGTCACGGTCAGCGTTACCGGCTTGGTGACGCCTTTGATGGTCAGGTTGCCTTCGATGGTCGACGGTACGTCGCCCTTGAAGTTGAACTTGGTTGACTTGTAGGTGATGGTCGGGAACTTGGCGGTGTCCAGGAAGTCTTCGCCCTGGATGTGGCTGTCGAACAGCTTGGAGCCGGTGTCCACCGATTTGGTATCGATCACGGCTTCAACCGAACCGGTCTTGGCGGCGCGGTCCAGCACGATCTTGGCGGTCGTGCTGTTGAAGCGGCTTTGCTGGAGCGAGTAGCCGAAGTGGCTGTATTCGAAACGGGCAAAGGTGTGATTCGCGTCGGAGCTGAAGCTTTCCGGCGCGGCGAAGGCGGACATCGAGATACCAGCGGCAACCAGCAGGGCGAAGATTTTTTTCATCAGTAAGACTCCAGAATGTGGGAACAATAGATAAAGACTCGACCCGGCCGCTACTAGCCACCCGGTGCATGTCCTTCGAGTGAACCGATTATGCTCGCCACACTTGGTGTTGTAAAACGAAAAATTTACCGCCTTACTATCGATAAAATCGATCATAAACGCGAATCAAGCCTGTCAGGCGGCGACGGCGACCGCCGCTGGATGCTGCAGGATGCGGCTCGGCAGGCGCTGCTCCAGCGCTGCGAACGCCACGCTACCGCGCGCCGAAGGATTTACTGACGCCCTGCCACCGCGCAGGCGTGGATACGGAAGTGCTTCTCCATAATTCCGCAGCCATCAAATCAATACGAATAGTTTTACGTTTTGATATGCATTTTCTTCCTTATAATTTTTTGGAATATAGAAAGGGGAAAAACTTCGTTTGCCGCATGAGCAGCTGATGCGATACTTCGCGCACCGGAACCTTACAACCGGCACCAACCCCTATTCCTGATGACTACACCACTGATTCGCATCGATCATGCGAGTAAAACCTTTGCGCTGCCAGACGGCGGCGCGTTCCACGCAGTACGCGACGTGACCCTGGAAGTGAACCAAGGCGATATCTTCGGCCTGATCGGCAAAAGCGGCGCCGGCAAATCGACCTTGCTGCGCCTGTTTAACCTGCTGGAGCAGCCCGACAGCGGCCGCGTATTCGTCGACGGCCGCGAATTGACCGCGCTGTCCAAGCGCGACCTGCGCGACGCGCGCCGCAATATCGGCATGATTTTCCAGCAATTCAACCTGCTGCAGAACGCCACGGTGTTCGACAACGTCGCCTTCCCGCTGCGCATCCACGGCGGCATGACGCCGGCGCAGATCACCGCCCGCGTCAACGATTGCCTGGAACTGGTGGAATTGAGCGGCAAGACGGCCAGCTATCCGGCGCAGCTGTCGGGCGGCCAGAAACAGCGCGTCGCCATCGCCCGCGCACTGGCCAGCGGTCCGGCCGTGCTGCTGTGCGACGAACCCACCTCCGCGCTGGACGCAGAGACCACGCGGGCGCTGCTCGCCACGCTGCGCGACATCAACCGCCGCCTGAACGTGACCATCGTGATCGTCAGCCATGAGCTGTCGGTGCTGGGCGAGATCTGCAACCGCGTGGCCGTGATCGAAGACGGCGCGATCGCCGAACAATTCGCGCTGGACGACGCCGCAAGCGTGGCCGAGCCGCGCAAGACCGCACTGGGCCGGGAACTGGCGCAGCACGGCGCCGCCAGCGCGCTCGCCAACATCAACAACGCCAACACGGAGGCAGCCTATGTCTGAATACCTTGCCTCGCTCGACGCCATCATCGCCATGCTGCCGGAGATGTGGACCGCCCTTGGTCAAACGCTGACCATGCTCGGCATCGGCCTGACCGCCGCAGTGCTGATCGGCGGCCCACTGGGTATCCTGCTGTTCCTGGTGGCCGACGGACAATCGCTGCAAAACCGCCCCGCTTCCCTGATACTGGGCTGGTTCGTGAACACGGTGCGCTCGTTCCCGTTCATCATTTTGCTGGTGGCGCTGGTGCCGTTCACGCGCATCATCGCCGGCACCTCGATCGGGCCGCTGGCCGCCGCCGTGCCGCTGTCCTTCGCCGCCATACCTTACTTCGCCCGCATGGTCGAACAGAACCTGCGTGAAGTGCCGCGCGGCGTGATCGAAGCGGCCCACGCGATGGGCGCCTCGGAAATGCAGATCGTACTGCGCGTGCTGCTGGTGGAGGCCCGATCCGGCCTGGTGCTGGCGCTGACCGTGCTGTCGATCAGCTTCCTGTCTTACTCCGCCGTGGCCGGCGTGGTGGGCGGCGGCGGCATCGGCGACCTCGCCATCCGCTACGGCTACTACCGCTTCGAGACCGACATCATGGTCGCCACCGTCGCCATCCTGATCGCCATGGTGCAGCTGATCCAGTTCACCGGCAACCGCATCGCCAAACGCCTCGACAAACGCTAATTTAAGGGTACCAATATGAACACACCTCGCCGCAACCTGCTGCTCGCAGCACTGACCATCGCCCTCGGCATCGCCGCGCCTAGCTACGCCAAGGACACGAAGGAAATCGTGATCGGCACCAGCGCCGGCCCGTACGCGGACCAGATCAAGCTGGGCATCAAGCCTATCCTGGAAAAGCAGGGCTACAAGATCAAGCTGGTGGAGTTCAACGACTACATCCAGCCGAACTTCGCGCTGGCTGAAGGCTCGCTGGACGCCAACGTGTTCCAGCACATCGTCTACCTGAATGAATTCGCGGCCAAGAACAAGCTGCCGCTGGCGGACCTGGTGAAGATCCCGACCGCGCCGATAGCCATCTACAGCAAGAAGCACAAGACGTTGGCCGAGGTGAAGGAAGGCGGTACCGTCGCCATGCCTAACGACCCGACCAACCAGGCGCGCGCGCTGGTGCTGCTGGATCAACTGGGTTGGATCAAGCTGCGCGAGAAGTTCGATCCGGTGAAGGCGTCGGAGAAGGATATCGCCGTCAACGTCAAGAAAATCAAGTTGATCGCACTGGACGCCGCGCAGCTGCCGCGCTCCCTGCAGGACACCGACTACTCCTTCGTCAACGGTAACTACGCGCTGGCGTCGGGCATGAAGTTGAAGGAGGCGCTGCTGACCGAGAAGATCTCGTCGAACTACATCAACCTGGTGGCGATCCGCAGCGCCGACAAGGACAAGCAGTTCGCCAAGGATCTCGCGGCGGCCTACCGTTCGCGCGAGTTCCTGGCCGTGACCAACAAATACTTCCCCGACTACTCGAAGACCGAAGACCAGCTGGCGCTGGAAGCTGGCGGCGCGGCCAAGCCGGGCAAGTAATCAGGGACTCCAATCAGGCCAGCCGCTTCCTGCGAGCGGCGACGCCTGACACCAGTGCGAGGCTGGCCAGGAACATGGCGTAGGATTCAGGTTCCGGCACGGCGGAAACTCGGGCCAAGGATGTGAGCATGCCATTCATCTGAATATTGCCATTTTGAGTCTGCCATCCCAGATTCGCCTCGGCCAAATACCAGTCGTTCAAATTGAAGTGAGTTGGTATGGACGTGCCTGACAAGTTCGCCCTGTACGGGTCCCAAAACCTGAATTGCAGACTTTGATTTAACGAAGTTTGGCCAATGTAGACATCGTCCGCAGACGAATGATCGATCAGGGCAGACGCCCAATTGAATGTCGGATCAGTAGTTGTACCGGTTTTATCGAAGGTGAGCGAGGCGAGGTTCAACGCCGGCGCTGTCGATTGATAGAACGCCCAGCCGCTTGCCCCAGAGGTTTGCGGCATATTGGTGTCGATAGTGAACCAGCCATGGAAATCATCGCCGACTCGTACTCCTCCTGGAATTTCACTGCTCGACACAATCGCATGACTACCCGCCATCGTATTCTCGCGGAGGTTATTAATAATCCCCGTGTATTCAAACTTGATGACTTCGGCATGTGCCGACGTTGCAATTAAAAGGCTGATCAGAACAAGTACGATGCGGCGCATAGTGACTCCCATTTAAGTTATGGAAATGCCACTATATTGCAAAAATAATAAAATCGGTAGGGATTTTGATTTTTTTGCAAATCCAGTTATCCAAATGAGGGGCGCCTCTGGTGCCCCTCATTGCGATCAATCCAAATCGGAGGCGGCGTGCCGTTCGTGCACCTGCTCTTCCGGCTCGCCGAACGTGCGATTAACCTTGCGGCCACGGATAGCTGCAGGTCGAGCGGAGATCTCGTCGGCCCAGCGGCGGACGTTTTTATACTCGTGCACCGACAGGAATTCGCCGGCGCCGTAAATCTTTCCAAGTACCAGAACACCGTACCACGGCCAGATCGCCATGTCGGCGATGGTGTAGTCGTCGCCGGCGACGTAGCGGTGGTCGGCCAGTTGGCGATCCAGCACGTCGAGCTGGCGTTTGACTTCCATCGCATAGCGGTTGATCGGGTACTCCAGCTTTTCCGGCGCATACGCATAGAAATGGCCGAAGCCTCCGCCCAGGAACGGCGCGGAGCCCATCTGCCAGAACAGCCAGTTCAGCGTCTCGGTGCGCGCCGCCAGGTCCTTCGGCAGGAAGGCGCCGAATTTCTCCGCCAGATACACCAGGATCGAGCCGGATTCGAACACGCGCAATGGCTGCGCGCCGCTGCGGTCCACCAGCGCGGGTATCTTCGAGTTGGGATTAATGTCGACAAAGCCGCTGGAGAACTGCTCGCCGTCGTTGATGCGTATGAGCCAGGCGTCATACTCTGCGCCGGAATGTCCAAGCGCCAGCAGCTCTTCCAGCAAAATCGTCACCTTCACACCGTTCGGCGTGCCCAATGAATACAGCTGCAAGGGATGCTGCCCGACCGGCAGTTCCTTGTCATGCGTGGGGCCAGCAACCGGGCGGTTAATGCTCGCAAAGGTGCCGCCGGATGGCGCATCAGCTACCCAGACTTTCGGCGGTACGTACTTCGATTGATCAGTCATTCAACACTCCATCCAAATTCAAGGCAAAAGCATACCCTAATCGTTGCGCATCTGCGCCTGCGACACATTGCTCCCCGCCGGCACGCTTTGCGTCAGCCATACGTTACCGCCGATGGTGGAGCCGGCGCCGATGGTGATGCGGCCCAGGATGGTCGCGCCGGCATAGATCACCACGTCGTCCTCCACCACCGGATGGCGTGGCACGCCCTTGATCAAGGTGCCTTTTTCGTCCGCCGGGAAACGCTTGGCACCCAACGTCACGTGCTGGTACAGCCGCACGCGCTGGCCGAGGATCGCCGTTTCGCCAATCACCACGCCGGTGCCGTGGTCGATGAAGAAACTGCCGCCGATCTGCGCGCCGGGATGGATGTCGATCCCGGTCAGCGAATGGCCGATGTCCGAAATCAGCCGCGCCAGGAACGGCGCGCCCAACCGGTGCAGGCTGTGCGCCAGCCGGTAGTACAGGATGGCGATGGTGCCCGGATAACACAGCATGATCTCGGCCACCGAGGTCGCAGCCGGATCGCCGGAGAACGCCGCCTGCACGTCGGACACCATCAACCCGCGTATGCCCGGCAGCCCGGCCGCGAATTCGCGCGTGATGGCGTGGGCCTGGCGGGTCAGCGCTTCCTCATCGGCCATGGCGTCCTCCAGCGAGAACTGCAAGCCGCGCCGGACCTGCTCCGTCAGGCGGTTCAAGGTGGTGTTGAGGGTGTCGCCGACGAAGTAGTCGATGCTCTCGTCGGTCAGGTTGGGCCGGCCGTAGTGCGTCGGGAACAGCACCGCCGACAGGCCGTTGACGATGATCGTCAGCGCCTCGCGCGACGGCAGCTCGCGCACCTTGCCGTGATGGCGGATGTTGTGCGTGGCCTCGCGCGACACGCGCAACTGCTCGATCACGTGGTCCAGGTTCCAGTGCGACGGCTTGACGCCGGTTCCATCAAAAATATCGATAGTCATAATGTCTCGAATTATAAAAACGCATTTCGCCTTCGGATATGCGATGACTGCATATCGCGTAAAATGCTCGGTCCACTGAACAATACGCCTTTAATGAATATTTTGCTGACACTGCTGCTGGCCGGCCTTTCCATGGTCGGGCCGCTGGCCATCGACACCTATCTGCCGTCGTTCCCGGCGATCGCCCAGACCTTCGACGCCAGTCCGATGCTGATCCAGCAGACGTTGAGCATGTTCCTGTTCTGCTTTGCCTTCATGATGCTGTTCTACGGCACGCTGTCCGATTCCTTCGGCCGCCGTCCGGTGATCCTGGTGTCGCTGGTGGCTTACATCGCCGCCTCCGTCGTCGGTGCGATGGCGCCGTCCATCGGCGTGCTGCTGGCTTGCCGCATCGTGCAGGGCCTGGCGGCCGGCGCCGGCTCGGTGGTCGGCCGCGCCATCGTGCAGGACCGCTTCTCCGGCGCCGCCGCGCAGAAGATCCTGGCGCATATCATGATGGTGTTCGGCCTGGCGCCCGCCATCGCGCCGGTGCTGGGCGGCTGGCTGCAGGTGAGCTTCGGCTGGCGTTCGATCTTCTGGTTCCTCAGCGGTTTCGGCGTCCTGATGTTCATCGCCGTGCAGCGCGCGCTGCCGGAGAGCCTGCCCGTCAAGGACCGCCATCCCTTCCATCTCGGCGTCATCGCAGGGAACTACTGGAAGGTGCTGTGCCACCACCAGTTCCTGCTGCTGTCGATCGCGGTCGGCATGAGCTTTGCGGGCGTTGCACTGTATATCGGCTCGGCCGCCTACTTCGTGATGAACATCCTGCACCTGCCGGAAACGGCGTTCGCCTGGATGTTCGTGCCGCTGATCAGTGGCATGGTGGTCGGCTCCGCGCTGTCGGGTAAATTCGCCAACAAATTCTCGCGCAACGCGCAAGTGTGGATAGGCCTTGCCATCATGATCGCCGCCGGCATCATCAACGTCGCCTACAACAGCGCCTTTGTCGCGGCCGTGCCCTACGCCGTGGCGCCGCTGTTCATCTACTCCTTCGGCCTGGCGCTGGCCATGACGCCGCTGTCGCTGATCGCGCTGGAGTACTTCCCGAACAACAGCGGCCTGGCGTCGTCGATGCAGTCGTTTATCCAGATGCTGCTGTTTGCGCTGGTGTCCGGCCTGGTGGCGCCGCTGCTGTTCGACAGCGCGCTGAAACTGGCCTGGGGCGTGCTCGCCAGCCTGGTCGTCAGCGTAATCGCCTGGGTTCTGGCGCAGACCGGAAAGCCTGTCACGCACTAATCCAGCCATGGAACTCCACATCGTCATCGAAGGCAGGAAGGACCTGGGCGGGCAGCTGTACCGCCAGTTGAGCGACTCGATCCGCAGCGGACGGCTGGCCGACGGCCAGCAACTGCCGCCTTCCCGCCTGCTTGCCGAGCAGATCGGCCTGTCCCGCAAGACCGTCTCCGACGTCTACACCCGCTTGACGCAAGAGCGGCTGGTGCTGGGCCAGGTCGGCAAGGGCAGCTTCGTCAACGCGCCGACCAGAGCCAAACCGCGCCGGCAGCTCGCCATCAACCTGGCCAGCGCCGCCATCGTCGCCAAGTGGGACGCCATGCACACGCCGCTGCGCGTGCCCTTCCCGGAAGGCCGCTCGCGCTATGAGTTCGTCGGAGGCTGCGTCACGCCTTCGCTGTTCCCGAGCGACGAATGGCGGCGCTGCATGCTGCACGGCCTGCGCCAGGACGTCAAGGGCAGCGGCATGTACCACCAGGCGGAAGGCATCGCCGAACTGCGCGCCGCCATCGCCCACCATGCCGCCTTTGCGCGCGGCGTGGTCTGCACTCCCAACAACGTGGTCGTCACCAACGGCGCCCAGCAGGCGCTGGACCTGCTGGGCCGCTTGCTGCTGGAGCCGGGCTGCGTGGTCGCCGTCGAGGAACCGGGCTATCCGGCCGCGCGCATGCTGTTCGCCAGCCAGGGCGCGCGGGTGGTCGGCATCGGCGTCGACGGTGAAGGCATGCTGGTCGACCAGATCCCGCAAGGCACGCGGCTGATCTACACCACGCCGGCCCACCAGTTCCCGCTGGGTATGCAGATGAGCGTGGCCCGCCGCGAGGCGCTGCTGGCGCGCGCGCTGGAGATCGGCGCCATCATCATCGAAGACGACTACGACAGCGAGTTCCGCTACGACGGCCGCCCCACCGATTCGCTGCAAAGCATGGACCGGCACGGCGTGGTGGCCTTCGTCGGCAGCTTCTCCAAGGTGATGCTGCCGGAACTGCGGCTGGGTTATGCGGTGTTGCCGGAGGCGATCCTGAACGCTGCCCTCACCGTCAAGCACCTCAACGATTGGCATACCGCCACCGCCAGCCAGCACGCGCTGTCCAAGTTCATCGCCGACGGCTACCTGTCGCGCCACATCCGCCGCTGCGGCGCCATCTACGCGACGCGGCGCGAACGCCTGCAAACGCTGTTTGCCGATGCGCTGTCGCCATGGTTCGAGCTGGTGCCGGCCAGCGCCGGCTTCCACCTGGCGGCACTGTGCAAAAAGCCGCTCGACCTGGACCTGCTGCTGCGGCTGGCGCGGCGCGCCGACGTCGGCCTCTATCCCCTGTCGAACTTCTACGCTTCGACGCCACCCAAGGCCGGCCTGTTCCTCGGCTACGGCGGCATCGAAACGCTCGATATCGAGATCGCGCTGCTGCGCCTGCGCGACATTCTCGTGCAAATGGAGTAAAGCTTAATCAGCATGTAGAATAGTGGATTGCATTGTCACGAACCCGAGCCAGCCATGCGCCTCACCTCCTTCACCGACTACTCCCTGCGGACCTTGCTGTACCTTAGCGCCCACCGGGACCGGCTGGTCACGATCCAGGACATCGCCGACATGCACTCGATCTCCAAGAACCACCTGATGAAGGTGGTTTATCAGCTGGGGCAGTCGGGATTGGTGGAGACGGTACGGGGCCGCAACGGCGGCCTGCGGCTGGCGAAGGAACCCAAGGACATCAACATCGGCGCGCTGGTGCGGGCGACGGAGACCGACTTCTTCATGGCCGAATGCTTCGACCGTGAAACCGACACCTGCCCGCTGACGCCCAACTGCGCGCTGAAGCACACGCTGAACGACGCCACCAAGGCCTTCCTGGCCGTGCTGGATCGACAAACGCTGCAAGACATGCTGCCGCAGGCCGCGCCCGACGCGGCCAAGCCGGTGCGCATCGTGCGCGGCGCCGCTACCAAGTAGCGCTAGGCCGCGTCCTGCCGCAACCGCGGCAGCGACGCCATCAGATCCGAAAACCGCTGCCCCTGTATCATCACGTGCTCGCGCAACAGGCGCGCCGCCAGGTCGCCGTCGCCATTGACGATGGCCTGCACCACGCCGTCATGCTCGTGATAGGACGTGGCCAGGCGGTCGCGCACACGCAACTGCAAGCGGCGGTACGGCCGCAGGCGCCGGTACAGATTGCGCGTCTGCTCGATCAGGAACTGGTTATGGCTGCCGGCGTAGATCGCCTCATGGAATAACTCGTTCTTGTAGTAATAGACATCCGGCTCGTGCGCGTCGCGCGCATCCTGGCAGGCCTGGTGCGCCGCCAACAAGGCCTGCTGCTCTTCGGGCGTCATGCGCCGCGCCGCCAGGCGGCCGCAGGTCGCCTCCAGTTCCGACATCACCTCGAACATCTCCACCAGCTGCTGCGGCCCCAATTCCGCGACGATGGCGCCGCGCCTTGGGCGTATCACCACCAGTCCCATGGAGGCCAGCTGTATCAGCGTTTCCCGCACCGGCGTGCGCGATACGCCGAAGCGCGTGGCCAGCTCGGTCTCGTCGAGGTGCTGGCCCGGTTTGAGCTCGCCGACGGCGATCATCTCTTCTATTTGTTCGCGCAGCGTGGCGGAATGGGTGGTCATGGTGTTCTTTTCAGCCTTGTGTATAACAAGCTTCATTATAGGCAGTAAATTTAGCTTGACAATGTATTCCAACAAGATATTCTTGTATACACAAAAAAGAACGTTGCATATTTGACCCACCTTGGAGGAATTATGAGCGCAATCACCCGCAGGTCCGTACTGGCCGCCCTGGCCGCCAGCCCGTTGTTACTGCAACCGGCATGGGCGCAGAACACCACCCTCAAGATTTCGCACCAATTCCCCGGCGGGACGGTGACCGAGGGCGATTTCCGCGACCGGCTGACCCGCATGTTCGCGGCCGAGGTGGAGAAACGCAGCAAGGGCAGCCTCAAATTCGAGATCTATCCGGGTTCCTCGCTGATGAAGACCAACGCCCAGTTCTCGGCCATGCGCAAGGGCGCGCTGGATATGTCGCTGGTGCCGCTGTCGTATGCGGGCGGCGAAGTCCCGGAAGTGAACATCGGCCTGATGCCCGGCCTGGTGACCTCCTACGAGCAGGCCTACGGCTGGAAGAACGCTGAAGTAGGCAAGGAGTTGAGCCGCATCCTGAACGACAAAGGCATCGTGCTGATTAGCTGGATCTGGCAGGCCGGGGGCGTGGCCTCGCGCACCAAGCCGGTGATCGACCCGGACGACGTCAAAGGCATGAAGATACGCGGCGGCTCGCGCGAGATGGACCTGATCCTCAAGGCCGCCGGCGCCGCCGTGGTGTCGCTGCCGTCCAACGAAATCTACGCCGCCATGCAGACCGGCGCGATGGAAGCGGCGCTGACCTCCTCCACCTCGCTGATCTCGTTCCGCCTGGAAGAAGTATCGAAGGCGCTGACCACCGGCCGCGCTGGCGCCTACTGGTTCATGTTCGAGCCGCTGATGATGTCCAAGGCCATCTTCGACCGTCTGACGAAAGAACAGCAAGCCACCATCATGGCCGTCGGCGCCGAGATGGAGACCTTTGCGCTGAACTCCGCCAAGGCCGACGACTCGGAAGTGGCCAACGTCTACGCCAAGGCCAAGGCCAAGGTGGTCGACCTGAATCCAGCCGCGCTGAAAAAATGGCAAACCATCGCCCGCGCCACCGCGTGGAAGGACTACGGCGAACGCAATGAAAGCTGCGCCAAGCTGCTGAAACTGGCCGAGAAAACGCTATGAGCCACGGCATAGAGCTGGAGCCGCCGCGCGCCGCGGCGCCGCCGGACAACGCCATCGTCGCGATGGCGATGGCACTGGTGGGCAGGCTCAATCACGCGCTGATGATGGTGTCCATGGTGGCGCTGGTGCTGACGGCGTTCGTGCTGACCTACTCGGTGGTGTCGCGCTACTTCTTCCATGCGCCCACCGACTGGCAAGATGAAGCGTCGGTATTCATGCTGGTCGGAGTGACCTTCTTCTGCACCGCTTTCGTGCAATCGCAGCGCGGCCATATCGGCATCGAGGCGCTGGCATCGCTGCTGCCGCCGCGCGTGAATGCGGCGCGGCTGTTCATGGTGGACCTGGTGTCGGCGCTGTTCTGCGCCTTCTTCTCGTGGAAATCGTGGACGCTGTTCCACGAAGCCTGGGTCGACGGCCAGACCACCTCCTCCACCTTCGCGCCGCCGCTGTGGATACCCTACGCCATGATGGCCGCCGGGATGAGCATCCTCACGCTGCAAATCGTGCTGCAAACGCTGGCACGTATGACCAACAAAACGGAGCGCGCGGCATGAGCGACCTGACTCTAGGCGCCCTGTACGGCGCCGTTACCCTGGTGGTGATGTTCTCCGGGATGCCGATCGCCTTCGCTTTGGGCGTAGTGGCCACCGGCTTCATGTACTTCTGCATGCCACCCTCCTCGCTCGACACGATCACCCAGAACGTGTACGAGGAAATGGCGTCGATCACGCTGCTGTCCATCCCCCTGTTCATCCTGAAGGGTGCGGCCATCGGCAAATCCCCTGCCGGCAAGGACTTATACTCCGCGATCCACACCTGGATGCACAAGATACCGGGCGGCCTGGGTATCGCCAACGTGTTCGCCTGCGCGCTGTTCGCGGCGATGGCCGGTTCGTCGCCCGCCACCTGCTCGGCCATCGGCTCGGCCGGCATTCCGGAGATGCGCCGCCGCGGCTACTCGCCTGGTTTCGCGGCCGGCATCATCGCCGCCGGCGGCACGCTGGGCATTTTGCTGCCGCCGTCGATCACCATGATCCTGTACGCGGTCGCCGCCGAGCAGTCGCTGGGCCGTCTGTTCCTGGCCGGCATCGGCCCCGGGGTGCTGCTGGTGCTGCTGTTTGCCGGCTACGCGGTCTACCGCGCGCACAAGGAATACAAGGCCGCGCTGGTCATCTACGAACAGGGCGGCGCCAAGTCGGCCTACCTGGAAGACGAACACTTCACGCTGGCGCAGAAGGTGGAAATGCTGCCGCGCGTGCTGCCCTTCATCATCCTGCTGATCGGCGTGATGATCGCGCTGTACGGCGGCTTCGCCACCCCGTCCGAAACGGCGGGCCTGGGCGCGCTGCTGGCGCTGGTGCTGCTGGCCGTGATCTACGGCGTGTGGCGGCCCAAGGATCTGTCGCCCATCCTCAGCTCATCGATCAAGGAATCGACGATGCTGTTGCTGATCATCGGCATGTCGCTGTTCTACTCGTATGTGATGAGCTACCTGCACATCAGCCAGTCCGCCGCCGCGTGGGTGGTCAGCCTGCACCTGTCGAAGTGGCTGCTGCTGTCGGTGATCCTGCTGATGGTGATCGTGTTCGGCTTCTTCCTGCCGCCGGTTTCGATTATCCTGATGACCGCGCCCATCATCCTGCCGCCGCTGAAGGCCGCCGGCTTTGACCTGATCTGGTTCGGCATCGTCATGACGGTGGTGATGGAGATGGGCCTGATCCACCCGCCGGTGGGCTTGAACATCTTCGTCATCAAGAATATCGCGCCCGACATCCCGCTCAAGGATGTGGTGTGGGGCGTGTTCCCCTTCCTGATCCTGATGTTCGTGGCGGTGGTGTTATTGTGCCTCATTCCGTCCATCGCGACCGGACTGCCAGACATGATCATGGGAGCAAAGTAAATGAACTGGAACACCCTTCGGGACAACCGCGATGCGCGCTTGCAGCGGGCGCGCAGCGCATTGGGCAATGAACTGGACGGCAAAACCCTGCCATCCGCCCGCATCGCCGACCTGCTGCACACGGTGCTGGAATGCGGCGACCGCGTCTGCCTCGAAGGGAACAACCAGAAGCAGGCCGACTTCCTCGGCCACGCGCTGGCCAACCTGAACCCGGAGCGCATCAACAACCTGCACATGCTGCAGTCGGTGCTGGCGCTGCCGGAGCATCTGGACGTGTTCGATCGCGGCGTCGCCTCGAAGCTGGACTTCTCATTCTCCGGCCCGCAGGCGGCGCGCGTGGCGCGGCTGGCTTCCGCCGGCAAACTGAATATCGGCGCGATCCACACCTATCTGGAGCTGTTCAGCCGCTACTTCATCGACCTGCCGCCGCGCGTCTGCCTGATCGCGGCGGAGGCGGCGGACCGCCACGGCAATCTGTACACCGGCCCGAACACCGAGGACACGCCGGCCATCGTCGAAGCGACGGCGTTCAAGCAGGGCATCGTCATCGTGCAGGTCAACCGCATCGTCGACACCGTGCCGCGTGTCGACATTCCGGGCGACTGGGTCGATTTCGTCGTGCAGTCGCCACGCCCCTACTACATCGAGCCGCTGTTTACGCGCGATCCGGCGCAGATCTCCGAGATCCAGGTGCTGATGGCGATGATGGCGATCAAGGGCATCTACGCCGAATACGGCGTGCAGCGCCTGAACCATGGCATCGGCTTCGACACCGCCGCCATCGAGCTGCTGCTGCCGACCTACGCCGAGTCGCTGGGCCTGCGCGGCAAGATCGGCAAGCACTGGGCGCTCAATCCGCATCCGGCGCTGATCCCGGCGATTGAAGCGGGCTTTGTGCAGTCGGTGCATTCCTTCGGCTCGGAGCTGGGCATGGAGGACTACATCCACGCGCGGCCGGACGTCTTCGCCATCGGCCCGGACGGCACCATGCGCAGCAACCGCGCCATGTGCCAGGCCGCCGGCCACTACGCCTGCGACATGTTCATCGGCTCGACGCTGCAGATCGATTTGCAGGGCAATTCGTCGACCGCCACCGCCGGCCGCATTTCCGGCTTCGGCGGCGCCTCCAACATGGGCGCCGACGCGCGTGGACGGCGCCACGCCAGCCCGGCGTGGCTGAAGGCCGGCCAGCAGGCGCGCGAAGGCCGCAACACCATTCCGCGCGGCCAGAAGCTGGTGGTGCAGATGGTGGAGACCTTCCGCGAACATATGCAGCCGGCCTTCGTCGAAAAGCTCGACGCGTGGGAGCTGATGGAACAGGCCAAGATGGCGATCCCGCCGGTGATGATCTACGGCGACGACGTCAGCCACATCCTGACCGAGGAAGGCATCGCCAACCTGCTGATGTGCCGCACCGACGAGGAACGCGAGCAGGCCATACGCGGCGTGGCGGGCTACACGCCGGTCGGCCTTGCGCGCGACAAGCGGATGGTGGAAAACCTGCGCGATCGCGGTATCATCCAACGCGCGGAAGATCTCGGCGTCGACAAGCGCATGGCCACGCGCGACCTGCTGGCCGCCCGCAATATGAAAGACCTGGTGCGCGCATCGGGCGGTTTGTACCAGCCGCCCAAGCGTTTCCGCAACTGGTAAGGAGCCTGACTATGGAAACACTGAACTACCGATTTGAACAAGGCACGCAGCGGTTGAAAGCGTCGCCGCACGTGGTGGGCGTGGTCGGCTCCGGCAACCTGGAAGTGCTGATCGAACCGGCCGACCTGGCCGGCGCCTGCACCATCGAGATCACCACCGCCGCCGTCGGCTTCGGACCGATCTGGCAGGCGGTGATGCACGATTTCCACCAGCGCTGGAAGCTTGCCGACACCCGCATCTCGATCAACGACATGGGCGCCACGCCCGCCGTCGTCAGCCTGCGCATGGACCAGGCGGTGCAGACCATGCTGGGAGTGTCCCGATGAGCCGAGCATCCAGCTACCAGGAAGCGAACGCGCGCGAACGATTGCAGCAGCTGTTCGACCCGGACAGCTTTGCAGAGTTCCTGCCGCCGTCGGAGCGCATCGTCAGTCCCCATCTGGGCCAGTTGAACGCGCCGGTGGCGTTTGACGACGGCGTCGCGGTGGGCCGCGCGACGCTGGACGGCGTCACCGTCTACACGGCGGCGCAGGAAGGTGGCTTCATGGGCGGCGCGGTCGGCGAGGTGCATGGCGCCAAGCTGGTCGGCCTGCTGCGGCGCGCGGTGCGCGACCACGTTGCGGCCGTGCTGCTGCTGGTGGAATCGGGCGGCGTACGCCTGCATGAAGCCAACGCCGGCCTGATCGCGGTGTCCGAAGTGATGCGCGCGCTGCTCGATACGCGCGCCGCCGGCATCCCCGTGATCGTGCTGGTGGGTGGTTCGAACGGCGCCTTTGGCGGCATGGGCATCGTCTCGCGCTGCGCCAACGTGGTGGTGATGTCGGAGGAAGGCCGGCTGGCGATGTCCGGCCCGGAAGTGATCGAGACCGCCAGCGGTGTCGAGGAATTCGACTCGCGCGACCGCGCACTGGTGTGGCGCACCGCAGGCGGCAAACATCGTTACCTGATGGGCGATTGCCAGCGCATCGTGGCCGACGACATCGCCGCCTTCCGCGCAGCCGCGCGCGACGCGATGGCCGCGCTGACCGGCACGCCGGTGGAGCTCACGCTGGAAGCGCTGGAAGCCGAACAGCAGATGCTGGACGACCGCATTACCCGCTTCGGCGCCCTCACCGATCCGGTCGATATCTGGAGCGCGATGCAGATCCCCGACGCGGCCAATGTTCCGATGCTCGATGTGGAGAGTTTTATCACGGTCGCCGACAAGCGCCGCATGGGAGCCTAAGGTGGATCACAAAAAAATGGACTGGAAAAAACTGGCGGACACGCTGTTCCCGCAGGGGCATGCCATCGTCGAGCAGAACGACTTCCTGTGCGGCAGCGCAAAGGTGGACGGACAAGCGGTGGCGGTGATCGGCACCACGGCCCACACGCCGATCGGCGTGGAGATAGCGCTGGCGCAGGCCAAGGCGATCCTGCGCACGGTGCGCGAATTCCCCGGCATGCCGATACTGATGCTGGTCGATACGCAGGGCCAGCGCCTGCGCCATCGCGATGAGATGTTGGGCATCAACAGCTACATGGCGCACCTCGGAAAATGCGTGGACCTGGCGCGGCGCAAAGGCCACAAAATCATCGGCCTGGTGTACGACCAGGCGCTGTCGGGTGGGTTCATCACCAGCGGCCTGATGGCCGACGCCTGCTACGCCCTACCCGATGCCACCATCCGCGTCATGGGTTTGCCGGCAATGGCGCGCATCACCAAGGTTTCGGAAGAACGCTTGACCGAGCTTGCGCAGAGCAATCCGGTGTTCGCGCCGGGACCGGAGAACTATCTGCGCATGGGCGGTCTGGAAGCGATCTGGGAAGGCGACCTGGCGGCGCATCTGCGTGCCGCGCTCGTGAGTCCGACCGACGGCGACCAGCGCAGCGCACTAGGACTCCAGCGCGGCGGACGGCGCTGGGCGCAGCCGGTGATCGATGCCGTGATGACTGATGGTCATGTACGCGTTGCCTGAATCGGAGCAAATGGTGCAGCCAGGGGCCGCCGCGCGCGGTCTTGAGCGGCATATGCTGGTCTGGCTTACCGAATTGGGCTGGCAGGCGGTCATGCATGCGGCGCAGCCGCAGCACAAGGCGGCGCTCACGCTCTGGCAAGGACAGGATTGGCCGGCCGTGGTGCGGCGCTTCGATATCGACGCGCAGCCGGACGAGCTTAGTCTCGGCCTGCCGCTGCCGCCGGACGAAGACACCGGCGAGAAGGTGCGCATCGCCTTGAGCGCGCAGATGACGGAGATCAGCCGGACATCACCGGCAGTGGAACTGCGGTCGGCGCTACGCTGCGCCGGCCCGTGGCGCGAGGCGTTGACAACGCTGGAGCGCGAGACGGAACATCTCCACCTGCGTATCTACGGTTCGATGGCGATGCAGGCGCTGACTGGCTTGCTGTACCTCACGCCAGCCTCGGATATCGACATCCTGTTTCATCCCCGTACCCTCGAAGAGTTGCATGACGGTGTTGCGCTGCTGTCGCGGCATGCGGCGCATGTGCCACTCGATGGCGAAATCGTATTCCCCGGCGGCCAGGCGGTATCGTGGAAGGAGTGGCGCATGGCGCTGGAAAATCCGGCGCGGGTGATCGTCAAGGAGCTGCACTCGGTACGCCTGGTCGATACCGCGTCGCTGATGACGACGTTGGAGTCTCGTTGATGCAAACCGTTCTCGCACCTGCGCGCCTGCGAACGCCGGCGATGATGAAGCCAGGCCTGAACCGCACGGCGCAGCACAACTTTGCGGGCGAGGTGGCCCGTCTGGCGCTTCGCAGCCTGCACGCCGAGCTTTGCCTGTATCCCAAGCCAGGGCTGGTGTCGCTGGTGGACACCGGCAGCCATGACGACATGGATGCACAGACCTTCATGCGCAGCCTGTTCTCTCTGCGCCACTACTTCAAGAAGATCTGCCTGGCAGGATTGAACGATGCGCCGTTCGCGCGGCTGAAACAGTTGGGCATCGACGCCGAAGCCGCGATGCTGAAGGCGACAGGTGGCGTCAACACGCATCGGGGCGCGATCTTCAGCCTCGGCCTGCTGTGCGCCACCGCCGGCCGCGCACGCGCGCAAGGAACGCCGTTGACGCCTGCCGCGCTGCGCGCCGCCATGTTGATACGCTGGGGCGAGGAACTGGCCATGCATGCAGCTCAAGCTACGGTCCCGCCATCAAGCCCGCCGTCGGCGCAACTCAGCAACGGCCTGCGCGTCGCGGCGCAATATGCCGTCAGCGGCGCGCGGGAAGAAGGCGCGCTCGGGCTGCCATCGGTGTTTGAAGTCGGCGTGCCGGCGCTGCAGGCCTCACGCGCGCGCGGCGCCAGCATGACGCATGCGCGCATCGACACGCTGTTCACGCTGATGGCCCGCATCAGCGATAGCAACGTCTATCACCGCGCCGGTCCGCAGGGCGCGCAGACCGTGCGCACGCACGCCCAACATTTCATCGATCTCGGCGGCACGGCCAACGCCGACTGGCGCGCGCAGGCGCTGGCCAGCCATCAGGCATTCGTCCAGCAGCGACTCTCGCCAGGCGGCGCGGCGGACCTGCTGGCGGCCAGCTGCCTGGTACACGCCATCGCCGCAATGGAGCGAGACGAGCGATGACCACGTCCTACGGCGCACTATCCCGCCTGCTCCTGCTCTGCCCCGGCCAGGGCGGACAGCATGCCGCGATGTTCGACCTGCCCCGCAGCAGTCCGGCCGGCGACACCGCCGCCAGTGCACTGCTGGCCGGGCTGGCGTTGGCCGACGATGCGGACATCTACGCCAACCGCAACGCCCAACCGCTGATCGTCGCCGCCACGCTGTCGATGTGGGCAGCAATACGCGAGTTCGCACCACAACCGGCGCTGGTGGCCGGCTACAGCATCGGCGAACTATCGGCCTACGGCGTCGCCGGCGCCCTCCCGCCTCAGACGGCGGTGCAGCTGGCCGCGCAACGCGCACAGTTGATGGACGACTGCGCCCGCGCCCTGCCCGGCCAGACGCTGATGGCGATCTCCGGCCTGGCGCTATCCCGCACCTCGACCCTGCTTGCCGAACACGCTTTTCACATGAGCATAGAAAATGGCGACGACACCTGTATCGCCGGCGGCCCGGCCGCAAGTGCGGAAGCGCTTGAGCAGGCGGCGCACGCAGCCGGCGGCCGCAGCTCACGCCTGCCGGTGGCAGTGGCCTCGCACACGCGCTACATGCAGGCCGCCGTTGCGCCCTTTGCCGCGGTCTTGCGGCAGACAGAATTCCAAGCGATGACCGCACCGGTACTGGCTGGCATCGGCGCGATGGCCGTCCACAGCAAAGCGCTGGCGGTAGACCAGCTCTCGCGCCAACTGGCGGAAACGATACACTGGGCCGCCTGCATGGACGCCGCCGCCGAAGCCGGCATCACCTACGCGCTGGAACTCGGTCCCGGCGCCGCGCTATCGCGCATGCTGCAAAGCCGCCACCCGCACATCAACACCCGTTCCGTGGCCGACTTCCGCACGCTGGACGGCATCCGAAAATGGCTGGAACGCGCCGCCGAATAAGCGGCGGCGATACGACTCAAGCGCGATTATTCTGCGTCGCCCAGGCCACGATATTGGACGCATCCATCGCGCCCGGCTGCCGCGCCACTTCACGCCCGCCCTTGAACAGCGCCAGCGTCGGAATACTCCGAATCGCGTAACGCGCCGCCAACTCCTGCGCCTCTTCCGTATTGAGCTTCACCACGCGGAACTGCGGCTCCAGCCGCTGCGTGGCCTGCGCGTAGAACGGCGCCATGGTCCTGCACGGCCCGCACCACGGCGCCCAGAAATCCACCAGCACCGGAATATCGCTGCGCTCGATATGCTTGAGGAAGCGGGCGGCCGACAACTCCAGCGGCTGCCCGGTGAACAGCGCCTTCTGGCACTTGCCGCACACCGGCTGCTGCGCCAGCTTGGCGGCGGGCACACGGTTCACGGCGTCGCAATGGGGGCAAACAATATGCAACGATTCAGGTTGCGCGGCGGCGGTATTCGTCATCTTTATCTCCAGGCTGCTTCAAGCCACCATGATAAAGCATGGACAAAAAAATTGCCGCGCAGCGCGATACCAGATCGCGGGCGCGGCGAAGACTAGAACCTATCGGTTCTGTCGTCGGTCTCAGGTTTCCTTGCGGGCGCCCGTTTGCTTGCTGGCTTGAGCAGCTTGAGCGGCAGTCTGGGCCTGGGAGGCTTGCCCACCTTGCAAATTGCCTTCGCGGCTTTCAACACCGTTCTGGCTGGCGCTCTGCATGGTCGAGCTGCCGCGCATTTCGTTGCCGCGCGATTGGCGCGTGCCGTCGCCGTGGCTGATGAACGGATCGGAGAAGCGTTCCACCGCATCCTGATGGCTGCGCAGCGTTTTTTCCGTTTCTTCCGACGTGACGCGGGCTACTTCATCGGCCAGTGCCTTGGCGGTGCGGCTGGTTTCCTGCACGTGCTCTTCCGCCACTTTGGACAGATCGACCTGGGTGTCGGCGGCGATGCGCGACAGGTGCTGCTGGTAGGCCCGCAGCTTCTCGGCCGTAGGTTGGGCATGGGCGGCGGCGGCGGCGATCGCCTCCGTCGGACGGTGCGCGGTAATGATTTGCTGGCCCGTCGTTGTGCTTTCTTCCAGCAAGGTTTGAGCCAATTGGATGTTCAGGTCGCTGTACTGTTGAACGGTACGGAACAGGGACTTCGACATGTCGTTAAAGAACGACAACTGGGCTTCCATATGGGTTTTGGCCGCTGGGGTGACAATTTGAGAAAATGGGTACATAGATGCCTCGAAAAGAAAGTAAAAGATGGCCTGGGGATGGTCGAACCGGTTTCGACGCCGCATCGCAGCGCGAATGCCAAGGCTACGTTAGACGGTTCCGCGACGTCTGATCTAGATCAAACGTGCGTTGCCGCTATCGCGGGAACTCTGCAAACCGGATTAATCCTAGGTCATCCCTTCTTCAGTTCCGCGCCGCCCGCCATTTCTCATGCCACAGGGCGATGGAGAACAGCACTATTCCCACGACCAACTCGCCCATGACCGAGGCCGCGTTGGCCGCGCCGCTGAGGCCTGCGATGTCGAGCGCCGGCACCTTGGCGGTCTGGCCGGCAACGTACATCAGGAACAGGAACAGCGCGAGGAAAGCCCGGCCGCTGCGACTGGTGCGCCCCAACAGCGTGGCGGCGGCCGACAAGGTGAACACGCCGGTGAACAAGGCGGCGGCGCGCAAGGGATCGGTAAGCAGCCAGCGCACCGCCACCGGCGCGCTGAACAGCAGCGCCAGCAGGCAAGCCCCCAGCATTTGCGCCATGAAGCGCCGCTCGACACCGCCCGGCGCCGCGCCGCTCATGGCGTCGACGTCGCTGCGGAAGTCACGCACGCTCAGCTCGCTGGCCAGGATGCCCCAGATCACCATGCCGGCCATCAGCCAGCTGCCCAGCATTGCGTTGCCGATCACGCAGCCGCCGATCAGCATCACCAGCAAGGCCGCGATGGCGGCGGGATTGGACACCAGCGCCAACCCGACCACGGCCAGCGCCTCGCCCCACACGCCGGGCACCCGCGCCGCCAGCGGAAACAGCGGCCGCGCCCACGCCGACAAGGGCCGCAGCAAACGGTTGACCAGCGCCAGCGGCGACCAGCGTCCGCCGCCGCCCGGAGCCACCTTGACGCGGTCCGGCGCATAGCGGTGGAACAGCGGCAGCGCCAGCAGCATAGGCAACAGCGCCAGCAGCGCGCAACCCACGCGGCTCAGCATCAGCGGCGTGCTCCACAAGGTATCGGGCAAGGTGATCGGCGCCAGCGACTCCTTGAAATCCGCGCCGCCGATGGCGAAGTTGGCCGTATCGACGCTGTTATGAAACGTCTGCAGCGAGCTGCTGATGCCGGAAAAATCGATCAGCAACCATGGCGACCAACCCTGCACGCCGAGCATCAGGGCGGCCGGTGCGCCGACCTGCGCGACGAACAGCACGAAGTACAGCACATCGCCGCCCTTGCCCATCAGCGGCGCCCATGATTCGCACAACAGCGCCAGGCTGGCCACCAGGAACACGGTAGGCAGCAACAGCAGGGCGTAGGTTTTCAGGTAGGCGTCCAGCTGTATCGGCCCGACGCCGCGCACCAGGTGCAGCACCAGGATGGTGGCCATGAAGATCAACAGCAGGCAGCAAAGATACGCCACGCTGCCCAGCCAGCGGCCGAACAGGAACACCGCATTGCCGACCGGCGCAGCCGCCAGCACCGGCGCCACGCCGCTGCGGACGTCCTCGCCCATGCGGCCGCGCACCAGGTAAAAGCCGGCGAGGCCGAACAGCAGCCCGGCCAGCAGCGCCGTGCCCAGCGCCAGGCAGCTGCTGGTGTACTCCACGCGCGCGCTGTCGATGGACATCAGCGTGTAGCCCCACTCGGGATCGCCGACCATCAGCCAGCTGACCGCGATCAGCCCCAGTACCGCAACCAGCGTGCCGGTGCGGCGCATGCGCAGCCGCACCTCGGTCAGCACCAGCAACTTCAATGCCAGCGCGTTCATGCCGCCGCTTCCTGCACAGCGTAGCGCTGCGTCATCAGCGCTTCTTCCAGTGTCGGCTCGGCCGGCACCGCGCCGGCGCATGGCGAGCTTGGATGGGCGATGCGCAGGTTGATGCCGTGTTCATTGCGCTGCGCCTGCAGCACCTGCACCTCGGCGCGCAAGGCTTCGTAGTGCTGCGCCTCCACCGTGACCGACCACACCTGGCTGCGAGCGCCGTGGACAAAACTGTCCGGCGTGTCGAAGGCCACCAGCCTACCCTTGTTCATGATGGCCAGGTGGCCCGCCATGTTCTCGATGTCGGACACGATGTGGGTCGACACGATCACCAGCTTGCGGAAACCGATCTCCGACAGCAGATGGCGGAAGCGCAGCCGCTCTTCGGGATCGAGGCCGGCGGTCGGCTCGTCGACGATCAGCACATCGGGATCGTTGAGCAACGCCTGGGCGATGCCGAGCCGGCGCCGCATGCCGCCCGAGAAGCCGGCCGCCTGGCGGTTTGCATGCTCGTGCAGGTTGACCATCTCCAGCAGCAGCCGCAAACGGGCCGGATCGCGCACGCCCTTCAGCGCCGCGAAGTACTGCAGGAATTCCAGTGCGGTCAGGTTCGGATACACGCCGAAGTCCTGCGGCAGAAAGCCCAGCCGCCCGCGGATCGCATCGGGCTTCTTCACGATGTCGGCGCCGTCGAACAGGATCTCGCCGCTGGTGGGTTTGGTCAGCGTGGCGATCATCTGCATCAGCGAAGTCTTGCCCGCGCCGTTATGGCCGATCAGGCCGACCACGCCGGCCGGAAGGTTCAAACTGACGTCGTCGACTGCCCGCACGTTCTTCGCATAAGATTTGACGACGTTACGTAATTCAAGCATGTACAAAGCGCTCCTGGAAATGAAAGCGGGGCCGCGCCAGCACCATGCCGGACCGGCCCCGCTTGCGGGTGTTTTATTCTACAGCGTTATTTAATTGACATGGCAACTACTTGCCCTATGGATAGCGTTTCAAATCTTCCACGGTAAGCCACAGCTCCTTCCGCGCCAGCGGGGTCTGCGGGGGCAGCAGTGGATTGGGGAGGTGGATCACCTGGCGCTGGTCCAGCCTTGCCTTGCGCAGCAGGCGGCCGTAGTACTGGGCAAACAATTGCTCGAAGCTGCCGTCGGCCAGCGCCGCCTCCAGGCCGAGCCGGACCGCTTCCGCCAAAGCCGGGTTGTTGCGGTTGACGAAAAAGTAGTCGGCGGTGACGTAGTGCAGCACGATATGCTTATCGATCGCCAGCCCGGGGTGGTGCGCCGCCTCGGCCCAGATCTCGTTGACCGAGCGCGGCGCCCAGTCGATGCGGCCGGCCTTCAGCATGCCGAACAGCCCGCTATACACGGCCACCGGATGCACGATCAGCCCACTGCTCCGCAAGATCCGCAAGTCCGGCCAATCGTGGCCCTGGGCCGCGCTGTAGCGCTTCAGGTCGTCCAGCGTGCGCACCTCGGCCAGCAAATCCGGCCGGTCGGCCCGCACCAGGCCGATGCGCCAGCCGATCATGCCGCGGGTCATGGGTATCCGCACCGGCAGCAGCGCCTCCTCGCGCTCGGCCGAGGTCATGGTGCCGACGATGTCGATGCGGCCAGAGCCAGACTGCAACTCCACCAACGCCCGGCTCTGCTGCATGCGGGTGGGCGACAGTTCGACCCGGTACAAGCCGCCGGACTTGGCCAGCGCCAGCTCCAGCAGCGCCAGGCCGTATTCGCCGCGCTCGTCGTCGATGCTCTCGGCGCGCGGATAGTGGATCAGGATGGGTTCGGCCGTAGCCGCCGCCGCAAGCAGGATCAGGCAGGCACACAACAATCGGCGCAGCATAGGCATGGCTCTGGTTTCACAAAAGTATCTCCATGACAATAGTCACCCAGTTGCCCGACGGCGTCAAGCCTGCTGAATTTTTAATCAAACACGTGCATTCCGCCGCACACCGGTGTACACTTTCGGTACTTGCCGAAGGGAAATATCATGGCCATCGCCGCACTCAGCTCAGGAGTCACCGGTCTCAACGCTTCCGAACGGGCGTTGGGCAATAGCGCGCACGCGATCGCCAACATCGGCACCCAGGGCTTCCAGCCGGCGCAGGCCGTGTTCCAGGAAAGCGCGCCGGCCGGCAGCGGCGTGTCGATCTCCTTCCAGGCGCAGCAGCTGCAGGCGGCGGACGCCCCCAGCGGCACCAACCTCGCCACCGAAACCACCAACTCGCTGGTCTACAAGGCGCAATTCGACCTGTCGGCCAAGGTGATCCAGGCCGCCGACCAGAATATCGGCACCTTAATTGGCACCTTCGTCGACACCAAAGCTTGACAGGGTCTGGCCGAATCGGCACATTGAAGTCTGCCGAAGAGGGAGACCCATGATAAGAGACCAGGAAACGCTGAACATCCTGCTGGACAGCATCCGCCGCTTCGTGCGCGAACAACTGGTGCCGCACGAGCAGCAAGTGGCCGACACCGACGAAATCCCTCCCGCGCTGGTGGCGCAGATGCGCGAACTGGGCCTGTTCGGCCTGTCTATCCCCGAACAATACGGCGGCCTGGGTCTGACGATGGAAGAGGAAGTGCTGGCCGCGTTTGAAATCGCCCGCACCTCGCCCGCCTTCCGCTCGCTGTTCGGCACCAACAACGGCATCGGCTCGCAGGGCATCCTGATCGACGGCACCGAAGAACAGAAGAACACCTGGCTGCCGCGCATGGCCTCCGGCGAAGTGGTCGGCTCCTTCGCACTGACCGAGCCGGGATATGGTTCGGACGCCGGCTCGCTTACCACTTCCGCCGTGCGCGATGGCGACCACTACATCATCAACGGCACCAAGCGCTACATCACCAACGCGCCGGAGGCCGGCGTGTTTACCGTGATGGCGCGCACCGACAGCACCCGCAAGGGACCGAGCGGCGTATCGGCCTTCATCGTCGAGCGCAGCACGCCCGGCATCTCGCTCGGCAAGAACGACAAAAAGATGGGGCAGCAAGGCGCCCACACCTGCGACGTGATCTTCGAGAACTGCCGCGTGCCGGCCACCAGCATCATCGGCGGCAAGGAAGGCCAGGGCTTCAAGACCGCGATGAAGGTGCTGGACAAAGGCCGCCTGCACATCTCGGCGATCTGCGTCGGCGTGGCCGAGCGCATGCTCGACGACGCGCTGCGCTATGCGATGGAGCGCAATCAGTTCGGCCAGCCCATCGCCGAGTTCCAGCTGATCCAGGCCATGCTGGCCGACAGCAAGGCCGAGATCTACGCCGCCCGCAGCATGGTGCTGGACGCCGCGCGCCGCCGCGACAACCGCGAGGACATCTCGACCGAAGCCTCGTGCTGCAAGCTGTTCGCCTCCGAAATGTGCGGCCGCGTGGCCGACCGCGCGGTGCAGATCCACGGCGGCGCGGGCTACATGTCGGAGTACGCGGCGGAGCGCTTCTACCGCGATGTGCGCCTGTTCCGCATCTACGAAGGCACCTCGCAGATCCAGCAACTGGTCATCGCCCGCAACATGATCAAGGCGGCCGCGGCCTGATGGAGGCCATGGACACCGCCCATCTACTGGCGACGCTGCCCGAGCGCCTCAGCGGCATCCCGCGCCGCTGGGCCGACCGCGCGCCGCAAGCGTGGGCGCTGCACGACGGCGCGTGCCACTGGACCTATGCCGAACTGGCGGCGGCCGTCGACGAAACCGCCGCCCTGCTGCGCGCATTGCAAGTGCGGCCCGGCGACCGCTTGATGGTGGTTGGCGAAAACTGCGCGGCGCAGGTGGCGCTGATCTTCGCCGCCGCCGAGTTGGATGCGTGGATCGTCAGCGTCAACGGCCGGCTGTCCGCGCGCGAGGTGGACCAGATCCGCGATCACAGTGGCGCGCGGCGCGTGATCTACCTGGCGACACCGACCTTGCCCTCTACTTCGCCGGAATCCGCCGCGCATGGCCAGCGCAATGGCGCCGTGTCGGCGCCTTCGCCGTTCGGCGCCTGGATGATCGGTGCGCTCAATCCCGACTGCACGCCGGAACCGGTGCACGCCAACCCGGCGCAGCAAGTGGCGGCCCTGATCTACACCACCGGCACCACCGGCCAACCCAAGGGCGTGATGCTCACGCACCGCAACCTGCTGTTCATCGCCGCCGTTTCCAGCACCCTGCGCGGCCTGACTCCCACCGACCGCGCCTACGGCGTGCTGCCCATCACCCACGTCTACGGCCTGGCCTCGGTCATGCTGGGCACCCTGTACGCGGGCGCCTGCCTGTACCTGTGCCCGCGCTTCACGCCGGACGCAGTGCTGAAGGCGATCCGCGACGACGGCCTGACCATCCTGCAAGGCGTGCCCGCCATGTACGCGCGCCTGCTGGAGACGCTGGGCGGTGGTGAACAGATCAAGTCGCAGCTGCGCTTCATCTACGCCGGCGGTTCGCCTCTGGCGCCCAGCCTGAAGGCGCAGGTGCAGCAGCTGTTTGGCCTGCCGCTGCACAACGGCTACGGCATGACCGAGACCTCGCCCACCATCAGCCAGACCCGCCTCGACCAACCGCGCGGGGACGCCTCGGTCGGCCCGGTCATCCCCGGCGTAGAAGTGCGCCTGGTGGATGCCGGCGGCGACGACGTGGCGCCCGGCGCCGATGGCGAACTGTGGGCGCGCGGCCCCAACATCATGGCCGGCTACTACCGCGAGCCGGAACTGACGGCGGCGGCGATGCGCGACGGCGGCTGGCTCAATACCGGCGACGTCGCGCGGCAGGATGCGGACGGCGCGCTGTTCATCGTCGGCCGCACCAAGGAGCTGATCATCCGCTCCGGCTTCAACGTCTATCCGCTGGAAGTGGAGACGGTGCTCAACGCCCACCCGGCGGTGACGCAATCGGCAGTAGTCGGCCGCAACGCCGCCGACGGCAACGAAGAAGTGGTAGCCTTCGTCGAAATCGATCCGCGCCATCGCATCACGCCCGAAGAATTGCAGCACTACCTGGCGGGCCTGCTGTCGCCGTACAAATGCCCGTCCGAGATCATCGCAATGCAAACCCTGCCCGCAGCGGCAACCGGAAAGATATTAAAAGGACAGCTGCGGCAACTGGCACAAAAATAACCCCCAAGGAGACCAGCATGAAGAACATCACAATCGCGGCACTGATCGCGATGGCACTGGCAGGCGGCGCGTATGCCGAGGAATTCACCGTCGGCGCCGAGCTGCCGCTGACCGGCGCATTGGCCCGCGTGGGCTCGGGCATGCAGGAAGGCGTGCTGGTGGCCGCCGAAGTATTCAACAAGACCAACGGCAAACACAAAATCAAGATCATCAGCATCGACGACGAATCCTCCCCGGCCAAGGCGGTGGCGGCGGTGGAAAAGCTGGCCAGCCAGGGCGCGGTGGCGATCACCGGCGGCTACGGCTCCAACAACATCTCGCCGGCTTCGGACGCGGCCAACAAACTGGGGCTGGTCTACATGACCTCCGGCGGCGTCGACGATAGCCTGGTCAACAGCGGCCGCAAGAACTTCTTCCGCATCAATAACACCGCCGGCTATGAAAAGGCCGTGCAAGGACTGCTGGCCGACATGGGCGCCAAGTCCGTGTCCATCGTGTTCTCGACCAAGGAGGCCACCTCCGACCTGACCAGCTCCGTGCAGAAGGCGCTGACGGCCAAGGGCGTCAAGGTCACCACGCATTCCTTCGATCCGGCCATCACCGATTTCAAACCCATCATCAACAAGATCAAGCTCCAGGACAAATCGGAAGCGATCCTGATGGTCGGCTACGAGAACGACTATGTCGGCATCCTGCGCGCCGCGCGCGTGCTCAAGCCGCCGGTCAAGGCCATGATCGGTGTATGGTCGCTGGCCACGCCGAAGATGGCCGCCGAGTTCCCGGACCTGATGCCCAATGTGTACGGCACCGCGCTGCTGCCCTTCCCCGCCGTCTTCGACACGGCGGACGGCAAGGCCTTCGCCGACGGCTACAAGGCGCTGTACAAGAAGGAGCCGGACTACCTCGGCCAGTTCGGCTACGTGCAGGCGACGCTGCTGTTTGAAGCCATAGCCCGCGCCGCTGACAAAGGCACGGTGAAGAAAGGCGGCATCGCCGAGGAGCTGCACAAGACCGACCGCGAAACGCTGATCGGCCGGGTGCAGTTCGGCGCCAACGGCGACAATCCCAACTTCGTGCATCGCATGGGCCAGCACCAGGGCAAGAACATCGTCATCGTCTGGCCCAAGGAGACGGCGACCGGCAAGATGGTGTATCCAGGCCTGCCCTGGTAAGCCGCCGTGACGGAACTGATACTCCAGGCGCTGTATTCCGGCCTGCTGCAGGGCGGCTCCTACGCGCTGATCGCGCTGGGACTGGCGCTGGTGTTCGGCACCATGCGGGTGATCAACCTGGCCCACGGTGAGCTGGTGCTGCTGGCGGCCTATATCGCCTACTCGGTGGAGTCGGGGCTGGGTCTCAATCCGGCGTGGGCGATACCGGTCGCTGTCGTGGTGGTCGGCGCGACGTCGGCCGGCGTGTACTGGATCGTCAGCCACATCAAGAAGGACCGCGAGATCAATTCGCTGATACTCACCTTCGGCATCGGCGTGATCCTGACCAATCTGATCCTGCTGATCTGGAAGGCCGACGTACGCTCGACCAGTTCCAGCTGGTTGCAGGAAGCCTTCGTGGTCGGGCCGCTGTACAGCATGCGCAGCGAAGTGATCTTCTTCGTGGTCAGCCTGGTGCTGATGGGCGGCTTGTGGTGGTGGCTGTCGCGCAGCTGGTATGGGCGCGCGTTGCGGGCCGTCTCCAGCAACCGCGACGCCGCCAAGTTGATGGGCATCGCGCCCGGGCGCACGGAGCTGGTGTCGTTCATCGTGGCCGGCATGCTGGCCGGGTTTGCCGGCGTGGCCCTGTACAGCTACGGCGTGATCCAGCCCGCGTATGGCGGTGCCTTGACGGTCAAGGCCTTCATCATCACCGTGCTGGCGGGAATAGGTTCGATCCCCGGCGTGCTGCTGGGCGCAGTGCTGCTGGGCGTGGCCGAGGCGCTGACCGTCACGTTAGCCAGTTCCGCCCTGCAGGAGCTGGCCGGCATGACGCTGTTCCTGCTGGTGCTGTTGGTGATGCCGAATGGCCTGATGGGCGCGGCCCGGAGGCGCGGATGATGCGCCTCGCCGCCGGCGCGGGCGCGAACCGCCTGTGGTTGGGCATCGCTTTGATCGCCGCCTACGTCGCCGTGCCCATGCTGCTCGGCGCCGACAACTACGTTATGAGCCTGATCGTCGCCGCCATGGTGATCGGCTGCGTCGCCCTGTCCTGGGCGCTGCTGGGGAATATGGGCGGCATGGTCAGCTTCGGCCACAGCGCCTTCTTCGGTGTCGGCGCGTATGTATCGGCCATCGTCACCGTCAAGCTGGGCGTGCCGGTGCTGGCGGGGATCGCGCTGGGCGGCGTCGGCGCGCTGCTGGCCTCCGTGGCGATGCTGCCGGTGCTGCGGCTGCGCGGCCCCTACTTCGCGCTGGCCATCCTGGCCTACGCCCACATCTTCCGCATCCTCGCCACCGAATGGAGCTCGCTGACCGGCGGCTCCGGCGGCATCGCCAACATCCCGGTGCTGCCGACCATCCTCGGCTACGACATGAGCGGCAAAACCGGTGCCTACCTGGTGATTGTGACCATCGTGCTGCTGTTCGCGCTGGCCTACCGCGCCATCCGCGCCAGCTACTACGGCATCGCCCTGCGCGCCATGCACGACAGCGAGGACGCCACCCGCGTGGTCGGCGTCAACAGCACGCTGCTCAAAGGGCTGATGCTGATGGTGTCCGCCTTCATGGCCGGCGTGGCGGGCGCGTTCAACGCCCACTACATCAACTTCCTCGAACCGGACTACGCCTTCAACAGCGTGTGGGTGACGGTGCCCATCGTCGCCGCCATCTTCGGCGGCTACCGCACCATCGCCGGGCCGGTGGTCGGCGCGCTGGTGGTGTACCTGCTGGACCAACTGGTGTTCAAGTCGCTGATCCCCACCGGGCATCAGCTGGTGTTGGGCGGGCTGCTGGTGGCGATGATCATCTTGAGCCCCACCGGCCTGCTTGCCCTGCTGCGAAGGAAAACCCATGCTTGAGTTGAACAATCTCTCGGTCCGCTTCGGCGGCCTGACGGCGGTCAACGCGGTCAACCTGACGGTCGGCACGCACGACGTGGTCGGCCTGGTCGGCCCCAACGGCGCCGGCAAGACCACGCTGTTCAACGCCATCTCCGGCCTGGTGCGGCCGACCGGCGGCAGCATCCGCTTCGACCGCCACGACGTGATGCGCACGCCCATCTACCGGCGCGCGCGGCTGGGCATAGGCCGCACCTTCCAGATTCCGCAGCCGATGCACGAGCTGACGGTGCGCGAGAACCTGATCGTCGCGCAGCGCTTCGGCACCGGCAAGGTCGACGAGGAGAAGATCGCCGAGATCCTGGAGTTCACCAGCCTGGCCGACAAGGCGCATCGCGACGCCGCCACCGAACTGGCGCTGACCGAGCTCAAAGCGCTGGAAGTGGCGAAGGCGCTGGCCACCACGCCCAAGCTGCTGTTGCTGGACGAGGTGCTGGCCGGGCTGGAGACCAGCGGCAAGCGGCGCTTCATGGGCATGCTCAAGGAGATGCACGCGCGCTTTGGCGTCGGCATCATCATCATCGAGCACGATATCGAGACCATCCACTCCTTGTGCCAGCGGGTGGTGGTGCTCAACTTCGGCCAGTTGATCGCGGACGGTACGCCGGACGAAGTGTTCAACGATCCTGAGGTCATCCGCAGCTACACGGGAGCGGCGCATGCTTGAAGTGGACCAGATCCGCGCCGGCTATGGCGCGATCAACGTGCTGTGGGACGTATCGCTGAAGGCGGAAGCGGGCAAGCTCACCACCATCATCGGCCCCAACGGCGCCGGCAAGACCACGCTGCTGCGCGCGATCATGGGCCTGGCTCCACTGACTGCGGGCGAGATCCGCCTGGACGGCCAGCGCCTGGACGGCACGCCGACGTGGGAGATGGCCGATCACGGCATCGCCATGATTCCCGAAGGCCGCATGGTCTTCCGCGACATGGGCGTGGAAGAAAACCTGATCATGGGCGCCTTCCACAAATCGCATCGCGCGCATGTGAAGCAAAGACTGGAGGAAGCCTACGAAATGTTCCCCCGCCTGCGCGAACGCCGCACGCAGCTGGCCGGATCGCTGTCCGGCGGCGAGGCGCAGATGCTGGCGATGGCGCGCGGGCTGATGTCCAACCCGCGCCTGCTGATCATCGACGAACCCTCACTGGGCCTGGCGCCGTTGGTCGTCAATGAACTGTTCGAGATACTGGAACGGCTCAAGGCCGGCGGCCGCACCATCATCCTGGTCGAGCAGAATACCGAACGCGCGGTGGGCGTGGCGGATCATGTCTACCTGATGCAAAGCGGGCGCGTGGCCTTGTCCCAGCCGGCATTCCAGGTCGAACTCCAGCACCTCCACGCGCTTTACTTTGCACGCTGAAGGACACCTCGCTATCTTCCGGTTAAACGATCGCTGTGGCCGGATCCCAACAGCTGCCGGCCGCTGGCGGCCCTGGTCGGGCCGCCCAGAGTTAGAATGGGCTAAGACTTTCCTTCTGCAAGCGCGCGTATGACTTTCGTCCCGCACCGATGGCAGCCCTTGCTCCAAACGCCACGTCGCGCCTTGCGGCGCCGTGCGCGCGTGTGCGCAATACTGGCGGCATGCTGGAGCGGCGTCCCGCTGCAGGCGGCGCCGGCGGCGCCGCCCGAACCGGTCGTCGTCGGCGTGTTCACGGTGGCCCCGTTCATCCTGCCCGGCCCGGACGGTCCGCAAGGCGCGCTGATCGACTTCTTCGACCGCGAGATTGCCCCTCGCATGGGCGTGCGCTTTCAGTGGCAGCGCCCCGTCACGGTGGCGCGTCTGGAAATCAGCCTGGCTAGCGGCGCCGTGCTGTTCACCCCCATCCTCGCCCGTACCCCGCAGCGCGACAGCGCCGGCATACGTTTCGACGACACCGCGTACATCAAGTTCGAGCCCTGCATCGCCGTGCTGCCCGGACACCGCCTCGACCACCTGCGCAGCGCATCCGACTTGGCCGGCATGACGATAGGCTGGGTGCGGGCCGGCGTGCTGCCTTCCTTCATGCACAATCCGGCGATCCGGCTGGACCTGGTCGGCGGCGTTGACTGGGAGAGAGTCAACCTGGGCAAACTCCAGCTGGAGCGCATCGACGGCGCCTATTTTTCCAACTGCGCAAGCGCTAGCTATTACGCAGCGCGCAACAACATGAGGCTCAAGTTGCTGACAGTGCCGGTGCCCGGCGTGACGCTGTATGGTGCCTTTTCGCCGCTGGCGTCCCCTGAACTGGTGCAGCGCTACCGGCAAGCCGCACAACAAGCGTTTGCCGGCGGTCGCTTCGACAACTATTTGAATCAGGCACTGCGCGAAACGCAACCCTGAGGCTCGGAGGCTCGGGGGCAGTTCCGGCAATGTGCCAATTGGCGGCAGGGCCGGCGGCCTCATCATCATCCTGGTCGAGCAGAAAACCGAACGCGCGGTAGGCGTGGCGGGTCCCGTTTACATGGTGCACAGCAGGCGCGTAGTACTATCCCAAGTGGCATCCGATGTCGAACTCAATCATCTCCACCAGCTTTACTTTGCACGCTGAACGTTTCACTTCCCCCTAAGGAATGCCGTCGTATGAATCTTTCCACCTTTATACGTTCCGAAATGACGGAGATTCTCGCAGAATGGACGGCTTTCGCGAAAAAATCCGCCCCTGCTGGCGAGGAGATGTCGGACCTGGCCTTGACTGACCACGCTGAAGCGATCCTCTGCGCAATCGCTATCGATATCGCGACGCACCAGAGCAAGCTGCAGCAGTATGAAAAGTCTCAGGGCGACGAGGTGGACACCCGCGAAAAGGAAAGCGCAGCGGCCATACACGGGCGACTTCGCCAGGCCAGCAATTTCTCTCTGCTACAGCTCAGCGCTGAGTTCCGCGCCCTCAGGGCGACCGTGCTGCGTCTCTAGTTGCCTCGCGTTCAGCAGATGTCGGAAACGACGATACAGGAAATGGTCCGTTTTAACGAGGCGATCGACCAGGCGCTGGCGGAATCGATTGTCACCTTCTCGGCCAGGGCGGATCGAATGAGGGACCTGTTCCTGGCGGTACTGGGACACGATCTGCGCGCCCCGCTCGCCACCATTTCCCTGGTTGGAGACCTGCTCACCCGGTCGTTAGTGCCGCAAGAACAAGTTGTTGCGGTCGGCCAGAAGGTAAAGCGCAGCGCAATACTGATGAGTGCGATGGTCACTGATCTGTTGGGATTTACCCGTTTCCAGATGGGGGCGGGAATGCCGATTGCGCTAGCGACGGTGGACGCGCAGGAGGTATGCCAGGCTGCGGTTGCCGATGCGAGCGCAATGTACCCAAACAGCACCATCGTTTTTCTTCCCAACGGCGACCTGACCGGATCGTTTGACGGCGTACGCTTGCAGCAATTGGTGACCAACCTCTTGATCAATGCCGCTCAGTACAGCGCCAAGGGTCACGACATCACCTTGCGGGCAGACGGGCTGGAAGACGCCATCGCCATCAAGGTAAGCAACTTTGGACCGGTGATCCCGGAAGAATCCCTCAAAACCATCTTCCAGCCCTTGGTCCAACTGGAAGGAGATGCCGACGACGACGCCAGGCCGACGACCAGCCTTGGACTCGGCCTTTTCATCGCCCGAGAAACAGCTACAGCCCACAATGGCACGATCGCGGTAACGTCCAGTACGGCTGAAGGAACGGTCTTTTCCGTCATCCTGCCCCGCAATAGTTAAGAGCTTTCCAAACGCTTCAGGGTCAGTTCAGCGCCGGATTTTTTCAGAGAAGTCTGTCGCCTTGTCGGCCGCTCGCGCCCTGGCGGTGACGTGGGCTTGCTGCCGCAGCGCGTCGAAGCCGCCCTGCCCGACCAGCGCGCCAATGTCGTACAGGTAGCGGTCCAGGTAACCCGACGCCAGCAGTCGCCAATCCATCGGCAGACCCGGATCGATGCGGCGCGCCATCTCGAAGACGATGGTGGTGCAGTTGGCGAACAGCGTGTTGTAGTAGCGCGGCTCGCGCTTGAGCAATGCACCCTCGTCCAGATACGCCAGGAACAGCGAGCGCATCACATCCGGCGGCATCTTCAGGCGATACAGATACATGTCCTCGCCGCGCGCGTTGGTGCGCACGCGCAGGATGTCGCGCTCGTCGGCGGCGATCAGCACGGTCTCAAAACGCTTGAAGAAACCGGCGATACCGTCGAAGCGCTCGCCGCGCTCCTTGCGGATCTCGATTGAAAACGTCAGGTAGCGGCCGTCGGCAAAACCGAACGACACCAAGGTATGCGCGATGGCCGGCCCCATCCAGTACGACAAGGCCACATCGACCGACTGCAACTGCTTCAGGTCATACGAACGCTGTTCCCAGCGCGGCGTGTAATCGGCATCGCTGCGCCAGTCGAAATTGCGCACCTGGTCCAGCGTGACCATGCTGCCCTGCACGCGGCCGGTGACCATGCGCGCCACGTCGTCCGCCCACACGCGCTCGTGACTGGGTCGGATGGTGCTCCACCAACCCATCAGCAGCGCAACCGCGAGCGCCCAAGGCAGCAGCACGCGCGCGCCGCGACGGCGCCACCACCACACCAGCGTCGCCACGCTGACGACGCCCCAAGCGACGGCCATGAAAGGCGCGGCCTGGAACCACAGCGCGCCGCCGCCCCACAACGACAGGCCCAGCATCAACAAGGAAGCGCACAGCTTGCCGGCGAGAGTCAGGTATTTTTTTAGCATGCCCGATTATAGGGGCATCAATCCTCTTTATCGTTGACGTCACTCCCGCAGCCGATCTGGACGCATATTACTTTTAATGCAATACTTACGATCACGCCGATTATTCCGATGAGTTCCAACATGGCGGTTTCCGTAAATGGTGAAGAGACGCCTCACTGTACCGGCGCCACGCTTATCAATCCAATATCAAATACGGCGTCCAACTATCTCGAAACGGCATAACGTTGATTTCCCTTAAACAGTTCAAGTATTTTGTAGAGATCGTGGAGGCAGGCAGCTACTCGCGCGCGGCGGAAAAACTGTACGTCGCGCAATCGGCGCTGAGCCGGCAGATCAAGGAGCTGGAAGACGAGCTGCAAACCCAGCTGCTCACGCGCGACTCGCGCCACATCGAGCTGACGCCGGCCGGACGGCTATTCTTCGAACGCAGCAAGCGCATCCTCGAGGACATCGACCACACGGTCGTCCAGGCGCGGCAGGTGGGCCTGGGCGCGCAAGGCCTGATCCGCTTGCAGCACTCCAGCTCGGTGATCCTGACGCCGGCGATGACGGCCGCGCTGGGCCGGCTGCTGGCCGAGTTCCCCGGCGCGACACTGGAGATCTCGATGGCGCCGTCGGAAGACCAGACCATGGACATCGAAGAAGGCCGCGCCGATATCGGCCTGATCCGCATGCCGACCTTGCGCAAGTACCCGCACATCCAGGTGCGCGAGCTGACCACAGAGCGGCTGATGGTGGCGGTGTCGCGGCACTCACCGCTGGCAAAGCTGGACAACATCGAACTGCCCAGCCTGAGCAAGGAACCGTTCATCTCGATCCCGCACAAGGACCGGGGCGGCCTGAGCTATCTGGTAGCCAACCTGTGCCTGGACCACGGCTTCTTCCCGACGCCGGCGCGGGTGCTGTCGCGTAAGTCCTCGCAACTAAGCCTGATCGAAGCCAACCTCGGCATCGCCATCGTGCCCGAGTGCATGCGGCTGATGGCGCCGGCCGGCGTGCGCTTCATCCCGCTGTCGCACGGCGGGCTGATCACCAAAGTCGGCCTGGCCAGCCGGCGCGAAGCCGAGCCGCTGGTCACCGCCTTCGCCGACGCCCTGGTCCGCGAACTCAATCCGGGGTTGTAGCGGGCGACTGTTGGCGCTGGCTTGTGGCACACTGCAGTCCTGTAGACAGGCACGAGGACAGCATGAGCGCGGGACCGGACGACAAGGATCAGGCACAGCCGGCGCCACATCGGCGCAGCAGCGACCGCGACCGGCGCGCCACGCGCCCGGAGGTCGGCACGCCGAGCTATCTGGATCCCGGCGACACCGTCTTCAGCCTGTGGGGCCGCGTGCTGATGGCGCGCTACCGCCGCGTCGCCGCCGCCGTCACGCGCCACATCATCCAACGGCCTCTGCACATCGGCGTCTCGGCCCGCATCTTCCATCCGGAACCCGGCGCCACCGGCCTGCGCAGCAAGAACCTGCAATACCTGGAGGAATCCATCGCGCAGTGGGTGATGTCGCGCGACGTGCTGGTGTTCATGATCCCGACCGTCAATACCGACGGCCTGCTCCACCCTTCCAACATCCGCCTGCGCGACTACGCCAAGCATCTTGACGGCCTGGTGCTGCAAGGCGGCGCCGACGTCTCGCCGCAAAGCTACTCGGAAACGCCCACCCGCCCCGAATGGAGCGGCGACCGCGCGCGCGATATGTACGAGCTGGAACTGCTGCATGAATTCGTCGAAGCGGGCAAGCCGGTGCTGGGCATCTGCCGCGGCTGCCAGTTGATCAACGTCGCTTTCGGCGGCACGCTGTACCAGGACATCGCCTCCGACGTGCCCGACTCGCTGGCCCACGTCAACGACGACTACGACCGCAACCGCCACCAAGTCAGCTTCCCGGCCAACTCCTCGCTGGCCAAGCTGTTCAAGGGCAAGAACGCCGGTCTGGTCAACTCCATCCATCACCAGGCCGTCAAGACCTTGGGCCGCGACATGGCGGTGGAAGCGCTGTCGGTGCCGGACAATATGATCGAGGCGATCCGCTACCGCAAGGCGCCCTTCGTCATGGGCCTGCAATGGCATCCGGAATTCCACCAGGCCGGCGGCGTCGAACTGCTCGACTGCACCGCCATCCTCGACAACTTCCTGCGCGTGGCGCGCGAGACGCGGTTCTAGGAAGACATTGGCCGAGGTCGCTTGCCGGGTGTAAGCTCAAGGGATACACCCAACGAGGCCTCCCATGACGTGTCTGCGTAGCGCCCCATGATCGCTGTCAGCTGTCTGATACTGCCCTGCGCCGCCGAAAACACCATCAATGTCGCCTACGGCGTCAGCAAGGGCGTGGTGGACATGATGTTCATCTCCGAAGACGAAGGCAAATACGTCATGGCCCATCCCCCCGCCGCCGAGACCAGCACCTTGCGCCTGCTGCACTTCAAGGACATGCCGCACGGCCCGGAACGCCACATCATGTGCAGCAAGAGCGTGCCGGACGACGTCATCAACCGCCTGAACAAGGCGATTACGCTTGAGTAGGTTTTTTGGAATGCCGGCCTACCTATTGATCGAATAAAACGAGGACGTTTGCACAAAATCTAGTCCCCCCTTAAAACAGGGGATACAGTATGAGCCTTGCCACATCTGATTCTTATCCATGCACTTCCCTGGCCGACTCAGCATGCCAGCCAAGGCCCAAGGGGGCAATTCATGATCACGCCAACCATGCCGCTGGCTCGCATAGAAAGCCGCATCCTGCTTGTACGCGGTGTTAAAGTCATGATCGACGCCGACCTGGCCGAGCTTTATGGCGTACCAACCAAACGTCTCAACGAACAGGTCAAGCGCAACCAGGAGCGCTTCCCTGTCGACTTCCTGTTCCAGCTCACTGCGGCCGAAAAACAGGAGGTGGTCGCAATTTGCGACCACCTCTCCAAATTGAAATTTTCTAAGTCGCTACCGTATGCCTTCACCGAACATGGCGCCATCCAGGCCGCCAATGTGCTCGCATCGCCGCAGGCCATTGAGACGGGCGTCTACGTGGTGCGAGCCTTCGTGCACTTGCGCGAGCTGGTGGTGTCGAACAAGGAACTGGCACTGCACGCGCCGTGCGGCGCGCCATCTTGCTACAAGCAACAATCAGGCGCGGCGGCGGCGGCCGACGACACCGATCAGGCCGAGGCCGGCCAGCAGCATCGCATAGGTCTCCGCTTCCGGCACGGCGGAGATCAGCACGCCGCGACCGGTGAAGTTGCTGGCGTTCAGGTTCAGGCCGTCGGTGCTGCCGCTCTGGATGCCGCTGCTCAGCACGTGTGCGGTAGTGAAGGTTTGTCCGTACTGGAACTCGATGTTGTTGCTGCCCTCATGCAGGATCGCCTGGAAATTCGCCGGGTTGGCGCCGTGGCCGAATTCGGCGCCGGTCCAGCTCACCACATACTCCTGCGTGCCGACCGTGCCCGTGGTCTTGCTGCTGACGGCAGCGACCCAGTCGGTCCAGGCCGGCGCGAGGGCAGCGCCTATGCGCGCGTTGGGGAAGTTCAGGCCGGTGCAGCAAGCCGCGTCGGCGTTGGTGAAGGAGATGAAACCGTTGGTGCTGACGTGCGCCGTGCGGTAGTCGACGCCGTAGAAGTTGAAGGCGAACGGCAGTGTCACCAGCACGCTGCTGTCGTCGCCGCTGGTCACTGCGGCGGCGCCGCTCATGTTACGCACATTGTTGGCGATGTTGCTGGCCGTGTAAGGCGCGGCGTGAGCGCTGGACATGCCCATGGCCAGGGCGAAAGTGGCGATGACGGCGAACGGCTTGACGGTAAGGTGCATGAGTAATCCTGTTGGGTGGATGTGGCCGGCGCCGTGCGCCGAAAAATTACGGCTTGAAAGTGCTGGCATCATATCTTGAAATGTTATTTTTGACAATATAATAATTCTCATAACAACAATAGTCGTACCGCCGCCGAATGGACACGCCCCGCTCGGCTCAACGCCCGCGGAAGCGCTGGATCGCCGCGTCGACCATGCCTTCGGCGCTGCCGCTGAGGTCGAACTGCTGGCGCAGGTAGTGGGCGTCGCTGCCCTCGTGCGTGACCTGCACCAAATGCTGCAAGCCCGCCGTGCCGCCCAGCGCCGCGCCGTGCGGCTCCATCTTGCGCAGCGTGGTCAGGATGTCTTCCCGCAGCGACAAACTCTCGTAGTTCTTCGGATGCACCAGCGTGCCGTCCAGGCCGAAGCGGCAAGCCTGGAAACGGTTGTAGTTGTAGACCAGGTAGTCGTCCTCCACCGGCGGTTCCTCGCGGCGCTCCAGCAGGTAGCGGCACAGCGCTTGCAGATACACGGCCAGCGCCGCCGCCCGCTCCACCGTCAGCGGCGTGTCGCACACGCGCAGCTCGATGGTGCCGAATTCCGGCTTCGGCCGGATATCCCAGTAAAAGTCCTTCATGCTCTTGATGACGCCGGTGTGCTCCATCTTGGCGAAGTACTCGTTCTCGAAGGTCGACCAGCTTTGCGTGAACGGCGCCCGCCCGCTCATCGGGAAGGCGAACACGGAGTTCAGCCGCGCCGAATTGAACAGCGTGTCGTTCCCCTGCACGTACGGCGACGACGACGACAGCGCGATGAAGTGCGGCACGTAGCGGCTCAGCGAATGCAGCAGGAACAGCGCGTCGTCGCCCGAGGCGCAGCCGATGTGCACGTGTTGGCCGAAAATCGTAAACTGTTTAGCCAGATAGCCGTACAGCTCCGACACTTCCTTGAAGCGCGGCTTGGCAAAGATCCGGCGCTCCGACCATTTCTGGAACGGATGGGTGCCGCCGCCGCAGATGCCGATGTTGAGCTGCTCGCCGGCCTGCACCAGCGTGTCGCGGATCACCTGCAACTGCGACACCAGCTCGCTGTGATGCGTGTGCACGTCGCTGTTAATCTCGATCATGCTCTCGGTGATCTCCGGCGTGACGTTGCCGGGAAACGGCTTGCGGCTCAACAGGTGCAGCAAGTCCGGGCTGGACGCGGTCAGGTCGAAGTCCGACAGGCTGACCAGTTGCAGCTCGAGCTCCACGCCCATGGTGAGCGGCTGCGATGATTTGAACGGTTCCAATGGCATGTCAATGCTCCTCTTTAGCGGCGGTTTCGTTAGCCCAGATCAGCGCCCGCTGCGTGATGATGGGGCCTACCACTTCCAGCAACAGCGTCATGGCCGCCAGCGCGGCCAGTTCGTCGACCAATACAATGCCCATGTAGCGGGTCTGCTCCAGCAGCAGCGTGACGAACACCGACATCGGCGACAGCGCGATCCCGGTCAGCACGCCCTTGCGCCACGAGATGCCGCCGACATGCGCGAACGCCGCCACGGCGGCCGCCTTGACCAGGAAGCGCGCCAGCACCAGCACCACGCCCAGGCCGGCGCCGGCCACCACGCGATCCCACTCCAGCGTGGAGACGGCAAACACGAACAGCAGCACCGTCAGCAGTTCGCCGATGCCGCCGAAGTTGCGCTCGGTGCGGCTGAACGCGACCCGGCTGTGGCGCGCGGCCAGGCCGAAGGTCAGCGTCGCCAGCACCGGCGAGACGTCGAAGGCATGCGCCAGCGCCACCAGCAGCACCACGCCCATGGCGAAGGCGACGGTGCCGTCCTGCGCGATGGCACCCAGGCGGCGCAGCACGGCCGGCACGATAAAGCCCAGCACCGCGCCCATCACGGCCGACATCAGCAATTCGATCAGGCTGTGCGACACGGCCTGCGTCAAGCTGCCCGAAGTCTGGAACACCCAGAAGCCCACCACCACCTTGAACACGAACACCGCCAACACGCAGTTGATGGCCACCAGGTGCAATACGCGCTCGGTCACCTGCCCCGAGCTGTCTTCCTCGTTAATCACGCGCAGCACACCGGCCGGCGAGGTCGACATGGCCAGCGACGCCAGCAACAGCGAGGTCAGCGGCGGCATGCCGGTCAGGTGCGAAATCAGATAGACCACGCCGAAGGTGGCGGCCGATTCGGCCAGCCCGCTGACCGCGATCCAGGGATTGATGCGCAACCAGTGCAGGTTGATGCGGTAACCGAATTCAAACAGTATCAGTCCGAAAGCCAGGTTGGCCAACAACGTCACGGTGCTCGAGGCGCCGCTGGTCAGTGCGGTGGGAAACGCCTGCGCCATTAAAAAACCGACCAGGCCATAGACGCTGATGCGCGGCAAACGGGTCCAGCGGTGTATGAATTCTCCCGACAGCCAAGCCAGCGCTATCGCCAGGGGCCAGCCTAGTTCGGCCATGAAGACCTGAATATCCGGCATGTACTTCTCCTTTTAAAAGATACTTGTACAATTCTGTACAATTACTCGCGTTTTGACTGTGCGCTAAGAGACATAAGGGAGCAACATGCTTGAACTAATCAGCGAACACGCCTGTTTTGGCGGTGTGCAGCGCTTCTACCAACACGCATCGCGCGAAATCGGCCTGCCGATGCGCTTCTCCGTCTTCATTCCAGTCAAGGCCGCCGAAGGCCGCGCGCCGGCGCTGTTCTACCTGGCCGGGCTGACCTGCAACGAAGAGACTTTCATGGTCAAGGCCGGCGCCCAGCGCGCCGCCGCCGAAGCGGGCCTGATCCTGATCGCGCCGGACACCAGCCCGCGCGGCGCCGGCGTCGATGGCGAAACGGACAACTGGGATTTCGGCGTCGCTGCCGGCTTCTATCTCGACGCCACGCAAGAACCGTGGGCCACGCACTACCGCATGTACAGCTACATCCACGAGCTGCGCGAACTGGTGGTGGAGGAACTGCCGGTGGACGCCGAACGCATCGGCATCTGCGGCCACTCGATGGGCGGCCACGGCGCGCTGACGATGGCGTTGAAACGGCCGGACCTGTTCCGCTCGGTCTCCGCCTTCGCGCCGATCGCGGCGCCGTCGATGTGCCCGTGGGGTAAGAAAGCCTTCAGCGGCTACCTCGGCGACAACGCCAGCGCATGGGAACAGTACGACGCCAGCCTGCTGATGGCGCGCATGCACACGCCCTTCCCGGCCGGCATCCTGATCGACCAGGGGCTGGGCGACAAGTTCCTCAAGGAGCAGCTGTATCCGGAAGTGTTCGAAGCGGCCTGCCGCACCGCCGCGCAGCCGCTGGAACTGCGGCGGCATGCGCGTTACGATCACGGCTACTACTTCATCGCCAGCTTCATGGAAGACCATATCCGCTTCCACGCGCGCTGCCTGGCGGCGCTGTAGCGCCGACTTGATCTAGAGCTTGATTTCCGTGCCCAGGCGCTGCAGGAACTGGCCCAGCCACGCCGGGTGCGCAGGCCAGGCCGGCGCGGTGACGAAGTTGCCGTCGGTGACAGCCTGGTCCACCGAAATGTCGGCATAGTTGCCGCCGGCCAGCTTGACCTCCGGCGAGCAGGCCGGATAAGCCGAGATGGTCTTGCCACGGATGACGTCGGCCGCCGCCAGCAATTGCGCGCCGTGGCAAACGGCGGCGATCGGCTTGTTCGCGGCGGCGAACTGCTGGACGATCTCGATCACGCGCGGATTGAGCCGCAGGTATTCCGGCGCGCGGCCGCCGGCGATCATCAGCGCATCGTAATTGGCCACGTCGACGTCGGCGAAGTTGGCGTTGAGCGCGAACAGGTGGCCCGGTTTTTCCGTATAGGTCTGGTCGCCCTCGAAGTCGTGAATCGCGGTCTTGATGGTGTCGCCGGCCCGCTTGTCGGGGCACACCGCGTGCACCGTATGGCCCACCATCTGCAGCGCCTGGAACGGCACCATGGTTTCGTAGTCCTCTGCAAAGTCGCCCGTCAGAAACAATATTTTCTTAGCCGCCACGGTATATCCTTTCGAGAAATGAAAAACTAAAAAAGGGCCGTGACGTCGCCGTCACGGCCCTTCGATAGTACCCTTGTTCGCGTCGGCGTGCTTACGCAGCGGCCTTGGCCAGCACGGTGCGGATGGTGCCGGCCAGCTCCTCGGCCGAGAACTTGGCCACGTAGGCGTCGGCGCCCACGCCCTTGACGTGGTCTTCGTTGGTCTTGCCCGACAACGAGGAATGGATCACGACAGGAATCTTGGAGAAGCGCGCATCCTGCTTGACCAGGCGGGTCAGCGTGAAGCCGTCCATCTCCGGCATTTCCAGGTCGGTCAGGATCATCGCCACGCGGTCGGTGATCGGCACGCCTTCGGCCTTGGCGCCGTCGGCAATGTGCTGCAGGCGATCCCAGGCTTCCTTGCCGGACTTGGTCATGATGAAGTGCACCCCCATCGCTTCCAGGCCCTTTTCGATCAGGTTGCGGGCGACCACGGAATCGTCCGCCGCCAGGATCACGGCGCCCGGCTTGAGGATGACTTTCGGGCCGATGGTTTCCGGATCGACGTCCTTGCCTTCGGACGGCACCAGCTCGCGCAGGATGGTTTCCACGTCCAGCACCTGCGCCAGGCGGGTGTTCTGCACGTCGCCGTCGACGCGGGCGATACTGGTGACCTTGCCGCCGGCTGTGCCTTCGGCGGTCAGCACCTGGCTCCAGTCCAGGCGCACGATCTCATCCACCGATTCCACGGCGAACGCCTGGGTGGTGCGGGCGAACTCGGTGACCAACATGATGTTCAGACCGGTTTTCGGGGTCACACCGACGATGCCAGGCAAATCCAGCACCGTGATGATTTGTCCGCGCAGATTGACGACGCCCAGCATATGTGGCGGGGATCCGGCCACTGCGGTCACTTCCGGCATCGCGACGATTTCGCGGATTTTGAAGACGTTAATACCGAACAACTCGGAATGTTCGCCGTTGGCATCGCCGCCAAGGCGGAACAGTAGCAGTTCGAATTTATTGGAGTTGGTCAGGTTACTGCGCTCATCAACTTCCTGCTGAACTGATTTCATAGATTTCGTCTCCGTCGGTGGTAGCTTCGTAGCAAGTATAGCGGCTGCCACTGCCCCCGTCACACTTTGAGAGTAGAGATATTGTTTTACAGCACGAGATACAACGTTTGCCGGCCATACAAACGCAAAAAAGGAAGCCCGCGGGCTTCCTTTTAATGTGCTACCGAATTCTGGAGCGGGAGAAGAGTCTCGAACTCTCGACCTCAACCTTGGCAAGGTTGCGCTCTACCAACTGAGCTACTCCCGCAGAAGACAAAATTATGACAGAAAGATCTCGACTTTGCTAGTGCTCAGCTTCAACTTTTTACAAAACCATCGATAGTGTAAGCTGGCAAACATTTCGCAATGATGAAGGAATGGGGATGGATTCGATCGAAGTCGTGCTGGTGATGCTGCTGGCGGTGGTGGCCAGCGCCTATCTGACCCGCTTCCTGCCGCGCGCGGTGCCGCTGCCGCTGGTGCAGATCGCGCTCGGCGCGCTGATCGCCGCCAAGTCCACCCGCGGCGTCGACCTGGAGCCTGACCTGTTCTTCCTGGTGTTCCTGCCGCCGCTGCTGTTTCTCGATGGCTGGCGCATTCCCAAGAGCGGCCTGCTGCGCGACAAGGGCACCATCCTGGAGCTGGCGCTGGGGCTGGTGATCTTCACCGTCGTCGGCGCCGGCTTCCTGATCCACTGGCTGATCCCCGCCATGCCGCTGCCGGTCGCCTTCGCGCTGGCCGCCATCATTTCGCCGACCGATCCGGTCGCCGTCAGCGCCATCGCCGCCACCACGCCCATCCCCAAGCGGTTGATGCACATCCTGGAGGGCGAATCGCTGCTGAACGACGCCTCCGGCCTGGTGTGCTTCCGCTTCGCCGTGGCCGCCGCGCTGACCGGCGCGTTTTCGATCAGCACCGCCACCCTCACCTTCCTGTGGCTGGTGGTGGCCGGCATCGGCGCCGGCGTCGCCGTGACGATGCTGGTGACGCGCGCGCAGTACTGGCTCAGCTGCCGCTACGGCGAACCGACCGGCTCGCCCATCCTGGTCAGCCTGCTGCTGCCGTTCGGCGCCTACCTGGTGGCGGAACGCCTGCACGCTTCCGGCATCCTGGCGGCGGTGGCGGCCGGCATCACCATGAGCTACGCGGAGCTGGGCGGCCACACGCTGGCCAACACCCGCATCCAGCGCTCGGCCGTGTGGGACACGGTGCAGTTCGCGCTGAACGGCATCATGTTCGTGCTGCTGGGCGAACAGCTGCCGGACATCTTCCGCGGCGCCAGCGCCACCATCGAGGAGAGCGGCCATCTGAATCCGTGGTGGCTGGCGGTGTATGCGGTGGCCATCAACGTCGGCCTGCTGGTGCTGCGCATGCTGTGGGTGTGGGCGTCGCTGCGGCTGACCATCTACAAGCAGAAGATCCGCAACCAGCCGCGCATCAAGATCAATCCGCGCCTGCTGCTGGCGACCACGCTGGCCGGCGCGCGCGGCGCCATCACGCTGGCGGGCGTGCTGACGCTGCCGCTGTCCATGCCCGACGGCACGCCCTTCCCGGCGCGCGCGCTGACCATCTTCCTGGCCTGTTCGGTGATCCTGGTGTCGCTGCTGGTCGCCAGCCTGGGCCTGCCGCGCCTGCTGGCCGGCATGTCCTTCCCGGCCTCGCCGGAGGAGCAGCAGGAGGAAGACCTGGCGCGGCGCGCTGCGGCCAACGCCGCCATCGTCGCCATCGAGCAGGCACAGATCACCTTGATGGAGGCCGAGTCCTGCATCGACCCCGAAGTGTATCCGCAAGCGGCGGCGCGCATCATCGCCTTCTACCAGCACAAGCTGCGCGAAGTCGATCCCGGCAACGAGGCCGCCTGGCGCAAGACCGACCACGCCGAGAAGGAACTGCGGCTGGCGGCAATGGCGGCGGAGCGGCACGCCGTCTACGAGCTGGCGCGGCACGACCACATCTCCGACGAGATCTCGCGCAAGCTGGTGCGCGAGATCGACCTGATGGAGGCGCGCTACCGCTAGTCCGCCTGGATCATTGACGTATTGATAAGAATCGGTAATCATCTGGGCATGCTAAAAAAGCGCTCGCACCTGCTGCTCGCCATCGCCTGGGGCCTGTTCTGGCTGCTGCTGAACGTCACGGCAGTACAGGACTACCTGCGCGACGGCCATCACGACATATGGAAACCCATCCTGTGGGAGACCTCGTCGTGCGTGACGGGCACGCTGCTGCTGCTGTCCCAGCGCTATTTCACGCGCAAATATGACCACATGGTGGCGCAGCCGTTGCGCTGGTTCGAGCGGCAACTGGTGTGGCTGGCGATCTACTGGGTGATGTTCGTGCCGTTGGCCTTCGGCATCCGTCACGCGGTCTACTGGATGGCGGGCGATGTCTACACCCACACGCCGTGGCCGGAAACCTTTCTGTACGAAGACATCAAGATGACGGTGTTCTTCTTCACCTTCACGCTGATCACCTTCGGCGTGCTGTCCTATCACGCGATGCAGAACGAGAAGCTGCGCGTCGAGCGCACCAATGCCTCGCTGCGCGAAGCCCAGCTGCTGCGGCTTACCCAGCAGATGCAGCCGCACTTCCTGTTCAACGCCCTCAACACCATCTCCTCGCTGATGCACAGCGACGTGGCGCGCGCCGACGCGATGCTGATCCAGCTGGCCGACGTGCTGCGCGCCACGCTCGATGTCAGCGAGCAGCACCAGGTCACGCTGGAGATGGAGCTGCGCCTGCTGCGCGGCTACGCGGCCCTGATGAGCGAACGGTTTTCCGACCGCGTGCACATCGATTGGCATATCGACGATGCGCTGTTGGGCTGCCAGGTGCCGGTGATGAGCATGCAGCCGCTGCTGGAGAACATCTTCAAGCACACCGTCGAACGGCGCCGCCAGGCCACCGGCATCACCATCTCGGCCAGCCGCGAGCAAGGCGCGATGCTGCTGCGGCTGGAGGATGACGGCGGCATGCTGCCGGCCGCCGACGCCGCGCCCGACACGCGCCCCGGCGGCGGCATCGGCGTGCGCAACCTGCGCGAGCGGCTGGCGGCCCTGCACGGCGCCAGCGCCTCCTTCGATTTGATCCAGCTGTCGCCCGCCGGCGTGCGGGCAGAAATGCGCTTGCCATGCGTGTCCTGATCGTCGACGACGAGCGCCCTGCGCGCGACAAGATGCGCCGCCTGCTGGAGCTGGAGCCGGACATCAGCGCCATCGACGAAGCCCGCGACGGCGTCGAAGCGCTGGAGCGCCTGCCCGGCTTCGCGCCCGACCTGCTGCTGCTCGACATCCAGATGCCGGAGATCACCGGCCTGGAAGTCGCCGCCTCGCTACCGGCGCCGGCGCCGCTGGTGGTGTTCGTCACCGCCTACGACGAATACGCGATCCGCGCCTTCGACGCCAACGCCATCGACTACCTGCTCAAACCCTACGACCAGCAGCGCCTGCAACGCGCCCTCCAGCGCGTGCGCGAACGCCTCGCCCAGCAGCGCGCCGCCCTATCCGTCCAACCCATGCCGCCAACGCCCGTCGAAGAACCCACTCCAGCCACGTCGCATCCGCTGCCCGCCATCAGCCAATTGCTGATCCCGGAACGGGGCGGCACCCGCATCGTCAAGGTCGAACAGATCCAGTGGATAGAAACGGCCGACAACTACGTCGTGCTGCACACGGCCGACGGCCAGCCGCTGATGCGCCAGACCCTGGCCGGCCTGGTCGACAAACTGGGCCCGCGCTTCCTGCGCTGCCACCGGCGCGCCGCCGTGCAGCTGGACTGGATCGCCAGCGTGCAGCACCTCGACAAGGGAGACGGCGAACTGGTGCTGCGCAGCGGCGTGCGCGTGCCCTGCTCGCGCCAGTACCGTGCCGAAGTGATGGCGCGCCTGCAGGCGCCACCGTCGGCTATCCGTGCGCCGGAACGGCCGCCGTCCTGTTAACCTGTCCTGATGGACGCCGACGCCGGGCAGCAATCAGGCCGATAAGCCGGCTCGCCCCGCCGGCATCCCGGTTCGCCCCAGCGCGCTGGACGCCGGCCGCGGGGCCTCGCTAGACTGGCTTCATTCAACCTGGAGCCAGCCCTATGAACGCCACCGAGAACAACCGCCTGTACTTCCTCGACTGGATACGCATCTTCGCCTTCTTCGTCCTGATCTTCTACCACACCGGTATGTACTACGTGAGCTGGGGCTGGCACGTCAAAAGCCCGTACGCCAGCGACGCCATCGAGCCGTTGATGATGCTGTCCTCGCCGTGGCGGCTTGGCCTGCTGTTCGTGATCTCCGGCGTCGCCACCGCCTTCATGCTGCAGAAAATCCGCGTCGGCGCCCTGCTCAAGCAGCGCAGCTGGCGCCTGCTGGTGCCACTGGTGTTCGGCATGCTGGTGATCGTGCCGCCGCAGCCGTATTTCGAGGTGATCGAAAAGCTCAACTACGCCGGCGGCTACGCCGACTTCATGCGCCTGTATGTCAGCGGCTACCACGGCTTCTGCAAGGACGGCAGCTGCCTCGACCTGCCGACCTGGAACCATCTGTGGTTCGTGGTCTACCTGTGGGCCTATACGATGGTGATCGGCGGCGTGGCCGCGCTGGCCGGCGCCGAGCGCCTGCGCTCGTGGTCCGCCATGCTGGGCCGCCAGCTGACCGGCTGGAAGATCATCGCGCTGCCGGTGCTGGTGCTGTTCGTCGCCCGCTATGCGCTGGTCGAGTACTTCCCCGAGACCCACGCGCTGGTCAACGACTGGTACAACCACGCCCACTACTTCTTCCTGTTCGTGATGGGCGTGATGCTGGCGCTGCAAAAGGGCTTCTGGGCCAATGTGGACCAGCTGCGCTGGACCAGCCTGGGACTGTGGCTGTTCAGCTGGGTGGTGGTGGTGGTCCTGAACGCGATGCCGGAACCGGTGGCCAACCTGCCTGTCATCGCGCAACTGAAGCCGCTGCTGCGCATGATCATCTGCCTCGGCCAATGGGCGCCGATCATGGCTATCTGCGGCTTCGGCCATCGCCACCTGGCCTTCGACAGCGCCAAGCGCCGCTACCTGACCGAAGCCGTGTTCCCGGTCTACATCGTGCACCAGACGCTGATCGTCGGCATGGCGCACTGGCTCAAGCCGGTGAAGATGGCGCCCGGCATCGAAGGCGTGGTGTTGGTCGTGCTGACCTTCACCATCAGCTTCGGCGTGTTCGAAGTGGTGCGCCGCGTCGCCGTGCTGCGCCCACTGTTCGGCCTTGGCCGCGCTACTTCACAAACGTCAGCGTATGCGTCGCGGGACCAGGCAGCAGCGGCGATTCCCGCCCGCTGAGCCAATCGCCGCGGCCATCCAGGAAGTACGGCGACAATGGATGGCCGCTCTGCCCGCCCGGCATGTTGAAGATGCCCTGCTCTTCATGGCCCGGCGACACCGTCAGTCGCTCCGACTGGCCGAAGCCCGGCCCCGCCACGCGCGGCATGTGCTGGTCGCCGGACAGCATGTCCGGCGCCACTTTCAGGTATTTGCCCAGCACCGGCACCACCGCCGCAAACGGATGCGCGCTGGCCGCCGTATTGCGCTCGCCCCAGGTGGCCTTGGCCAGCGGCTTGCCGTCCTTGGTCAGATCGGCGATCACGCGGTCCAGCGCCGCCAGCTGCAAGGCCTGCCAGCTGGCGTATTGCGGCGGCAGCCAGGCGGCCGGCTGCTGGTCCAGCACACGCGCCATTACCACCGGCCAGCGCGATGTCACCGCCGCCATGGTGGACTTGGGATCGACCTTCGCCATTTGCTCATTGGCGCTTTCGAACAGGATGTCGTACAGCGCGTACATGTAGGCGCGCGTGATACGGTAGCCTACCGAATCCACGCTGGCCTTGCCGGTCCAGCTTTCCTTCAGCATCTTCAACGCTTCGGCGCGTTGTGCGTGGCCTTCGAGGGCCTTGCCGTCCAGCGCCGCGATGGCGCGCTCACGCCATGCCGTCATGAAGATGGCGCGGTCGTCCAGCGTGATGGCGTAGACTTTTTTCACATCGGTCTTGGGACCCAGTGCCGTCAGGTCGTCGCGTACCTGATGGGTGCGCGCGCCGAGATCGAAGCCGCCGTCACCCAGCAGCTCCGCGCCGGCGTTGGCCAGTTGGCGGCTGTTGGCGGTGGCCAGCTGGCCGCCCGCCGGGTTGACGATCTTCGGATATTCGTCCGGCTTGAGCCAGCCGGTCCAGACACCGGCCTGGTCGTCCGCCGACAGCGGATAGGTGCCGGCCACGCCAACGGGAGCGCGGCGCGGCAGCGCACCGGCGATGGTCCAGCCGATATTGCCCTTGTCGTCGCCGCCGACAAAATTCTGCGCCGGGATGCCCATCGTCGGCGCGATCGCCAGCGCCTGGTCCAGCGTGTCGGCGAACTCCAGGTTCCTGGCGTTGACGTTGACGGCGGCCGCCGTGTGCGCGACCCAGTGGATGGCGTAGCTGCGGCCCATGGCCTCGCGGATCGGACCGAGGCTGGTTTCGCGCACGGCCAGCTTGGCGGCTGGTTCGCCTTTGATTAATATCGTTTCCTCATGCAGCACCGGGGTCTCCCAGCCGGCCTGGGTGCGTACCTGTCCGGGCTTGGCCGGATCGGTATCGAGCTTGATCAGGTCGAGATAGTCGCCGTAGCTGTTGGTGAAGCCCCAGGCCACGTGGCCGTTACTGCCGACCACCACCACCGGCGTGCCGGGCAGCGTAACGCCGACCACGCGGCGCTGGCCGCCTTTCCCGTCGGGGAACTGCAACGCAGCGCGATACCAGATCGCCGGCAGCTGGATACCGAGGTGCATATCGTCCGACACGATGGCGCCGCCGGTGTCGCTGCGGGCGCCGGCCACGGCCCAGTTGTTGCTGCCCACGGTGTTGATGAATTCCGCCGCCGCCACCTTGGGATCGGTGTGCGCTGCGCTGCCGTCGGCCTTGGGCTTGCCCCACCATGCGGGCGGCGCTGCGGGAATCGCGATGTCCGCCGATGCGATGAATTGCGCGTCGAGCGGCGCATCCCACTGCGTCGATTCCGGCGCCAGGAAGGCGCGCTGTTCGTCTGTCGCGTGGTCGCGGAACCAGCCGCGCGCCAGTTCGCGCGGTTCCTGGCTGCCTTGCAGGTCGAAGTACATGGCCCAGATCACCAGCAGCGAATCGGCCGGCGACCAGGCGCGCGGCGCCATGCCGATCAGCGAGTACTCGAATGGCTTGGTGCCCAGCTTCTCCAGACCGGCGTTGACGCCGGCCACATAACGGTCCAGCAGCGCGCGATCGGCCGCCGACATGGCCGCCAGCGCCAGCTCGGCGCGGGCGCGGAAGCGGTGCAGGCGATGGGATTTATCCAGCGGCAGTGCGCGCGCGCCAAACAGTTCGGACAGTTCGCCGGACGACACGCGGCGCAGCAAATCCATCTGGAAGTAGCGCTCCTGCGCATGCACGAAACCGGTGGCGTAGGCCACGTCCAGCCGGCTGCCGCCGCTGATGACCGGCACGCCGTGTTCATCGCGCGCCACGCTGGCGCCGGCCTCCAGCCCCGCCGCCTGCACCGTGCCCTCCAGCTGCGCCAGGCTGCCGCGCAAATACATCCAGGCCGCCGCGATGGCCAGCACGATCAACACCACCAACCCGATTACGACACGCTTGGACCACACCGCCAGCCTGTTCTTTTGCATAGAATCCCCACGATTGATTAAATTGCCATGTTGGGGATAGTGCCAGAGAACCGGCCACGCAGGCAATCACATGGTCGAAGTCATTACATGGTCAGAGCGCCAGCTCCCAGGTTTCGTTGACCATGTCCTGGCCGAAGGCGTGCACCGGCTCCTCGGCCACCAGCACGTAGCCTTTGCTGCGATAGATCTGGCGCGCCTCCTTCTGCTGGTCCGTGGTCCACAGGCGCATCTTGCGGTAACCGGCGGCGCGCGCGTAGCGGTGGCATTCGTCCACCAGCCGCGAACCGAGGCCGTAGCCGCGCGCCGGCTCTTCCACCAGCAGCAAGCGCAGCTTGCCCACGCCCGCCTCGCCGCTGCGCGCCAGCGCGATCGAACCGACCGGCTGGCCCGCCATCTCGGCGATCCAGCACTGCTCCTGCGCCGGATCGAAATTCTGCGTGAAGTCGGCGCAGATCTCGCCGACCAGCGTTTCGAAGCTGCCGTCCCAGCCCTGCTCCACTGTGTACAGCGCGCCGTGACGGCGGGTGATCCATTCCATGTCGCCGGCGCGGAAAGTGCGCAGCACGAAAGGCTGGGCGTATTTCAGGCCGCTTTCCGCGTCCAGCAGCTGCTGGATGGTGTGCATCGCATCGAGCATGCGCAGCTGGTCGGCCTCGCCGAAGCGGCCCAGCAGATCGCCGATTTCGTCGCGCGAGCGGCGCTCCAGCGGCTCGTAGACGGCGCGCCCCTGCGCCGTCAGGTGCAGCAGCTTGGAGCGGCCGTCGGTGGCCGATGGCACCTTGGAGACCATCCCGGCGCTCTCGAACTTGGCCAGGATGCGGCTCAGGTAACCGCGATCCAGGCCAAGATCGCGGCCCAGCACCGCGGCCGGCTGGTCGCCGTGCTGGGCCAGCTCGTACAGCACGCGGGTCTCGGTCAGCGTGTATTCGCTGTGCAGCAGGCCTTCGCGCAGCACGCCGATCTGGCGCGTGAAGAAGCGGTTGAACGAACGGACCGCCGCGACGCGGTCATCAAAAACAGGAACAGGCATACGACCTCCGACTGGAACATCAAGCGATTTTGCAACAAATTGTTGACTCAGTCAACATTAAATCCCAGGACTGGCGCGGCGGTGCTAGAGTCTCAACAACCCGACTCCGAGCCGATGCCCATGCAAACCGCCCCGATCCCCGACAACGACGCCGAGCGCCTGGCGGCGCTGCGCGAACTGCTGATTTTGGACACGGCGCCGGAAGAGCGCTTCGACAAGGTGGTGCAGTTCGCCGCCCAGGAATTCGACATGCCGATCGCGCTGATATCGCTGAGCGACGAGAACCGCCAATGGTTCAAGGCCCGCGTGGGCATGGATGCGTGCGAAGGCGCGCGCGACACATCCTTTTGCGGCCACGCGATCCTGCAACCTGACATCTTCGTCATTCCCGACGCCCGCGCCGATGCGCGCTTTGCCGATAACCCCATCGTCACCGGCGAGCCTCATGTGGTCTTCTACGTCGGTGCGCCGCTGACCATGCCGTCGGGTTTCACCATCGGCACCTTGTGCATGATCGACCATAAACCGCGCACGCTGGACACGACCGAACTGGCCATCCTGGCGACGCTGCGCGACCTGCTACTGGAAGAACTCTGCCAACGCCAGGAGGCGCCGCATGCCTGAGAACGCGAGCAAGAACCTGAACATGCTGCTGGTGGAGGAGCAAACGCTGTTGCGCCGGACCGTCGCACTGACGGCGCGCTCGCTGGGGCTGGGGATCATCCACGAAGCGGCCAGCATGGAAGCGGCCGAACGCCTGCTGCGCGAGCACCGCTTCCACGGCGCGGTGATCTCGATCGACTGCGGCTCGCTGCCAGGCTGCACTTACAACCTGGCCTTGCTGGACCGGGTGCGCAAGGGCCTGTATGCCAGCAACAGCGGCATCCCCATCGCGGTCATGGCGGAAAACGCCACCGCCGAGCTGCTGAGCGACCTGCGCCAGCGCCACGTCAGCCGCGTGATCCTCAAGCCGTTCCGCGCCAAGGTGCTGCTGGACGCCTTCGCCAGCTTCGAGCAGCTGGCGCCGCATAAACCTTAAAACATCTCTTTCGCCACTTCGCGCACGGCCTTCAACAGCAGGCTGGCGCCCGGCGACATGATGTGGCCATCCACCGTGATGATGCCGTAGGCGTCCATGCGGCACGGCAGTTCGATCGGCAGGATGTTGAGCACATTCTGCGATTCGTAGTATTGGGCGACGGCGATCGGCATGACGTTGAGCGCGTCCGTCTGCTGCAACAGCGGTTTAATCAGCAGCACGGCGGTGGTATCGACCACGTTGACCGGCACTTCAAGGCCGGCGCGGCGGAACATCAATTCGCAGCGCGCCCGCAGGATGCTGCCTTGCGGCGGCAGGATCCACGGCTGGCTGGCGATATCGCGCAGCGACAGATTGCGCGCCTTCAGCAGCGGATGACCGGGACGCACCACCGCGCATGCCGGTTCGTCGCCCAGTTCCTCGTAACTCAAACCCTCCGCGCTCTGGCGCTCGGGAATCCGGCCGATCATGAAGTCCAGCCGCCCGCGCTGCAACTGCTCCAGCAGGATGTTGGACTGCTCCATCTCCACGCCGATGCGCAGCTTGGGCGCCTGCAGCTTGGTGCGCGTGATCGCCTGCGGCAGCAGCGCGATCCCCGGCGTCATGATGGTGCCGATGTCCACTTGCCCCGACAAACCGGCCTTGATGGCGACGATATCCTCGTGCGCCAGCGAGAGGCTGGTCAGCGCCATGCGGGCGTGGCGTATCATCGTTTCACCGTAGATGGTCGGCTCCATGCCGCGCGGCAGGCGGTCGAACAGCTGCACGCCCAGCATCTCCTCCAGGTCCTTCAACTGCTTGGAGGCGGCGGGCTGCGTCATGTGCAGCTCTTCCGAGGCACGGTGGATATTGCGTTGTTCGTCGAGCGCGATCAGCAGCAGCAGCTGGCGCGTTTTGAGGCGCGCGCGCAAGAACCAGTTCGGGTTAGTTTCCATGGAAAAATGATATCACAATCGGTATTGATGTTGATGGCATACCGACTGTAGCGGTATCACTTGCATGCGGCGGAAGGATTGGCGTCAGGGCCTTCCTTGGTCTGCTTGATGAACGGGATGGTGCCGTCGGCGTTGTACCGGAACTCCTCGACCGCGACCGAACGGCGGTATTCGGCGCCGCCCGGCAGCTTGGCGTTGTGATAGAAGATATAGGACTTGCCGTTGAAATCGATGATGGCCTGGTGGATGGTCTTGACCTTGGCGTTCTTCGACATGATCACGCCGCGATACTGCCACGGGCCGGTGGCGCTCGGGCCGGTCATGTACGCCGTCTCTTCCGGGAAGTTGCGGGAATAGGATAAATAGTATGTGCCGTTATGTTTGTGCAGGTAGGACGCTTCGGTGAACATGTCCATGCCGACGGTCTGGATCGGGCCGTCGAATTCGATCATGTTCGGCTTCAACTTGGCGTACTTCAGCACCGTGTTGCCCCAGTAGAGATAGGCTTGGCCGTCGTCGTCCTGGAAGATGGCCGGGTCGATGTCGTCCCAGGCGATCGGGGTTTGCAATGTCATGTCGTTCGTGACCAGCGCCGAGCCGCGTGCATCGACGAACGGGCCGGTCGGACTGTCGGAGACGGCGACGCCAATGGCGTGGCCGGGGATGGTCGCGTGGTCGACGGTCGAATAGAAGTAGTACTTGCCATCGCGCTTGGTGATGTCGGCGGCCCAGGCGTGGCCCTTGGCCCATTTGAAGGTGGAAGCCTGCACCGGCGAGCCGCGGTCGGTCCAGTTCTTCATGTCGCAGCTGGTGTAGACGCGCCATTCGTTCAGCACATAGTCCGGGCTTTTTGGCGTGGCTTCGTCGTGGCCGACGTAGAGGTAAACGGTGCCGTTTTCCACGTACGCCGATGGATCGGCCGTGAACAGCTTGGGGAAAAGCGGGTTGGCCGCCTGCGCGGCGCTCAGCACCAGGCCCGCCATGGCAAGGGCTACGAATTTAGTCAGCTTGATTTTCAAAAGTCTCTCCAGTTATTTTTTATGTTTTGCGCCCAGCGCCATCAAGCGCTGCACCACGCAGAATACGAACAGCAGGCCGCCGATGACGATCTTGGTCCACCACGAGCTGAGAGTGCCGTCGAAGGCGATCAGCGTTTGGATGGTGCCCAGCACCAGCACGCCCGACAGCGAACCGGCCACGTAGCCGTAGCCACCGCTGAGCAGCGTGCCGCCAATGACCACCGCCGCGATGGCGTCCAGCTCCGTGCCCTGCGCGTGCAGGCCGTAGCCGGACAGCATGTAGAACGAGAACAGCACGCCGGCCAGCGCGGCGCAGAAGCCGCTGAAGGCGTAGATCAGCACCTTGGTACGCCCTACCCTCAAGCCCATCATCAACGCCGACTGCTCGTTGCCACCGACCGCATAGATGGCGCGGCCAAACGGCGTGCAGTGCGCGACGTAGATCGCCGCTGCCAAAGTCAGCATCGCAATCAGCGCGCCGGGCGAGATGAAGCCGCCCAGTATCGGCAACTGCGTCTGCGACATGGCGACATACAGCGGATCGTCGATGGTGATCGAGTTAATGCTGATCAGGTAGCACAGGCCGCGCGCCAGGAACATGCCGGCCAGCGTGACAATGAACGGTTGCAGCTTGAAGTAGTGGATCATCGCACCCATCGCCGCGCCGAAGCCAGCGCCCAGCGTCAGCGCGATGACGATCACCAGCAAGGGCGGCAGATGCCAGCTTTGCAGCAGCCAGGCGGAGATCATCGTCGTCAGCGCCAGCACCGAGCCTACCGACAGGTCGATGCCGCCGGAAAGGATGACGAAGCTCATGCCGACCGCGATCACCAGCAGGAAGGCGTTGTCGATCAGGAGATTGAACAGCACCTGCAAGGACAGGAAGCCGGGATAGGCAACGCCACCCGCCGCCAGCAGCACGATCAGCAGCAGCACCGTGACCAGCGAAGTGAAATACGGCGACGCCATCCAGGCGCGCCCGCGAAGTATCATGGAGCTCATGCTGCGCCACCTTTAGTCCGGGCGCGGAAGGCGCGCCACATGTTCTTGAATTCCGCCGACTGCGACAGGCATACCAGGAATACCACCACCGACTTGACGACCATGTTGATTTCCGGCGGCAGGCCGAGGGAGTAGATGGTGTAGGTCAGCGTCTGGATGATCAGCGCGCCGATCACGCTGCCGGCCAGGCTGAATTTTCCGCCGGCCAGCGAGGTGCCGCCCAGCGTGACGGCCAGGATGGCGTCCAGCTCCAGCAGCAGGCCGGCGTTGTTGGCGTCCGCGCTCTTGATGTTCGCGCTGATCATCAGCCCTGCCAGGCCGGCGCAGGCGCTGCAGAATACGTAGACGAAGAAGATCAGCACCGCAGTCTTCAAGCCCGCCAGGCGCGCGGCGACCGGATTGATGCCGACCGCCTGGATGAACAGGCCCAGCGCCGTCTTGCGCATCAACAGCGCGGTGACCAGGAATACGGCGCCAACGATGTAGAGCGAGAACGGCAATCCAAACAGGTAGCCGCTGCCGAGGAAGAAGAAAGGCTTGTAGTAGACGGTGACGATCTGGCCGTCCGTGAACAGCTGCGCCAGGCCGCGTCCCGCCACCATCAGGATCAGCGTGGCGACGATAGGTTGTAGTCCAAGGCCGGCCACCAGCAGGCCGTTCCAGGCGCCGCACAGCAGCGCCGCGCCCATGGCTGCGCACAAGGCCCAGACCATCGGTGTGTTGGCGACGTACTCGGGAACACCGTTCTGCATCACCATCGTGCCGCCGATGAGCATCGAGGCGACGGTGCCGCTGATCGCGACCACCGCGCCAACCGAGATGTCGATACCGCGCGTGGCGATCACCAGCGTCATGCCAAGGGCCGCCAGCACCAGCGGCGCGGCGCGGTTGGCGATGTCGATCAGGCTGCCGTACAGGTGGCCGTCCTTGATCTCCAGGTGGAAGAAGCCGGGAACCAGCAGCAGGTCCACCAGCAGCAGCAAGACCAGCGCGGCCAGCGGACGGAATAAGGGATGGTGGACAAACATGGATGCAGTCGATGGTAAGGTGGGGCTGGGCGCAGCGGCGCGGGGCGCGGCGATTACGTTCAGCGGGCTATTCATGCACGTCTCCGGCGGCGATTACTTGCAGCACCGAGCTCTCGTCCAGAGCACCGCGCGGGTACTCGCCGCCGGCTTTGCGGTCGCGCATGACGACGATACGGTCGCTCACGCGCAGCACTTCCGGCAGCTCGGACGAAATGAACAGGATCGCCATGCCCTTGCGGCACAGAGCCGTCACATAGTCCATGATCTCCTGCTTGGCGCGCACGTCGATGCCGCGCGTTGGCTCGTCCAGGATCAGCATCTTCGGCTCGGTGGCCAGCCAGCGCGCCAACAGCACCTTCTGCTGATTGCCGCCGGAGAGCGTGCCGATAGGCGTTTCGATACTCGCCGTCTTGATGCCCAGTGCCTTGACGTATTCCTCCGCCAGTTGCTGCTGACGCTTGAGCGGAATCGCGCGCAGGATGCCGGTGCGGGCCTGTAGCGCCAGGATCAGGTTCTCGCGCACGGACAGTTCGAGCACCGCACCTTCATGCTTGCGGTCCTCGGAGCAGAAGCCGATGCCGGCGGCGATGGCGTCGCGCGGCGAGGCGAAGCTACACTCCTTGCCATCGATGACGATGCTGCCGCTATCCGCCTTGTCCGCGCCGAACAGCAAACGCGCGGCCTCGGTGCGGCCGGAACCCAGCAGTCCCGCCAGGCCTAGCAACTCGCCCTGCCGCAGCTCGATATCCATCGGCGACAACGCGCCCTTGCGGCCCAAACCGGTCGCGCGCAGGAAGGTTGTCAGCTTCGACGGCGCCGGAGCGACGGCGGGTGCTGTGACGTTCTCGCCAACAGCTACCGCCGCCGGCGCGCCGACCATCTTGTTGACCAAATCGAACCGCGACAACTCGCTGCAGGCGTACTCGCCTTCCCGCTCGCCGTTGCGCATGACGGTGATGCGATCCGAAATCGCATAAGTCTGATCCAGGAAGTGCGTCACAAACAGTATCGCCATGCCCTGCTCGCGCAGTCCGCGCAATACACTGAACAACAGCTCCACTTCCTTCTCATCGAGACTGGAGGTCGGCTCATCGAGTATCAGCACCTTGGCCGACACCAGCAAGGCGCGCGAAATCGCCACCATCTGCTGGATCGCCAACGGGTAGCGCGCCAGCGGCAGCGATACGTCGATCCGTATCTGCATCCGCTCCAGCAGCTCCACCGCCTGCCGCTGCATGGCGGCCCAGTCGATGCCACCGCGCTTGCGCGGATAGCGGCCGATGAAGATATTCTCCGCCACCGACAAATTCGGGCACAGATTCACTTCCTGATAAACGGTGCTGATGCCCAGGTTCTGCGCCTCCAGCGTGGACGCAGGCTGTATCGCCCGCCCCTCCAGCAGGATCTGGCCCTGGTCCGGCGCATACACGCCGGTCAGCACCTTGATCAACGTCGATTTGCCGGCGCCGTTCTGGCCCATCAGCGTATGCACCTCGCCCGGATACAGGTTCAACGCCACGCCGCTCAAGGCCTGCACACCGGGGAATGCCTTGCTGATGCCGCGCAGCTCCAGCACCGGAGCGGGCGCGGAAGTTTGAATGTTCATCGGATCAGTATTTACGGTTTGGGAATTCCTTGGCCGCGACTTCGGCCGGGAATACACCTTCTTGGGTAACGACGCGCTTCGGTACCGGCTTGCCAGCGACGACATCGCGCGCCAGCTGCATCAGCTGAGGACCCAGCAACGGGCTGCATTCCACGGTCACGTTCAGCTTCCCGGCGATCATCGCCTCGAAGGCGCCTTTGACGCCGTCGATGGAAATCACGACGATGTCCTTGCCCGGTTTCATACCGGCTTCCTCGATGGCCTGGATCGCGCCGATTGCCATGTCGTCGTTATGCGCGTACAGCACATTGATCTTCTTGCCCTCGGCCTTGAGGAAAGCCTCCATCACTTCCTTGCCCTTGGCGCGGGTGAAGTCGCCGGTCTGCGAGCGGATCACCTTCAACTTCGGATTGCCGGCGATGACTTCCTCGAAGCCCTTCTTGCGGTCCAGCGCGGGCGCCGAACCGACGGTGCCTTGCAGCTCAACGATATTGATAACGGTATCGGGCGTCTTCTTCGCCCGCTCCAGCAGCCAGCGGCCGGCGCGGCGGCCTTCTTCCACGAAGTCCGAGCCGATGAAGGTGGCGTACAGCGAAGGATCGCTGACGTTGACGGCGCGGTCGGTCAGGATGACGGGGATCTTGGCGGCCTTGGCTTCGCGCAGCACGGTGTCCCAGCCCGATTCCACCACTGGCGAAAACGCGATCAGGTCGACGCGCTGGGCGATGAAGGAGCGGATCGCCTTGACCTGGTTTTCCTGTTTCTGCTGGGCGTCGGCGAATTTGAGGGTGATGCCGTCCTTCTTGGCCGCGTCCTTGATCGACACGGTGTTCGCGGTGCGCCATTCACTCTCGGCGCCGACCTGCGAGAACCCGATCACCAGCGGTTTGGCCGCGAAGGCCGGGGCGTTGAAAGTAAAGGCGGCGAGGGTTGCGGCGGCCAACACGGTTCTGCGATTGCATGTCATGGCAAAGTCTCCAGATGGATTTTTATGTATTTTCTGGATCACATACTAAGAGAAACGAGAATATCTATCCAATGACATTTTCTGGCAGTTTGATACCGATTTTGATATCAACGTAGCAGCCGCAGACCATACAACCCGCCCGCCATCGAACCTTTGCGGGCGACGAACTTGATCACCAGTTTGCCGCCAACCGCCATTGCGGGCGGGATGGTGTAGTCCCTGGTGTAGATCTCCTGCGGCGCGGTGGCGTCCAGGCTCACCTCGGCCAACAGCTGGCCGTTGATGAAGATATCGAAGCGGCGGCCGGCGTCCAGCGTCGAATAGGTCAGCCTGAGTGTCTTCGCTTCGGCCTTCTTGTCGGTCAGGTCGTAGCTGAACCAGCCGCTCGCGTGCCGCCAGTGCCGGCCTTTGTTGATGCCCGCGTCGGCGCCTTCGCCTCTGAAGAAATGATCGGACTCCGGCTGCTGCTCGCCCGGCGCCACCTGGTCGATGGTCTGCGCGTCCAGCGCCAGGCGTACCGCCTCGTCCTGCGCTGCCCTGGACTGCATGAAGGCCAGATTGGCCGGCGTCGAATACGGCCAATAAACCACGTAGCGCGAATCATGCAGGCGGAAGAATGGAATGAAGGTCACGCTGCCGACATTCTTGCCCTGCACCAGACCGGGCGCCGTGAACGTCAGCGGTTTGCCGGGTACCGGCTTGAAACGGTCCATGAAGGCCTTGGTGTCGCTGACCAGCGTGGGCGCGGACTCCAGTGGACAGACTTGGCCCTGCGCCACGTGGCCCATGCGCGAATCGTCGGCGAGGAAGTTCAGCTTCTCGCCGGCGAAGGGGTTGGTCTTCGCCGCCAGCACGATGGGGCCGTGTAGCACCGCGTAGTAGTTGGACTTGTCCGGCATCTGCTCCAGATGGGTTTTCATCGGCAGGAGGATTTCGACTTTGTCGCCGTCCCGCCATGCACGGCGCAGGCTGACGTAGCGGTCCGGGCCCGCATCTGCCGCCACCGGCTTGCCGTTGACTGTTATGCGCAAGGCCCCCTGTGCCACCCACTCGGGATAGCGGATCTTCATCGTGAACGCCTTGTTGCCCTTGACCGCGCCCTTGACCATAATCGTGCTGCGGTCCTCGTCCGGGAAGCGATTGGCCTGCGTGATGGTCACGCCTTGCTCGCGCCAGTTCAGCGTCGATGGGATGAACAGGTTCACGTACAACAGGTCGCCGCGATGCGCGTAGATGAACTCCCCGTACTTGGCATGGCTTTCGATGCCGGAACCCACGCAGCACCACATCGCCTTGTCCACCTGCGAGTAGACGCGATAGTGATTGGGCCGCATCGGCGTGAAGTAGACGAAGCCGCCGCTATCCGGCCGCTGCGAGGACAGGATATGGTTGTACAACGCGCGCTCGTAGTAATCGCTGTAGCTGCCCTTGGCGTCGCCGAGGAACAGCAGCTCGGTGAGCTTGAGCATATTGTAGGTGTTGCAGGTCTCAGGGCCTTCGACTTCATCCACCATCGAAGAGTAGTCCTTATCGTCGTGGAAGTGCTCCTTGACGCTGTTGCCGCCGATGGCGACGGTGCGGTGATCGCGCACGGTCTGCCAGAAGAACTGCGCGGCCTGCTGCCAGTCGCGGCGGCCGGTGATGTCGCCGATGCGCTTGAAACCGATTACCTTGGGGATCTGCGTGTTCGCGTGCAGGCCGGTGAGCTGGTCCTTGCCCGCTTCCAGCGGCCGCAGGATGGCCTGATGGGAGAAGCGGATTGCCAGATCCATGTATTTTTTTTGTCCCGTCATCTGGGCGACGTCGGCCAGCACCTCATTCATGCCGCCGTGCTCACTGCGCAACATGGACTGCATCTGCTCCTCGCTCAGGTGCGAGGTCAATTCCAGCGCCCAGTCGGACATGGCGATCAGCATGGCGCGGGCGTCCGCGTTGCCGGCGTAGGTGTACGCGTCGCGCAGGCCCGCATATACCTTGTGCAGGTTGTACCAAGGGACCCACTTGCCATTGACGGAGAAATTGTCGGCATGGAGTTCGCCCTTGGCGATGGCCTGCCATGCCGCGCTGCCGTCCGGGATGCCGCCGATGTAGCCGTTGCCGTTGCGTTCCTGGCAGCGCTTGAGTTCAGCCACGAAGTAGTTCAGGCGACGCAGGACTTCGTCGTCGCCCGTGGATGCGTACATCAGCGCCAGCGCGGAAAGATAGTGGCCGCCGAGGTGGCCGTCCAGACCTGACGATTCCCAGTTGCCGTAGCTGGGCTGCTTCAGCGGCAGGCCGGCTTCGCGCAGGAATGGCGCCAGCAGACGGTCGGGCTCCATCTCAAGCAGGTAATGGAGATCCGTCCGCTGGGCTTCCAGGAAGGGGCTGTCGCCAAGGCGGACGTCGGCCAGTGGGAACAACTGCAGCGGAGCCGCCGCAGCCGATGCGTACAGCATCGCAGCGGCGAGCAGCACCGCCGCCCTGCGCAGCATCACCATCATGGCGATGGCAGCTGCTTGCTGCGGTATCGATTCAGGTCCGCAGGGTCCACCATCGGCCAACCGCTGGCGTCCCACTTCATTTCCATGATCTTCAGCTTTTGCAGGTAGTCGTCAGCCGTCTCGTAGGCGTGCAGCACCAGGAAATCCTTGCCGTCGATGGTGTAGGCGCTGTTATGGCCCAGGCCTTTCCAGTCCTTGTTGCCGGCGATGACGTTGGAGCCGCCCCCCTTCTGCATGTCGACGCCGTTCTTGTCCACGTAAGGACCAGTGACGTCCCTGGACCGGCCGACAACGACGTAGTACGTGCTGTCGCCCTTGCGGCAGCAAAGCCCGAACGACGCGAACAGATAATAGTAGTCGCCCTTCTTGAAGACAAACGGTGCCTCAATCTCGTCCGGCCCCGCCGACTTCTCCGCCACCGACGGTCCGCGCGAGCGGCTGGCGATTGCGTGCCATTCCTGCGGCTCCGCGAGTCCGGTCCAATCCGCATTCAGCTTGACCAGTTTCAGGCCACTCCAGAAGGAACCGAACGCCATCCACGCCCCGCCCTTGCCATCTTCAACGATGTTCGGGTCGATGGCGTTCCAGTCGTCGCGCAGCGGCACGGATTGCAGCACCATGCCCTTGTCTTCCCAGCGATAGTCCGGCGAGCGGGGGTTAAGCGTCTTGTTGACAGTGACGCCGATACCCGAAGTGTTCTTGCCGAATCCAGAAACGGAATAGTACAAATAGTATTGTCCGTTATGGAACTGCACATCCGGCGCCCAGATATGGCCGTCGAAGGTCGGTGCGGCGCGCTTGGCCCACACCGGCTGGTCCTTGAAGACGCGGCCTTCCGGCGTCCAGTCCTTCATGTTTTTGGAGCTGTAGAAGGTGATACCCGGCCCGGTGCTGAATACGTACCAGGTATCGCCTTCCTTCGCCATCACCGGATCGTGGACGCTGACTTCCTTGGCCGTGCAAGCCGACAGCGCCAACAGGCCCAATGCAAATATCGCTGACTTCATACTAACTCCCTGTACGCGCGCCCCAGATCGACACGCCATCCACCGACTGCGCGGTCCACGTCACCACGAACGCGCTGGCGTTGGTATTCCACTGGCGCGACAGCACGCCGTTGAAGGTACCGGTGGCGCCCAGCGTGAGCGTGATCTTGTTGGCGCCATTATGCTTCCAAGTGCCGGTGGCGGCGCCGGAAACCGTGCCGTCGGCCGCCAGCTTGACGTTCTGCGAAGCCTTGATCGCCGTCGTGATGTCCTTGCCGTGATTGATCATCTTGTACGTTCCCGCAGCATCGGCAACCGTCACCTCGGCCGACAGCGCCGTCGAGTTCTTGCTGAGCGGCGCATAGCGGAACGGCGACACGACGATCCAACCGTCTTCGTTGATGAACATTTCGTGCACGCGGATCTGATGAAGCTCGCCGGTGCCGGGGAAGCGCGTGTGGAACACCAGGAAGTATTGGCCGGTCGCCGCTTCGTAGTAGGCGGAGTTGTGGCCGGCCGATACGTAGCCCAGCGGCGTGCCGGTTTCGCCATCCGCCAGCGCGAACTGGTGGTTGCCCATGATCTTCTGGCCGAACGGTGCGATGCTGGCGTCGTCGAACAAGGGCAGCGCCGGATTGGACTTGACGTTGGCCATGTCGTTGCCCTTGGCGTCCACGTAGGGGCCGTCGGGGTTCAGCGAGCGCGCCACGCGCATGTTGTAGGCGCCGTTGGCATCCAGTCCACCGAAGGACGTGAACAGGTAGTAGTACTTCGACTGCGGGCTGTACATCACATACGCGCCTTCGATGCGGCTGTGGTTCCCGCCCATCAGGTGCTTGCCGTAGCCCTGGCCCGGCTTCTGCAAACCGGTGGCGGGGTCCATCGCCAGGATGAAGATGCCGCCCGAGTAGGATCCGTAGACCATCCACAGCTTGCCGTCCTTGTCGAAGAAGGTGTTCGGGTCGACCACGTTCGGCATCGTCAGCGCATCGTAGACCTTGACGCCGTCCTCGCTGATCTGGCCCCACATGCCGGATTTGAGCATGATCTGCTTGTTGACGTAGGGGCCTTCGATCTTGTCCGCCACGGCCACGCCCAGCGCCGAGCGGGGCGAATCACCCTTGCAGGCGTTGTAGTAGAAGTAGAACTTGCCGTCGCCGAGTTTGACCACGTCCGGCGCCCACAGGTCCGTCACCTGCGCCCAGGTGAAGGTGTCCGCCAGCGCGGTGACGACGTTGTTGAACAGCGGATTGGCAGCGTTGACGCCATCCGCGATCTTGGTCCAGTTCATCAGGTCCGTCGATTTGGCGGCAGCCAGGTGCGAGCCGAATACGTAATACGTGCCGTCCACCTTGATCACTGCCGGATCGTGTACCGAGGCGTCGCCGAACGTGATCGTGGTTGGCGTGGGCGTTGGGGTCGGCGTGGGCGTTGGCGTCGGAGTCGGCGCAGGTGTTGGCGTCGGCACCGGCGTGACTGGACTGCTACTTCCTCCGCCGCCACCGCAACCGGCCAGCAGCAGCGCTACACCGCCGGCGATGGCCTTGCGGCGCGAGATCGAGATATCGTGTTCGCTCATGCTCTTACTCCACCGCGACCACGACAACGGCCTTGGCCGGAATCTTCACCGTCAACTTGCCGTCGACCGCCGTCGCGCTGTATGGTGCCGGTTTGATCGCCTGCGGCGCCTGGAAGGTATTATGCGCATCCATCGCGGCGGCGGTCAGCACCCGCCCCTTGACGGATTTGATCGCCTGCCCCGGCACGTTGATCGCCACATCCGCGGCCTGGCCTGGATTGGTGTTGACCAGCGCCAGATACAGCTTGCCATCGGTGCCACGCGCGGCCGATGCGCTGATTTCAGGGACACTGGCGCCATCCAGCGCATATTGCGGATTGTTCGACAACGTCAGCGGCAGCGAGGTCGCGCCCTGGAACGGCACATACATCTCGAAGGCGTGATAGGTCGGCGTCAGCACCATCTTGTCCTTGTCGGTGATGATCATCGATTGCAGCACGTTGACCATCTGCGCGATATTGGTCATGCGCACGCGGTCCGCATGGGCATGGAAGATGTTGAAGTTAAGCGCTGCAACAACCGCATCGCGCAGGGTGTTCTGCTGAAAGAGAAAGCCGGCGTTGGTGCCCTTCTCCACATCGTACCAGGTGCCCCACTCGTCGACGAACAGGCCCAGTTTTTTCTCCGGGTCGTTCTTGTCCATCGCTGCGGAGTTCTTGCGGATGTGGTCATCCATGCGCAGCGTATTGGACAGCGTGGACATCCACTCCTTCTCCGGGAAACCGGTCGCTGCGCCCTTCACTTCCCATTTTCCGGTCGGGATGGTGTAGTAGTGGAAGCTGATGCCGTCGGTCTGGCGTTTCAGCTGCTTGCTCAGTACTTCGGACCAGGTCAGGTCGTTGTCGTTGCCGCCGCTGGCGATCATCTTCGGACGGTACTGCTGCGGCGCGCGCAGGAAGGTCTCGACGTTCTTGTACAGATCCGCGTAGTGCTCCGGCGTCATGTTGCCGCCGCAACCCCAGGCCTCGTTACCGATCGCGAAATAGGCGACCTTGAACGGCTTCTCATGGCCGTTCTTGCGGCGCAGGTTGGCCAGTGTGGATTGGCTGTCGGAGGTCATGTACTCGATCCACTCCGACATCTCCTGCGCGCTGCCAGTACCGAGATTGCCGTTGACATAGGCGTCGGCGCCCAGCAGGTCGACCAGGTCGAAGAACTCGTGCGTGCCGACGGCGTTCGATTCCGCCACGCCGCCCCAGTTGGTATTGACCTTGACCGGACGCTTCTCGCGCGGGCCCAGGCCATCCTTCCAGTGATATTCATCGGCGAAGCAGCCGCCGGGCCAGCGCACCAGCGGCACGTGCATGGCTCTCAAAGCGCCGACGACGTCGTTGCGCCAGCCCTTGGTGTTCGGGATCTTCGATTTGGGGCCGACCCACATGCCTTCATAGATGCCGGTGCCCAGATGCTCGGCGAACTGGCCGTAGATGTCCTTGTTGATGACGGCGCCCGGCTTGCCGGCATCGATGGTCAGGCCGATGGTATCGGCGGCGAATGCGCCACCGGAAGCCAGCAGGCAAAGGGAAAGTACGCCTTGTTTGATGTAGTTCATTTAAGTCTCCTGTTTATAGTTTTATGACAAAGCCGCCGTGCGGCTTGATCGTTACCGCTACTTTTTTTCCTGCTGCGATGCTGCGCTGGCTGAAATCACGCTCAGCGCTGCCGTCGCCGATGATGACGCCTTGCCTGGCGCCGACGAAAGACAGGTCCAAGGTCAAGGCCTTGTCCGCGTTGGTGGCGTTGATGCCGGCGATGTACCAGGTGTCGCCGGAGCGGCGCGCGATGACGGCGTACTGGCCTGGATAGCCGTCTACCAGGCGGCTGTCGTCCCAGCTGCGCGGCAGCTCCTGCAAGAAGGATTTGACGTAGGCCGGCACGGTGGCCATGCCTTCCGGGATCTCGGCGAAGTGCTGGATGCCGGAGATATAGAGCACCGATGTGGCGAGCTCGAAACCATTGCTGGAGCTGCGCTTGATCTTGGGGATATCGCCGAACACCATCGGCGTGAAGTCCATCGGGTCGAACAGATTACGGGCGAACGGCAGCATGGCCGCGTGGGTCGGCATCTTGTCTTCGTCGGCTTGTTCGAAGGTGGTGAACTCCATGCCGCGTACGGCTTCCATCGTCATCAGGTTCGGCCAGGTACGGGTCCAGCCGCGCGGCAGCGTGGCGCCGTGGAAGTTGACCAGCAGGCCGGCATCGGCAGCGTCGCGCAGGATGTTGATGTAGTAGGCGATCATCGATTGCGCGTCGCCGTTGAAGAAGTCGATCTTCACGCCTTTGACACCCATGTCGCGCAGGCGCTTGAACTCGGCCACGCGCTGTTCATGCGTCAGCAGCTGGCTTTTGGGCGAATACTCGGTTGCGTTCCATGGGCCGGACGAGTTGTACCACAGCAGAATGCCGACCTGCCTGGTCGCCGCATAGTCGACCAGTTCCTTGATCTTGTCGTAGCCGATCTTGCGGTCCCAGTCGGCGTCGATCAGGGTGTAGTCCCAATGCATGTCGGCGGCGTAGTCGATGAACTTCTTCTGCACGTCGTAGACCGTGGCGTCGTCCTTCATCAACGCCCAGCTCCACGAAGCGTGACCTGGTTTGACCAGCTGTTTGTCGAAGGCGATGGCTGGCGCGGCCAGGTCGGTGCCGAGCGTGGAGTTGGTCACGGTCTTCAGGGAACCCAACGCCAGCAGGCGCCATGGCGATGTCAGCGTGCCGTCGAGTTCGGCCAGCAAACCGCCGCCCGGGTAGATTTCGGCGGCCATCGGGTTGCCGATGCTGTATTTTCCGCCTGCGGATTCCGGCGCCAGGCGCGAGGCCTGGAAGCTGCCGTCCATGCCGGCCTCGGAGATTGCCACCCAGTTGTCGCCGCTCTTGAACAGCGCCGGGAACACCCAGCCCGCCGGCGACGGCGATGCGGTGCCGACCGGGATGTCCATCTGGTAGTGCTCTTCGTAGGAAGGGTTGGTTCTGCTCCAGCCGGTTTGCGCAACGGCGATCGGTTGCAGCCAGGCCTTGGCTGCGGGTGGCAAGGCGAAGGTGGTGCGTTCCTGGATCAGTTTTTTGTGCGGCAGCGAAGGCTCGGCGACGACGTAGCGGAAGGCCACACCGTCGTTCGACACGCGGAACACGATGTCCATCGCCTGCTGCTGCGCGTTGCGCACGGTGTAGGTCTGCTCGTTGGCGCGGTAGCTGATGCTGCTCTTTTTACCGACAGCCATCTGGTACTGATCGTTGACGGTGCGGGCCTTGGAGGTGGCCGTCAACGTCAAAGCGGTCGCCAGATCTGCGCCCTGCAATTGCAGGCCAAGGTCGGAGGCAAGCAGCACCGGCCTGCCGTCGCGCGAGATCGAATACGCCAATCCGCCACCAGCAGTGGCTTGCACATTGACGCTGATGTGATGATCGGGACTGGTCAGCACAGGCTGCGCTGCGGCCACCGTCATCGCACTGGCGGCGAGCGCCAGCGCGGAGAAACATGTCTTTACCATGTTCATACCTTTTTTATGGTTATGCATCCCAAGCGGGGGTCAAGTCTGACATTCGGACACGAGCTGAACCGTAGCAACGCTCTACGGTTCAGCTCGTGTCCGAATGTCAGACTTGACCCCAGGGTTATACCCAGCCTGCGTCGACGATGAACTCCTGGGCGGTGCACATCGCGCCGTCTTCGGCGGCGAGGAACAGCACCATCGATGCGACGTGCTGCGGCAGCAACTTGGTCGGCATGCACTGGTTGCGCTTGATATCCTGTTCGCCCGCGTCGTCCAGCCACAGGTCGATCTGGCGTTGCGTCATCACCCAGCCCGGCGTGACGGTGTTGACGCGGATGCCGTGCGCGCCGAACTCGCGTGCCAGCCCGCGCGTCAAGCCATGTACCGCCGCTTTGGAGGTGGCATACACCGCATAGCCGGCGTTCTTGACGTGCCACGAGATCGAGCCGACGTTGATGATCGAACCGGCGCCCTTCTTCTTCATGCCTTCCAGGACCGCCTGGCAGGTGAAGAACATCGGCCGCTGGTTGATGGCGATGCGCTCGTTCCAGTAATCCACCGTCACCTCGGCCGTCTCGTGACGCTGGTCGTTGGCGGCGTTGTTGACCAGGATGTCGAAATCGCCGACGGCCGCCGCCATCTCGGACATGGCGTTTTGCAGCGCCGGGATATCGGTGATGTCGCACTGGCGGAACAATGGCTCGGGATAGCCGGCTTCCTTCACCCGGCGAACCAGGGCCAGGCTGGCGTCGCGGGCGATATCGACGAACGCCACTTGCGCGCCCTGCTCGGCGAAGGAGATCACCATCGCCTCGCCGATCCCTGTGCCGCCACCCGTAATGAATACACGCTTGCCGCGCAAGCTGCCAAATTTGGCCAATTGGGTCATACAGTCTCCGTTTTAATTTTTATCAACCGCGCGTCAGTTCGCCCTCGCGGCGACGCCAGGTTGCGGTGCCGTTGTCGCGCAATACCTCCGGCAGCAAGGCCTGCGACAGGTTCTGGTACGACACCGGACGCAGGAAGCGCACGATCGCGCCCGTACCGACGGACGTGCTGCGGCCATCGGAGGTCGATGGGAACGGGCCGCCGTGCACCATCGCGCTGCACACTTCCACGCCGGTCGGGAAGCCGTTGGCCAGGATGCGGCCGGCCTTGCGCTCCAGTACCGGCAGCAAGGCGTGCGCCAGATCCAGGTCGCCGTCGTCAAGTTGCAGGGTGGCGGTCAGTTGGCCTTCCAGGCTCTCGACGACTTGATGCAGTTCCGCGACGTCCTTGCAAGCGACCAGCAACGAAGCCGGGCCGAATACTTCCTCCGACAACGTGTGCTGCGACAGGAAGGCCGCGCCGCTGGTGACGAACAGCGCCGGAGCGCCCTTGCCTTCCGATTGCGGCGCCAGCGCCAGCGTCTTCACGTCCGCATGCTCGGCCAGCTGCGTGATCCCGCGCTGGAAGCTGCCGGCGATCCCCGGCGACAGCATCGCGCACGCGGCGCCACCGGCCAGCGCTTGCGCGGCGGCGTTGGCGAAGCGGTCCAGATCCGGGCCGCCGATACCAATCACCAGTCCCGGATTGGTGCACATCTGCCCCACGCCCAGCACCAGCGAACCGGCGAAACCGGCGGCGATTTCTTCGGCGCGCGCAGCCAAGGCGCGCGGCATCAGGAATACAGGATTGATCGAGCTCATTTCCGCATACACGGGAATCGGCACCGGACGCGCGGCCGCAACCGCCATCAACGCCATGCCACCGCTGCGCGAGCCGGTGAAGCCAACGGCCTTGATGGCAGGATGGCGCACCAGCTCCTGGCCGATGCCGTTACCGCTGCCGGTCAGCAGCGAGAACACGCCGGCAGGCAGGCCGCAAAGCTCCACCGCCTTGATCACCGCGCGCCCCACCAGCTCCGACGTGCCGGGATGCGCGGAGTGCGCCTTCAACACCACCGGGCAACCGGCCGCCAGTGCCGACGCGGTGTCGCCACCGGCCACAGAAAAAGCCAACGGGAAGTTACTGGCCGCGAAGACCGCTACCGGACCGAGACCGATCATGCGCATCCGCAGGTCGGGACGCGGCGGCGCCCGTTCCGGCAGCTCCTTGTCGATGCGGACGTCGTTCCACGAGCCTTCGCGCAACAGGTTGGCAAACAGTTTCAACTGACCGACGGTGCGGCCGCGCTCACCCTCGATGCGCGGGCGCGGCAGGCCGCTTTCGGCCATCACGCGCTCCACCAGCACATCGCCCAGCGCCATGATCTGTTCCCCGATGGTTTCGAGGAAGACGGCGCGCCGCTCGTCGCTCAGCGCGCGGAAGGTGTCGAACGCGGCATCGGCCAAACGGCAGGCCTGGTCGATCTGCTCGAAATCGACAGCATGGAATTCAGGTTCCATCGGCGCTTGCAGCGACGGATTGTAGCCACGGATAGCAGCGCCCGTACCCTTGACGGCGACGCCGCCTATCAGTGCTTCACCGGTAATGATCATAATGCTTTCACTTTCGCGACTTCGGTTTTGTACACTGTCAGCTTGTTGCGCAGGGCCGGGCCGAATTGCGGCGCTTCGATTTCAAAAGTCTCGCCGGGTTTGACGACGATGTTGTCGGCTACGCTCAGCGTCGCCGTGCCGAAGAAGTGGATATGCACGTCGCCCGGTCGCTTGAACAGCGGGTACTTGAAATGGTGGTGTTCCAGGTTGCCGATGGTGTGCGACATATTCTGTTCGCCGCTGAAGAACGCCTTCTCCCAACGTACCTTGCCTTCCATGTCGTAGATGCGCGAGGTGCCTTCGATATGCGCCGGCGCTTCGCCGACCAGCAGCGCCGGGCCCAGGCCGCAGGCGCGCAGCTTGGAGTGCGCCAGGTACAGGTAGTTCTGGCGTTCGGTCACGTGGTCCGAGAACTCGTTGCCGATGGCGTAGCCGATGCGGTATGGCTGGCCATCATCGCCGATCACGTACAGGCCCGCGACTTCGGGCTCTTCGCCGCCGTCAAGCGCGAAGTCCGGCATGCTCAGGGCCTGGCCGCTGGCGGCGACGATGGAACCGTCGCCCTTGTAGAACCACTCCGGCTGCACGCCGGCTTCGCCCTCGGCAGGCTTGCCGCCTTCTACGCCCATACGGAACATCTTCATGGAATCGCTCAGGGATTCGACGTCGCCGCCGATTTTCTTATGCATGGCGTCGCGGGTGTCGGCGCTGCCCAGGTGGGTCAGGCCGGTGCCGGTGACGTAGCAGTGGGCGTCGTCGCTATGGTCCAGCGGCGGCAGCAGACGGCCCGCCGCCGCGACGGTGTCAAACGCCAGCACGGCGTGGCCCGTGGCCTTGGTAGCCAGGTCGGCCAGGCCGATCGACTGGCGAATCGCGGCTTGCGCCAGCGCGTAGGTGGTGTCGTAGCCTTCGATGATGCGGATGGTGTTCTGTTCCAGCACGCCGATCTGGCGCGCGCCTTGTTCGTTCTTGAATTGCACGAGTAGCATGGTGTCTCCGAATTTTGATTAGTGCGAGTGGCGCGGCACGGCCGATCCGCGGTTCCCGACCAGGAAGTCGAAATCGCAGCCTTCGTCGGCTTGCAGCACGTGATCGATGTACAGCTTCTGGTAGCCGGTCTTGGGACCCGGCGCCGAGCCGGCGACGCGCACGGACTGGCGCTCCGCCATCTCCGCATCCGATATCTCCAGGTTCAGCAAACCGCCTGCGCAATCGAGCGTGATCCAGTCGCCATCCTTGACGATGCCCAGCGGGCCGCCGGCCATCGCTTCCGGCGCCACGTGCAGCACCACGGTGCCGTAGGCGGTGCCGCTCATGCGCGCATCCGAGATACGGACCATATCCTTGACGCCGGCCGCCAGCAGCTTCGGCGGCAGGCCCATATTCCCTACTTCGGCCATGCCCGGATAGCCTTTCGGGCCGCAGTTCTTCATCACCAGCACCGAGTTGGCATCGACTTCCAGTTCAGGATCGACGATGCGGCTCTTGTAGTGTTCAAAGTCCTCGAACACCACGGCGCGGCCGCGATGCTGCATCAGCTCCGGCGTGGCGGCCGATGGTTTCAGCACCGCGCCACGCGGCGCCAGGTTACCGCGCAGGATGCAGATGCCGCCATCCTTCAACAGCGGCTTGTCCAGCGGACGTATCACTTCGTCGTCGTAGATCGGCGCTTCCTTGCAGTTTTCCCACAGCGATTTTCCGTTGACGGTCAGCGCATCCGGATGCGGCACCAGACCGCCATCGCCCATGCGACGGATCGCGCCCGGCAGGCCGCCGGCGTAGTAGAACTCCTCCATCAGGAAGCGGCCCGATGGCAGCAGGTCGACGATGGTCGGCGTGCCGCGACCCACGCGGGTCCAGTCTTCCAGCTCCAGGTCGACGCCGATGCGGCCGGCGATGGCTTTCAGGTGGATCACGGCGTTGGTCGAACCGCCGATGGCGGCGTTGACGCGGATCGCGTTCTCGAAGTTCTCGCGCTTGAGAATCTTCGACAGCGTCAGGCCTTCCTTCACCATCTCGACGGCGCGGATGCCCGACATGTGGGCCAGGATGTAGCGGCGCGAATCGACGGCGGGAATGGCGGCGTTGTGCGGCAGCGTGGTGCCCAGCGCCTCGGCCATGCAGGCCATCGTGGACGCGGTGCCCATGGTGTTGCAGGTTCCTGCGGAACGGGAGTGGCCCGATTCCGCCGACATGAACTCGTGCATGGTGATTTCGCCGGCCTTGACCTGCTCGTGCAGCTGCCATACGGCGGTGCCGGAGCCGATGTTCTTGCCGTTCAGCTTACCGTTCAGCATAGGGCCGCCGCTGACGACGATCGTCGGAATGTCGACCGATGCGGCGCCCATCAGCAGCGCCGGCGTGGTCTTGTCGCAGCCGACCAGCAGCACCACGCCGTCCATCGGATTGCCACGGATCGATTCTTCGACGTCCATGCTGGCCAGGTTACGGGTCAGCATGGCGGTTGGGCGCAGGTTCGATTCGCCGTTGGAGAACACCGGGAATTCCACCGGGAAGCCGCCGGCCTCCAGGATGCCGCGCTTGACGTGTTCCGCCAGTTTGCGGAAGTGGGCATTGCAAGGGGTCAGTTCAGACCACGTGTTGCAGATGCCGATGATAGGTTTGCCCTGGAATTCGTGATCGGGAATGCCCTGATTCTTCATCCAGCTGCGATACATAAAGCCGTTCTTGTCTTGCGTACCAAACCACTCGGCGGAGCGCAGCTTCACCTTTTTGTCGTTCTCGGACATGCATATCTCCTCAGTATGTTCTTGTACGGGGGCGTGAATGTCATGCCCCCGCATCGATAAGCCATACTAAGTTGTGTTGAGATATCTTTCCAATAAATTATTATTCGACTTTGATACCCGAATCGGTATCAGTCCTCAACGGAGAAGCGGTAGCTCATGACGGTGCTGTACTCCTCGCCCGGACGCAGTATCGTCGACGGGAATTCAGGGCGATTCGGCGAGTCGGGATAGTGTTGCGGTTCGAGGCAAAAGCCGCTGCGATGGCCGTAGATGCGCCCTTTTCCACCCATGCCGTCGTGCAGGAAGTTCCCGCTGTAGAACTGCACGCCCGGCTCCTGGGTCAACACTTCCAGCACGCGGCCGGAGGACGGATCACGCACGCGGGCCGCCAGTTCCAGCGCGTTGGGAGCGGATTTATTCAGCACGAAGTTGTGGTCGTAGCCGGCGCCGTGGCGCAGCTGTTCGTCGCCCTGGTTGATGCGGGCGCCGATCGCGTGCGGAGTGCGGAAGTCGAACGGCGTGCCCGCCACCGCAGGCAGCTCGCCGGTGGGTATCAGGCCGCTGTCGACCGGGGTGTAGGCGTCGGCGGCGATGGTCAGCTCGTGGGACAGGATGTCGCCCTTGCCGGCCAGGTTGAAATAGGCGTGGTTGGTCAGGTTGACCGGCGTCGCTTTATCGGTGATCGCGTGGAACGCGATACGCAATTCGTTATTGTTGCGTAGTTCGTAGATCGCCGTTACTTCCAGGTTGCCCGGGTAGCCTTGCTCGCCGTCGGCGCTCAGGTAGCTCAGGATCAGGCCCGCCGATTTGGGCGTGGCGAAGGTTTCGGCTTCCCACATGCGGCGGTGGAAGCCGTCCAGGCCTCCGTGCAAATGGTTTACGCCGTTGTTCACGTTCAGCTCATGGGCTTCGCCGTCCAGCGTGAAGCGGCCGTTGGCGATGCGGTTGCCGTAGCGGCCGATCAGCGCGCCGAGATAGTGCGATTCGCCCAGGTAGGCGGCGGCATCGTCGAAGCCGAGGCAGACGTCTGCCAGTTGGCCGTCGCGGTCCGGCACGTGGATTTCGGTGATCACGCCGCCAAGGTCGCTGATCTTGACGATCATGCCGTTGGCGTTGGTCAGCGTGTACAGGGTGGCTTCAGGGCCGAAGGCGGATGTGGTGATGGTAGGCTGGGACATGGTGGCGCTTTCTAATGGCAAGGCGGCCGAGAGGAATAAACCTTCTCGGCCGCCGCAATGATTGATGCAGTCTCGCTCAGGCGATAGAGGGCTTTCCGAATACCGGCATGCCCTGCCCGTCCCACTTCAGTGGTTTGACATAGGTGTGCCGGTCCGGATTCCACAGCGGATCGCCAATGATCTCGGTATAGGTGCGTGCATGATAAACCAACATGACGGTCTCGCCATCATCGCCGATGGTGAAGCTGTTGTGTCCCGGTCCGTACACGCCATACTCGTAACATGTTTGCAGCACCGGCTGCGGCAACTTGGTCCACGAGGCCGGATCCAGCAGGTCGGCATGTTCGTCCGCCCACAGCAGGCCCATGGCATAGTTCTCGTCGGTGGCGCTGGCCGAGTAGCTGATGAAGATCTTGCCGTTCTTCTTCAGCACCGACGGGCCCTCATTGACCCAGAAGCCACGGATCTCCCAGTCGAATTCCGGCTTGCTCAGCATGACCGCCGGGCCACCCAGCTGCCACGGCGTCTTCATCGGCGCGATGTACAGGTTGGAATTGCCTTCGATGGCGACGTCCTTCTGCGCCCACAGGTAGTAGAGCTGGCCCTTGTGGCTGAAGGTGGTGGCGTCCAGGCAGAAGGTGTCGATGCCGGTGTCGACCTGGCCCATGAACTCCCACTCGCCGACCAAAGGATTGGGATTGGCGTTGCGGATCGCGTACATGCGGTGCTGGAACAGCTTGTGTTTGATCTCGCGGCTGGGCGCGGCGGCGAAGTAGACGTACCAGGCGCCGTCGTTGTAGTGCAGCTCCGGCGCCCAAACCAGTTCGCTATACGGACCGGTATCCGGCTTGTGCCAGACATCGACCTTGTCCGCATCCGCCAGGCCGGCGATGGTCTCCGCGCGGCGCAGCTCGATGCGGTCGTACTGCGGCACCGAGGCGGTGAAGTAGTAGTAGCCATCGCTGTGACGAATGATAAAAGGATCGGCGCGCTGCTCGATCAGCGGAGTGAGTACATCTTCCATTGCTTCGATTTCCAAGAAATTAGACTGCCACATAGGATTGGACATTCATCTGTTGTTTGACCTGCGTGTAGTACTCGTCGGTGACGCGGTACTTGAACATCAGCAGCCCCATCACCGTATGGAAGAAACCAGGGATCAGCGTCAGCATCAGCACTATGCCGTGCAGCGCGAACGCGGTCTGTTCGTGATTCGGCTGGTACTCGAAGTACGTCAGCAGCACGCCGACCAGCGCGCCGGCGATGCCCATCCCGGCCTTCTGGCAGACGGAAATACCGCCGAAGGCGAAACCGGACACGCGCTTGCCGGTCTTGACCTGGCCGTAGTCGATGGTCTCGGCGATGGCCGACCAGAACACCGGCGCATGCAGGTCGACCACGAACGACAGCAGGAAGTACAGCACAAAGGCCAGCACCATGTCGCCCGGCTTGACCAGGAAGTACATGGCGGCGCTGATCACGCCGACGCCGATCTGCGTCCAGCGGAACAGCTTGACCTTGCAATAGAACTTGGTGATCCAGGTCGAGGCGATCATCGACAGGATGGCCGCCACCACGCCGGTCGACAGGAAGGCCGACACGGTGGCGGCATCGCCGCCCAGGTAGTACTTGACGTAGTAGATCGACGCCGAGGCGCGCACCACATAACCGACCGTTCCGGTCACGCAGACGCCGCACAGGATCAGCCACTGGTCGTTCTTCAGCAGCACCTTCAGCTGCTCCAGCAGCGATTGTTTCTGCACCACGTGGCGCACACGCTCGGTGGTGGTGAAGAAGCAGAACAGGAACAGCGCGATGCCGATCACCGCCATCACCGCCATCGCGGCCTGGTAGCCGGTGGCCGCGCTGCCGCCGCCCCAGCGTTCCGACAAGATGGGCACCACCACCGTCACCATGAAGGCGCCGATCTTGGCGAAGAACAGGCGGTAGCCGTTGGCCGACAGCCGCTGCTGCGGGTCGTTGGTCAGGCTGCTCGGCAGCGAGATGTAGGGTATGCCGACGCCGGAGGTCATCACCGTCATGATGATGTAGGTGGAATAGGCCCAGATCAGTTTTGCGCTGTAGGCCCAATCCGGCGTGGTGAAGACGAAGTACACGCTGACGCCATACGGAATCGCCAGCAACAGCAAGTAGGGGCGATAGCGGCCCATGCGGGCGCTGTCGAAGCGGTCGGTGATCTGCCCCATCACCAGGTCGGACAAGGCGCCGATAAATTTGACGGCGACGAACAGCAGCGCCAGGTCGGAGGTTTTCAGGCCGTAGATATCGGTGTAGAAGAACGTGATGATCAACATCATCGACGAAATCACCACGTTCAGCGCCATGTCGCCGGCGCCAAAGCCCACTTTTTCCAGCAACGATAATTTTTGATTCGACATCGGATACTCCAACAAGTTTTCATTCCCGCTAGCGGGAACCGGCCAGGACGACCGAGGTCTTCCTGGCCGTCGGGGCTTACATCTGCCAGCGCACGGCAGCCGAGACCGAACGTCCGATCTGCAGCGTACCGAAATTGCTCAGCTGCGGTGTGCCCGCACTGCCGAAGTGGTAGTACTGCTGCTGCATTTCGTTCGTCAAGTTGACGCCACTGATATCGACCGACATCCTGTCGTTGATTTTATAGGAGACTTGCATGTCCACACTCTTTTCCGGATGACGCCAGATGCCGATCGGATTGGCAAACAAAGCCGCTTCGTTTCTGGCCAGGAAGCCGGAGCGCCAGACATAGGACAAGCGCGCGCTGACCGGACCCTTTTCGTAAGCCAGGGTGGCGTTGTAGGAGCTGCGGGACACGCCGAAGAACGGCGTCTCGAGCTGAGCGACGATGACGCCGGCATCATTGGCGTCGGGCACGTTCTGCGACGAACTGAGTCGCGTATAGCTGCCCTGGATGCCCAGGCCGTCCAGCAGGCTCGGCAGCCCCTTGGGGAAGTAGATCAAGCCGAGCTCGGCGCCTTTGATGTTGCCGTTGGAGGCGTTGACCGGCGAGTTGATGACGTAGTCATAGCCGTTCGTATGGTCGCCGCCCGAGGTCGAGTTGCGGAACGGATCGTTCGCCGGATCGACGTGTACCTTGTGACGCAAGTTTACGACCAGGCCGTCGATCTTGCGCTTGAACAGAGTACCGTAGAGTGCGCTGTCCTTCTGGAAATACCACTCAGCCGTCAGATCGAGGTTGGTGGAGCGCGTCGGCTTCAGGTCGGGATTGCCGCCGGTGCCCGAGCCATAACCCACCTTCGACACGTCGTCGCCGAGTTGCAGGACAGGATTCAGATCGCCGAAGTTCGGGCGGCGCAGGGTTTGACCATAGTTAAAGCGCAGCACGACGTCCTTGGATGGGTCGTAAATCAGGGTCATGCTGGGCAGGAACTTGCTGGTCGACTTGCTGGCACCGGACGGCGTGACCGCCTTGGTGGTGGCATCAACCTTGTAGAAGTTCATGTCGGTATCGACCTTAACGTAGCGCATGCCGAAATTGCCGCGCAGGCGATGTCCGAACAGCTCGTTCTGGGTATTCCCCATCACGAAGAGGTTCTTCGTCTTTTCATCGACCTCGAACGTCTTCTGCAGGCTCAGTTTGTCCGTCGTCAGGAAGTTCGCATCGGCCGAGTTATACAGCTTGCGCCACTCGTCGATATGGTCGCGGATGTAGTAGGCATTGGGCTCCACCCATGAGCGCGGAACATCCGAGATCGCCGTGCCGAAGTTCGAGTTGGTGGACGAATACGCCGCCCCCAGCGAGGCCAGGTTGCGGCCCAGGAAGGCCGATTGGGTGCGGTTAGCCTCCGACGCCTTGCGGTCGTCGAAGCGCGCGCCGAACTGGATCGTCGTCAGCGCCCCCCAGTCGGCATCGTAGACGCCCGCCAGACTGGCCGTCGCGGCGCTGCCCTTGTTGCGGTTGGCGGTATCGTAGAACTGCGCAACATTCCACTTGGTCGGGTCGGTCAGGTCGGCATTGTTATTGAAACGGAACGCCGTGTTGTTGCCGCCGTCATTGAAGTCGACGGCGATGGACGGTGCCACGCGATCGATCCGGGTGGCCGTGAATTCCGAGTGATACGTGCTGGTCTGGTACGACAGATCACCTTCCAGCTTCAGCTTGTCGCTAATGTCCCACTTGCCGTTCAGGGCATAAACGTAGGAATCGGTTGCCGACGTGGTGTAGTCGCCGCTGTTGAAACCATAGACGTTGTTGACGTTACGGCTCTTGATGATGTTCGTTCCCGGGAACGTCGTAATCGAGCCCGCAGGGTTGCTGCCGAGATCGCCCCACCAGTCGACAAAGCTGAACAGCAACTGGTTGAAGGCCTTGTCACGATAACCGTTGTACATCGATTCGAAGGTATAGACTGAATCACTGTTCGGCTTCCACTGCAAGGCGATATTGGCGGCAGGACGCTCGCGCTCGCCCTGAAGGTCGCTCTGGAAAACGGCGTCGCGCGCCAGGTAATAAGGATAAGCCTTGCCGTTGAAATCCAGCGTTGAACCCGCTGCCGTCGGCAAGCCGGTATGCATACCAGGCGTCCAGATATTGTTGTCGAAGATGCGCTGCAAGGGCGTGTAACCTGCGGGAACTTCGGCGGCATTGGGGCTGGTAAACGGCACCATGGCACCCGGCGTCACGCTTTCATTGCGGTATTTCGTCTTGGCATCCGACAGGTTGACCAGGGCACCGACTTCGCCGATGCCGGTTTGCCAGCGGTCGCTGAACATGGCGCTGAGCTGCGGGTTGGCCTTTTTCGCGGGATCGAGATAGGTTTCACGCGCCGACAGCGAGATTTTCCGCCCCTTGAAATCGAACGGCCGCAGCGACTTGACGTCGACCTGGCCTGCAATGCCGGTTTCCAGCTGGCTGGCGTCGCGCGTCTTGTAGACGTCAATCTGGCGCACCAGGGTCGAGGGAATGTCCTGAAGCGCGACCTGCGCGCCGGACGCCGTAAAAATAGTGCGGCCGTTCCAGGTTGTCTGGACATCGGGCAGGCCTCGGATGGACAAGGTGGCGACTTCGCCGCCGGCGCGGTCGGTGACCTGGATCCCCGTCACGCGCTGCAGCGCTTCGACGACATTGTTATCGGGCAGCTTGCCGATGTCTTCGGCAACGATCGATTCCACGACCTGGTCGCTGGTGCGCTTGATCGCCAGGCTCTTGATCAGCGATGCCTTGACGCCCGTGACGACCACGGTCGGAGCCTCGGTCGGCTCCGCCTTTTCGGCGGCAGCTTGCGCCCACACCGAGGCGCTGCTGAGCAGGCCGGCCGCGGCCAGCACCGCGACGCCGGTTTTCAGGACAAGGCGATGCGTCGCCTGGGACTCGAAAGTCCCGGTTGATAATTTGTTCATACGTCTCCTGTGTTATCTGTTTTATAGTTTTGCAGCGACCTCGGAAATCATCTTAGGGTCTGGCCAAAAAACAAACCAATCAATTTTTTCGGGTTTTCGATACCAAAAAAGGTATCGCCACAGGCTGTGAAAGTGAAAAAAAAAGCCCGCTTCCGGCGGGCTTTCATGCATTTTCCGCATGGTTTTACTGGAACGCGACTTCCGTGAAGCTGCGTAACTTGCGGCTGTGAAGCTTGTCCACGCCTAAGGCGCGCAACAGCTCCAACGCCCGGATGCCGATCCGTAAATGCTGGTCGACCCGCTCGCGGTAAAACTGGTTAGCCATGCCCGGCAACTTGATTTCACCATGCATGGGCTTGTCGCTCACGCACAACAAAGTGCCGTATGGCACCCGGAAACGGAAGCCGTTGGCGGCTATCGTCGCGCTTTCCATGTCCAGCGCGATCGCCCTGCTCTGGCTGAAACGGCGTTCCGGCGTGCGTTGCGGCAGCAGTTCCCAGTTGCGGTTGTCGGTGCTGGCGACGGTGCCGGTGCGCATCACGCGCTTCAGGTCGTGGCCGGTCAGCTGCGTGACCTCGGCCACGGCGGCCTCGATCGCCACCTGCACCTCGGCCAGCGGCGGGATCGGCACCCACAGCGGTAAATCCTCGTCGAGCACGTGATCCTCGCGCACATAGCCGTGCGCCAGCACGTAGTCGCCCAGCTGCTGGGTGTTGCGCAGGCCGGCGCAATGGCCCAGCATCAGCCAGGCATGCGGACGCAGCACGGCGATGTGGTCGGTGATGGTCTTGGCGTTGGCCGGGCCGACGCCGATGTTGACCATCGAGATGCCGGTGCCGTCGGCGCGGATCAGGTGGTAGCCCGGCATCTGCGGCAGGCGCGGCAGCGCCGCGCCGTGGGCGTCGTTGGCCTGCACCGCCTGGCCGACGCGGCGCGTGACCAGATTGCCCGGCTCGATGAAGGCGATGTAGTCGTCGTCCGGCGCGCCGGCGGCCTGGCCCATCAGCTCGTGGCCCAGCTTGACGAATTCGTCGATATAGAACTGGTAGTTGGTGAACAGCACAAACTTCTGGAAGTGCTCGCACGAGGTGCCGGTGTAGTGGCGCAGCCGTTGCAGCGAGTAGTCGACGCGCGGCGCCGTGAACAGCGACAGCGGCTGCGCCTCGCCCGGCGGCGGCTCGTGGGTGCCGTTGGCGATGCCGTCGTCCATCGCGGCAAGGTTGGGTAGATCAAATACGTCGCGCATCAGCAGGCGCCGTTCCGCGCTCATGCTACCTTCGATGTGCTCGTGCTCGGCAAACGAAAAGTGAATCGGAATCGGCTGCGAACTGGTGCCCACCTCGATGCGCAGGTGATGGCTGCCGTGATTCTTCAGCAGCAGCTTGAACTGTTGCTGGTAGTAGCGGGCGAACAGGTCGGGCCGGGTCAGCGTGGTTTCGTAGGTGCCGGGGCCGGCCACAAAGCCGAACGCCAGCGTCGAATCGGCGCGCGCCACGGTGTCGGTATGGACCCGCACAAAAGGGTAGCAACCGCGCACGTGCTCGCCGACATCCTCGCCGGCGACAAAACGTTTCATGGCATCGCGCAAGTGGGCGACGTTGGCCTCGTAGATGGCCAAAACCTGATCATAAGCGGCAATCGGATCGTCAAATTGCATGGGGGCGATAAATGGACGGGTCGGTGACATGCGGCTCCTTCGTGACACAGGGGAAGATCCCATATTTCTTATTGTAAAGGCTGTAAGCGGAACTTGCATTCTTCCTCTATTGGAACGTAGAGGCGTACCGTACAATGTCAACCGCCAACCCAGAATAAAGTTTCAGCATGAATGACCCAGTAACGCCGCACATTCCGCAATCGCATCCGGACATTCTTTATGGGAAACCGCAAAGCGAGTTGCTGCGTGAGGAAATCCTGGCGGACCTGCTGGAAGCAAGCGCCGTCCGCACTCCCGGGCAGACCGCGCTGATCTTTGGCGCGCGCAGCCTCAGCTATCGCGAATTGAACGCGCAGGCCGACCTGGTCGCGGCGCGCCTGATCGATGCCGGCGTGCAGCCGGGCCAGATCGTCGGCCTGTGGCTGCCGCGCGGGATCGAGCTGCTGGTGCTGCAGGCCGGCATCGCCAAGGCCGGCGCGGCCTGGCTGCCGGTCGACGAGGACACCCCGGTCGACCGCCTGCAAGTGTGCCTGGACGACGCCGACGGCGCCGGCGTGCTGACCTGCGCCGCGCTGGCGCCCCGCCTCGCCGCGCTCGGCACTTTCGGCCGTCCCGTGTGGACCGCCGAAGCGCTGCTGGCCGCCCCGGACGCCGGCGCCACGCTATCGCGCCGCGGCGCCGTCTCGCCCGACGTGCCGGCCTACGTCATCTACACATCCGGCTCGACCGGCAAGCCGAAAGGCATCCTGATCACCCAGCGCAGCATCTGCCATTTCCTGCGCAGCGAGAACGCGGTGCTCGGCGTCACGGCGCAGGACAAGGTGTATCAAGGCTTCTCGGTGGCGTTCGACATGTCGTTCGAAGAAATATGGATCGCCTACCTGGCCGGCGCCACGCTGTGGATAGGCCCGAAGGAAATCAGCGGCGATCCGGAAACGCTGCCGCGCATGCTCGACGAGAACCAGGTCACGGTGCTGCACGCCGTGCCTACCCTGCTGGCGCTGTTCAACCAGGACGTGCCCAGCCTGCGCCTGATCAACCTGGGCGGCGAGATGTGCCCGGAATCGCTGGTGGAGCGCTGGTCGCGCGCCGGCCGGCAGATGTTCAACACCTACGGCCCGACCGAGGCCACGGTGTCGGCCAGCCTGGCGCGTTTGCAGCCTGGCCATGCAGTCACCATTGGCACGCCGCTGCCCAACTACGGCCTGCTGGTGATCGACGCCAACGCCATGCCGGCATTGCGCCTGCTGCCGCGCGGCGAAATCGGTGAGCTGTGCATCACCGGTCCCGGCCTGGCGGCCGGCTACCTGGGCCGCCCGGACCTGACCGAAGAAAAATTCCTGGCCAATCCATGGTCCAGCGGCCGGCACGACGCCCGCCTGTACCGCACCGGCGACCTGGCCCGCATCGACGCCGACGGCGAAGTGCTGTGCCTCGGCCGCGCCGACGACCAGGTGAAAATCCGCGGCTTCCGCGTGGAGCTGGGCGAGATCGAAGCCGTGCTGGCGCAGCAGCAAGGCGTGGGCACCGTCGCTGTGCTGCTGCGCAAGGACGACGGCATCGACCAGCTGGTGGCCTACATCGTGCCGGAAGTTGACGCCACGCTGGACGCCAAGACCCTTCGGGCCAGCCTGACCGCCAAGCTGCCGCCGTACATGGTCCCGGGCCGCTACGAAATGCAGGAAGCCATGCCGCGCCTGACCTCCGGAAAAATCGACCGCAAGGCGTTGAAGGCCATGCCGCTGAGCGCACCGCCGGCCGGCGGCAACCAAGATTCCGACCTGCCCGAAACCCCGGCCGAAGTAGCGCTGTTCGCCGCGCTGGCCGCGCTGTTCCCCGGCCAGCCGGTACTGCGCCAGGCCGACTTCTTCACCGACCTCGGTGGCCACTCGTTCTTTGCGGCGCGCCTGGCCTCGGCCCTGCGCGCCGATCCGCGCTACGCCCACATCACCGTGCGCGACATCTATCAGCAACGCCAGATCGGCAAGATCGCGCTGGTGCTGGCCGACGCGCCCACGGCCGCCGAAGTGGAAGCCGACTGGACGCCGCCCTCCTCGCTCAAGCGCTGGACCTGCGGCCTGGCGCAGGCGGCCGCGATGCCGGCGCTGGTGGCGCTGCGGATGGCGCAGTGGCTGGCGCCGTTCTTCACCTACCACTTCTTCACCGGCGATCCGGGCGACTCGGTGGTGCGCGCGATCGCCGCCTCGGTCGGCGTGTTCCTGCTGGCGACCATCGGCGAATTCGGCATCGCCATCGCCGGCAAATGGCTGATCGCCGGCCGCCTGAAGGCCGGCGACTATCCGCTGTGGGGCGTCACCTACTACCGCTGGTGGCTGGCCGACCGGCTGGTGGAAGCGGCGCCAGCCTACCTGCTGAGCGGCTCCTCGCTCAGCGCCTGGTGGCTGCGCGCGCTGGGCGCCAAGGTGGGCAAGGATGTCGTCATCGGTTCGATGACTCTGCGCTCACCCGACCTGCTCAGCATCGGCGACAACGTCAGCATCGGCAACGCCGTCAATTTCGAGAACGCCCGCGTGCAGCGCGGCCGCCTGCTGCTGGGCCGGATCACGCTGGAAGACGACTCCTGCGTCAGCTCCTTCGCCGTCCTGGAAGGCAATACGCATATCGAAGCGCTGGGCCACCTGGAAGGCCAGTCGGCGCTGAGCGACGGCATGCGCGTACCGGCCGGCCGCCTGTGGGCCGGCTCGCCGGCGCGCGATACCGGCGCCTTCGACACCACCCGCCTGCCGCCGCGCCCCCAGGTCAGCGTCGCGCGCAGCATGGGCGAAGGGGTGTTCTTCATCTTCGGCATCCTGCTGATCGTCACGCTGTTCTTCATGCCGGTGTTTCCGAGCTTCGTGCTGATCGACTGGTTCGACGAACATGGCTGGCTGCCATGGATACAGGGCGACGATATGCGCATCCAGTTGCTGCGCTACTTCCTGCTGGCCTTCCCCGCCAGTACGGTGCTGATCGTGTTGACGGTGTTGCTGTCGGCCGGTATCCGCTGGAGCGTGCTGCCACGCTTGCAGCCGGGCCGCTCGGCCATCCATAGCAAGACCTACTGCGCCAAATGGCTGGTGAGCCAGATCCAGGAATCGAGCCTCAACGTCCTGCACGGCATTTACGCCACGGTGTTCGCGCCCTACTGGTATCGCCTGCTGGGCGCCAAGGTCGGCACGGATGCCGAGATCTCCACCGCGCTGGGCGTGGTGCCGGACATGCTGACCCTGGGCGACGAGACCTTCATCGCCGACGCGGTGATGCTGGGCGACGAGGAAATCGACGGCGGCTGGATGATCATGAAGCCGACCGTGGTTTCCAACCGCAGCTTCGTCGGCAACGGCGCCTACATCCCGGACGGCACCATCCTGCCGGAGAGCGTATTGATCGGCGTGCACTCGCGCGCGCCGGACAACGCGCAGATGAAGAGCGGCGACACCTGGCTCGGCTCCCCGTCGATCAACCTGCCCGCGCGCGAACAGACCAGCGGCTATCCCGAGAACCTGACCTTCCATCCGTCGCCGTTGCGCCGCCTGGGCCGCGGCCTGATCGAGGCGTTCCGCATCGTCGCGCCGCACGCGCTGGTGATCGCGGTGGGCTACACGCTGGTGCTGGCGGTGATGCCGGCCGCCGGCGCGGGGCGCTGGTCCGAAGTGACGTGGGACCTGACGCTGGCGGGCCTGGGCTACGGCATCGGCAACTACATTTTCGTGGTGCTGCTGAAATGGCTGCTGATCGGCCGCTACCGCAAACAGTCGGAGCCGATGTGGACGCCGTTTGTGTGGCTGTCCGAAGGCGTGACCAATCTGTACGAAGGCATCGCCGTGCCGAACTTCATGCGTTACCTGCGCGGCACGCCGTGGCTGCCGCTGGCGTTCAACATGCTGGGTTCCCACATCGGCAAGGGCGTCTACCTGGACACCACCGACGTCACGGAATTCGACTGCGTCCACATCGGCGACCACAGCGAACTGAATGCGCTGACCTGCCCGCAGACCCATTTGTTCGAGGACCGCGTAATGAAGATCGACCATGTCACCATCGGCAAGGGCGTCTACATGGGACCGCGCAGCGCGGTGCTGTACAGCGCCGTGGTCGGCGACAACGCCCGTCTCGGCGCGCTGACGCTGGTGATGAAGGGCGAGCAGATTCCCGCCAACAGCTACTGGGCAGGCTGCCCGGCGGCGCCGGCGCGATGACGGCGTTGGTCGTCCACCCCTGGCCCGGCCCCGTGCCGGTGCCGCAGGATGGTTTGTTCGTGATAGGCGTTGGCACCAGCGTGGAACGACCGCGCGCGCGCGAGCAAATCCGTTCGGCGACACGCGCCGCGCTGGCCTCGGTGCTGGGCGTCGCTGCCGACGAAATCCTCATCGACAGCACGCCAGGCCAGGCGCCGCGCATCACGCTGGCTGGCGACGAGCGCGCCATCGGCTGCTCATTCACCCACGAAGACGGCTTTTCGCTGGCCGCCATCAACCTGCATGGCGCGGTCGGCGTCGATTTGATGCGGGTGGAGGAAGTCTTCGACTGGCAGGCGGTGGCGCGCGACTATCTCGGTCCGGAAGTCTGCGCCGAGCTGGCCGCAACGCCAGCCGCCGAACACACGCCCGCATTCGTCCTCGCCTGGACCAGGCACGAAGCCGTGCTCAAATGCCATGGTATTCAACTTGCCGAGTGGTCGGAGGAGATTGCGGCGCTGGCGGCACCCACGCGATCCACCCTGCTCCCAAATAATCTGCTAGTCTCGCTGGCGTGTCGATCATTGGACTCTATCAAATGAACATCGCGATGACAGGCCTGCTGATGGCGCTGGCCGGAATAGCCAACGCCGCCGACTGCGGCGCCGACAAACTGGGCACCGCCCGCACCCTCACGCTGAAACGCGAGGCCGCGCTATACGGCGCCTTGCAGCACGCGCCGCTGCCGCTGAAAAAGGGCGAAGTCGTGCTGACCTTCGACGACGGCCCGGTGCCGGAAACCACGCCGCTGGTGCTCAAGGCATTGGCGGACCAATGCGCGCGAGCCACCTTCTTCATGGTCGGCAGCAATCTGGAGAAATCACCTGAACTGGCGCGGCGCGTGGTGGCGGAAGGCCATACGGCCGGAGTACACAGCCAGACGCACCCGCATCTGGCCGCGATGAGCGCACAGGAGCAACTGACAGATCTACGTCAGGTGCAGGCAGCCTACCAGACCGTCTTCGGCAAGGCCACGCCGGCCTATCGCTTCCCATTTCTGGAAGAGACGCCCGCCATGCTGGGGGCGCTCAAGGAAGCCAGCATCACGGTGGTATCGATAGACCTCGGCATCAACGACTGGCTGCCGGAAGATACGACTGACATCCTGGTCCGGCGCCTCGTCAAAAGCCTGGACGCCACCGGCGGCGGAATCATCCTCATGCACGATGTGAACGTGCCGACTGCGCAAGCACTGCCGGCGCTGCTCAAACTACTCAAGCAGCGCGGTTACAGCGTGGTACATCTGGAGTGGAATTAGGCTGCTGCGTCGAGGAAGAAGATGGCGGTTACCTTGGCCGGGGTCTTCTCGGTAGGCTTGTCGATCTGGATCTGGGCGCAGTCTTCTGCCACCAGGCTGCGCCAGTTGCCGACGCCGGCGGCGGAGAAGATCGTGTGCGCCTTGGAGCTCATGCTCATGTCGATCGCCAGGCGCGCATTGCGCTCGCCGGTCTTGGCGTAGTTCACGCCGCGCAGTTCGATGCCGAAGGCGGTCAGCCAAGGCTCCCACAGGCCGGATTCCACGCCCTTGACGATGCGGTTCAACATTTCTTCCAGCGTCAGGCCCTTTTTCACCACGGCGCGCAGCAGCGCCAGCGACGGCGCATGGCGCGCATCGGTGCTCTGCTTGCCCGCGCCGCTCTCGCCGATCGCCTTGCTCTCCTTGGAAAACGCCGCGTCGCGCTCGGTGTAGTCGCGCATGCGCGAGTAGAACTCGGCGTTCAGGAAGGGATTCGCTACCCGGCCCGTAGGCGCGGGCGCTGCTTGTTTTTTGTTCGTCATGATCAGGCCTTAATGTGTAAGGCCGTAGTTTAACCGACTCGGAAGGCTTCGACGACAATCCTGGTCGCCTCGGCCAGGATCTCGCTGCGCGCCTTGTCGTCCTTGCCGGGCTGGGTGAGGTAGATCGCCACTACGATAGGCGCCTTGCCCGGTTGCCAAATGACGCCGATATCGTTGGTGCTGCCATAGTCGCCGGTGCCGGTTTTGTCGGCCACCAGGCTGCCGGCCGGCACGCCGGCGCGGATGCGGGTGTCGCCGGTGGTATTCCCCAGCATCCAGTCCTTCAGCTGCTTGCGCTGCGACGCGCCCAGGCCGTCGCCCAGCACCAGCTTGTGCAGCGATTCCGCCATCGAGGCCGGCGTGGTGGTGTCGCGCGGATCGCCGGGCAGCGCGGTGTTGAGCTCCGTTTCGATGCGGTCCAGCCGGAACTCCATGTCGCCTATCGAGCGCGCGAAGGCCGTCACTGCGGCCGGTCCGCCGATCTGCTGCATCAGCAGGTTGGCCGCCGTGTTGTCGCTGGTCTGGATGGTGGCCTCGCACAGCGCCGCCACCGTCATGCCTTTTGCTACATGTTTTTCGGTGACGGGCGAGTACGTTACCAGGTCTTTCTTGGTGTAGCGCACGCGCTTCTTCAGCAGCGACGGCTCCCTGGCCAACACGGCCGCGGACAGCATCATCTTGAAGGTGCTGCAAAACGGGAAGCGCTCGTCGGCGCGATGCAGTAGCCGGCGGCCATCGGCCATGTTCAGCGCGGCCACGCCCAGGCGGCCGCCCGATTCGCCCTCCAGCTTGGCCAGCAATGCCGCCGCCGAATGCGGCGCTGAGGCCGGGGTGGTATCCAGCAAATCGGCGGCACGGGCGAAGGGAGCGGCGGCAAGCGCCAGGATCAGGGCACGGCGGGAGGTGAAAACAGTCATGGTGCGCAGGTGTAAGTTAAACAATGTTTTGCATCTTACCAGCCGTTTCTTAAGCCCGTATTCAATTGAACACCCCACTATTCTGCGCCGGATGTAGACTCTTCGCATGGCCCCTCAAGTCCTCATCGTCGGCGCCGGTCCCACCGGCCTGGTACTCGCTATCCGTTTGGCGCGGCATGGCGTGGCCGTGCGCATCATCGACAAAAACAGCGGCCCGGGCCAGGCTTCGCGCGCGATGGCGGTGCACGCACGCACGTTGGAGTTCTACCGCCAGCTGGGCTTTGCCGATGTCGTCGTCAATCTCGGCATCAAGATCGAAGCCATCCATCTGCGCGAAGGCGGCGAAGAGGTCGCCGAATTGCCGCTCACGGACATCGGCGCCGGCCTCAGTCCCTATCCCTTCGTGCTCGCCTTCCCGCAGGACGACCACGAGCGCTTCCTGGTCGAGCAGCTCAAGGCCATGGGCGTGGAGGTCGAATGGAACACCGAGCTGGAGTCGTTCACGCAGGACGAATGGGGCGTGCGCGCCGTGCTGGAGCGCGACGGCGACCGCATCGCATGCAGCAGCGCCTACCTGTGCGGCTGCGACGGCGCCCGCAGCCGCGTGCGCGAATCGCTGAAGTTCGAATTCAGCGGCGGCACCTACGAGCATTTGTACTACGTGGCCGACGTCAAAACCTCCGGCCCGGAGAATCGCAACCTGGTCGGCCACCTCGGCGCCAACACCTTTGCGCTGATGCTGCCGGTGCGCTCGCGCGGCATGCAGCGGCTGATCGGCATCCTGCCGCCGCAAGCGGAAGCGCTGTCCGAGCCGGGCTTTGAAGACGTGCGCCCGGTACTGGAGCCGCTGCTGGGCATCAAGGTGGAACAGGTCAACTGGTTCTCCACCTACCGAGTGCACCACCGGGTGGCGTCGCAGTTCCGCTCCGGCCGCTGCTTCCTGGCCGGCGACGCGGCCCACATCCACAGCCCCGCCGGCGGCCAGGGCATGAACACCGGCATCGGCGACGCCGTCAACCTGTCGTGGAAACTGGCCCAGGTGCTGCAAGGCCGCGCCGATTCCGCCCTGCTCGACACCTACCAGGCCGAGCGCATCGTCTTCGCGCGCAAGCTGGTGGCCACCACCGACCGCGCCTTCCAGATGATCGTCTCGCAGGGCGCCGGCGGCCAACTGCTGCGCGGTTGGCTGGTGCCGCATGTGTTCCCGGTGCTGGCCGGCTTTGCGGCCGCGCGCCGCACGCTGTTCAAGACCTTGTCGCAGGTGCAGATCCACTATCCCGACAGCCATCTGAGTGCTGGCCGCGCCGGCGACGTGATCGGCGGCGACCGCCTGCCGTGGGTGCCGCAGCCGGATGGCGAGGACAACTTCAGCGCGCTGCAAACGCTGGACTGGCAGTTGCATGTCTACGGCCAGCCATCGGCCTTGCTGAGCGCCGCCGCGCACGAAGTGTCGCTGCCGCTGCATGTCTACGCATGGAGCGACGCCGCGGCGGAAGCCGGCTTGCTGCGCGACGCCGCCTACCTGATCCGCCCCGACATGCACGTGGCGCTGGCCCTGCCGCGCCAGGAGCTCGACACCCTGCGCAGCCTGGTGGAACGCTATCAGTTGCGCTTCGCTCCCGCCAAAACTGATTGACACGCTTCCCGGCGTCAGGCTAAGGTCGTCCTCGCACGAATTCTTAGCCCGACCACAAAGGAAGCCATGAACAATCAGCCTCAGAATTTCTCCCGCCGCGACCTGCTGCTGTCCGCCTTGTCCGCCACCGCCGTCAGCGCGCTGCCCGGCTTCGCACTGGCGCAGGCCGCGCCGGCCGACGCCCGGTTCTCCACGCTGTTGGAGAACTTCGCCGACGAGATTCTGCGGCTGGCGCCGACCAGCGCCACCTCGCTGGGCATCGACAAGGGCGAGCGCGCCGGCCTGAAGGCGCAACTGGAAGACCTGTCCCCGGCCGGCGACGCCGCCTGGGCCGCGCAGGTCAAGTCCATATTGGGCAGCCTGTCCGCGCTGGACCGCAACGCCCTCGGCGCCGACGCGCAAATCCGCTATGACACCGTGCGCTATGCCGCCACCGAAGGCGTGGCCGGTTTGCGCTTTTCCTTCGGCGGCGCCGCCAGCGGTTTCTTTGGTGGCACCGCGCCCTTCCCCGTCACGCAGCAGGACGGCGCGTTGACCCGCATCCCCGAGTTCCTCGATTCGCAGCACCAGATCGCCAACGCGGCCGACGCCGAGTCCTACCTCGAACGCGTGGCCGGCATGGCGCGCATGCTGGACCAGGAAACCGCCCGCATCGTCGACCAGGCCGGGCAAGGCATCATGCCGTCGGACTTCATCGCCCGCACCGCCGTGGGCCAGTTAAAGGAATACCGCAAGACCGCCATCGCCGCGCAAAAGCTGGTCACCTCGATCAGCGAGCGCACCGCGAAGCTGGGCATCGCCGGCGACTGGAACGCGCGCGCCGCCAAGCTGGTGGAAGGCGCGGTCTATCCGGCGCTTGACCGGCAGATCGCCGCCTTCGCCAAGGCCACAGCCAAGGCGACCAGCGTCGCCGGCGTGCACCGCCTGCCGGATGGCGGCACGTACTACGAATGGGCGCTCAAGCTGGGCACCTCCACCAACCAAAGCGCCAGGGAGATCCATGCGATCGGACTGGAACAGAACAAGCAGCTGCAAGCGCGCATCCACGCCATCCTCAAAGCGCAGGGCATCACGCAAGGCACCGTGGGCGCGCGCTTGCAGGCGCTGGCCAAGGATCCGAAGCGCTTCTACGCCGACAACGACCAGGGCCGCGAACAGTTGATCGCCTATTGCAATGAGCGCGTCAACGCCGTGCGCGCGCTGATGCCGAAGATCTCGCACCTGGACATGAAGGTGCCGCTGCAAATCAAGCGGGTGCCGGTCGATATCGAAGCCGGCGCCCCGCTGGGGTATATGAACGTCGGCTCGCTGGACGGCTCGCGCCCTGCGATCTACTACATCAATCTGAAGTCGACCACGCTGTGGCCGAAGTCCGAACTGGCCACACTGACCGCGCACGAAGGCTTGCCGGGCCATGCATTCCAGGGCGCGTATCTGGCGGAGCATAACGACGAGCTGCCGTTGATTTCCTCGCTAATGGGCTTTAACGCCTTCGTTGAAGGCTGGGCGTTGTATTCCGAACAGTTGGTCGACGAATTCGGCCTGTACGCCAACGATCCATTCAGCCAGATCGGCTATCTGCAAGCGCAGCAGTTCCGCGCCTGCCGCCTGGTGGTCGATACCGGCATCCATGCGATGAAGTGGACGCGCCAGCAGGCGATCCGCTTCCTGGTCGAGAACACCGGGCGCGGCGTGCAGGCGATGACCAGCGAGATCGACCGCTATTGCGTGTCGCCGGGCCAGGCCTGCGGCTACAAGATGGGCCACAACGAAATCCTGCGCCAGCGCGAACGCGCCAAGGCCGCGCTGGGCGGCAAGTTCAACCTGGCCGGCTTCAACGACGCGCTGGTGCAAAGCTGCGGCGTGCCGCTGACGGTGCTGCCGACGGTGGTGGACCGCTACATCAGCGGCGCGAAGAAGGCCTGAGTTGTCATAGCTTAGGTTTGGGGTGGCATATAAAGCAAAGCTTCAGCAGCTTCAGGGGCAGTTCCGGCCAAATGCCATTTGACGCGTTGCCGGGAATGCCCCCAATCCCACTGGAAATTTTCAACGAAGTTCAGATTTATGGGTGTGGCGGCTTCTGGCCGGGTACGATCAAATTCCGCCTGGGTAAGCAGCAAGCAGACCATCTGAGCTTTCAATACCTAAAACGTCCATTATCCGAAAACGGCGCCTTAGCAGCATAACATTTTTGCCTAAATGAAAAGCTTACAGATTCCCACATATGCTTACAGATGCCCTTTTGGCGGACTGGGCGCATAGTGGCTTTCCAACCTCCTAGTCAGCGATAGAACGAAATCGTACTGCCCGACAATCCCCGGGGGCGACCTATGTAGGACTTTCATTACAATTTTCCTGAGATCGATCACAAACACTAGGATGGCGCACCTATCACAACTCAGGAAATTAGATGAAGAGAATTTCTGTCAGCGTTTTGTTTGCCGTTTTCCTAACAGCTTGCAGTACCGAACAGCTCTACAATTCAACACAAGATGCCGCGCGTGACCAATGCTCCCGTTTGATGGAGCCAGATAGATCCGCATGCCTGAAAAACAATCAGATGCCTTACGAAACCTACCAAAAGCTCAAACCTAAAACCTGATTTAACGCTGCCCCGCAATCAACAGCATCACGGGCCGGGGCAATTCTTCAGCCAGGCCAGGATTACTGGAGATTTGCTCAGCCGTGGGCGCCCATTCCTGCACATGCCGGATTTTGAAGCCGGCATGAATCAAGGCATTGAGCGTGGTGCCGACGGTGCGGTGGTCCTTCAATACGCCCTTGGCGAGCCACTCGGTTTGGCGCACACCTTCGATAGAGTAACCATCCAGCGGCCAGATTCTGCGGCATTCGCTCCCTCCGTGCACCCGGCGACTAGCCGGGTATAATTATCTTTTTGCCACTGTTGATTCCATCGAGGCGCACTATGACAGAGAATACATTGAACTCCAACGTTGATGCATATGTCAGCGAGCCTGGCAAATGGCAGGACGCCTACAAAAAGCTGCGCGCCATCGCACTCGACTGCGACCTGGCCGAGCAATTCAAATGGGGCAACCCCTGCTACACGCTCAACGACCAGAACATCGTGCTGATCCACGGCTTCAAGGAATACTGCGCGCTGCTGTTCTTCAAAGGCTCCTTGATGCAGGATCCCAAAGGCATCCTGATCCAGCAAACCGAGAACGTGCAGGCCGGCCGCCAGATCCGCTTCACCACCGTGGAAGAGATCACCAAATTGGCATCGACCTTGAAATCCTACATCCGCGAAGCCATCAAGGTGGAGCAATCGGGCGCGCAAGTGGAATTCAAGAAGACCGCCGAATTCGCCATGCCGGAAGAGTTCCTGAACAGGCTGGAAGAATCGCCCGAGCTGCAGGAAGCCTTCGCCGCCTTGACGCCGGGCCGGCAACGCGGCTACCTCCTCCACTTCTCCTCAGCCAAGCAAGCCAAGACCCGCGAGTCGAGAGTGAACAAATGTATTCCGCACATCCTCAAGGGCAAAGGCCTGGACGACTAGAACCAGCCATCCTCATCGAACCGCCAACGGATTGCTGAACGGATGCGCCCCATTGTTTTCTCCTGCTTTTTCCTAGTCTTGTCCGCTTCCGGAGCTGACGCTACTTCAAGATGCTAAACTCTCACCTCTACGCGGGAAACTTTTAATAGATTCGGATGAAAACCATAGCCATCATCGGCGGCGGCGTCACCGGCGTCACCACTGCTTACGCGCTCGCCAGGCGAGGCTACGCTGTCACTCTGCTGGAGCGTCATCGCTACGCCGCGATGGAAACCTCGTTCGCCAACGGCGGCCAGCTGTCCGCCTCCAACGCCGAGGCATGGAACCACCGCAGCACCATCGTCAAAGGCCTGAAGTGGATGCTGAAGAACGACGCGCCGCTGCTGGTCAGTCCGAAACCCAGCTGGCATAAGCTGTCCTGGTTCGCCGAATTCATCGCCGCCCTGCCCCACTATCGCAACAACACCATCGCCACCACCAGGCTGGCCGTGGCCGCGCGCGCGCATCTGTTCAGCTGGGCCGAGCAAGAAGGCATAGACTTCAACCACAAGCGCGCAGGCATCCTGCACATCCATCGCGACCGCGCCGACTTCGAACACGCGGCCGAGGTATCCCGGCTGCTGGCGCAAGGCGGCCTGCCGCGCCGTGCCGTCACACCAGAGGAAATGCGCGCCCTCGAACCCACGCTGACCGGCCAGTTCTACGGCGGCCACTACACCGAAAGCGACAGCTCCGGCGATATCCACCAATTCACCACCGGCCTGGCGCAAGCGGCGCAGCGGCTGGGCGTGGAGCTGCGCTTCGAGCAGCACGTGAGCAAAGTCCGCGCCGACGCCAGCGGCGCCTTCATCACCACCTCGCACGACGGCGCCGACGACACCCAGCGCTACGATGCGGTGGTGGTCTGCGCCGGCACCGCCAGCCGCGCGCTGGCGGCCATGCTGGGCGACCGCGTCAACGTCTACCCGGTCAAGGGGTATTCGATCACCGTCCACCTGAACGACGCCGCCAGCCAGGCCGCCGCGCCCAACGTCAGCCTGGTGGACGACGCCACCAAACTGGTCGCCAGCCGCCTGGGCACGGACCGCCTGCGCGTGGCCGGCACGGCGGAATTCAACGGCTACAACCGCGACATCCGCGCCGACCGCATCGCGCCGCTGCTCAACTGGGTACAACAATGCTTCCCCGGCATCAGCACGCGCGCCGTCACGCCATGGGCCGGCCTGCGTCCGATGATGCCGAACCTGATGCCGCGCGTGGGCCGCGGCAAGGCGCCCACCGTGTTCTACAACACCGGCCACGGCCACCTGGGCTGGACTTTATCGGCCGCCACCGCCGACATCATCGCCGACACGGTGATGGCCGCAGTGGGCGTTCCAACGCCATCCGTTAGCCAGCGTACCGCGCCGGACTTGAAAATGGCGTAAACTGCCACTATATTCAGCCTGTTCCTACAAGGAGATCTGACATGACGGCAAAATCTTTCGCACGTATGACCCTGCTGGCCGGCGCTCTGGCGCTGGCGATGCCGGCGATTGCGGCCGAACCCACGATACACGATGTTTATGTAGCCGCCGAAGCAGGCAAGTACACCGATGCCCAGGCGCTGATGGACCAAGTCCTCAAGGCTCACCCGAATAGCGCCACGGCGCACTTCGTGGAGGCCGAGCTGCTGGCCAAGCAGGGCAAATTCGCCGCCGCGCAGGGCGAGCTGGCCACGGCCGAACGGCTGTCGCCCGGCCTGCCGAAGGTGAATCCAAGCGCGCTGGCCAAGCTGCGCACGCTGCTGGCCGACGGCCAGAAACCCAAGGCCAACTACTCGCAGCAGCAGCCGGCCCGCAGCAACGCCGGCTACAGCAACGGCAACTACGGCGCACCGCAGAGCAGCGGCATCCCCTGGGGCACCATCCTGATCCTGGGTGGCGGCCTGATAGGCTTTATCTGGCTGGCGTCGCGCTTCATGTCGCGCCGTAACGCGCAGCAGGCAGAGAACTACAACAATCCGGCGGGCTTCAACCCCGGCGGCGCTCCGGCGCCCGGCTATGCCCCAGGCGCTTATCCGCAGCAGGGTTATCCGCAGCCAGGCTACGGCCAGCCGCAACAACAAGGTAGCGGCATGGGCTCGCGCATCATGGGCGGCCTGGCGACCGGCGCGGCGGTAGGCGCAGGTATCGTCGCGGGCGAAGCGCTGGCGCGCCAGTTCACCGGTGGCAGCCACGATACGGGCAATAGCAGCCAGCCGCGCAACGACATCGTCTATGACGATCCGTCACGCGACGAACTGCTGCGCCGCGACGACATGGGCGGCAAGGACTTTGGCGTCAGCGGCGGCTGGGATGATTCCGGCGGCGGCGGTGGCGGCGATAGCGGCGGTGGCGGCGGCGACTGGGATTAATCCCCGCTCACATTCCACCTCACGGGGCGCGGCGCTCGCCCGCCCCGGCAGCTTCCATCGCAACATCCCAATACGGCGGATCGCCGAAATACTCCTTCAAATGACGTATCAGCAGCTGGGCCTTGGCCTGGTTGGAACGGCCCGGCATGTGCACGGCGTGCACCGCGGACTCGTACGGATCGCGCCGGCCCGACGCAGCGCCGCGCTGCACCGGCGCCATTGGAAACACCGGTACCAGCTGGCCGGCGACGATGGCGTCGCTCACCAGCCAGTTCGCCAGGTGCACCAGCCCTGCTCCACCGATGGCCGCGTGCAGCAGCGAATCGGTGTCGTCGCAACGCAGCTTGCCCTTGACCGCCAACGGCTGGTTCTGGTTCACCCCATCGAAGCGCCACCAGCCGCGCGGCGCCGAGCGCCCGGTCACGGTCAGGCATTGGTGGTTGAGCAGGTCCATCGGCGTTTGCGGCCAGCCGTGGCGTTCCAGGTAATCCGGGCTGGCGCTGACCACGCGGTTCTGGATCGCCAGCCGTGTCGCCACCAGGTCGCTGTCGGGCAGCACGCCGGCGCGCACCGCCACATCGACCCGGCGCGAGGACAGGTCGACGATATCGTCGCTGACGTGCAGCTCCACCTCCAACAGCGGACAATGCCGCAGGAACTCGGCGATGGCCGGCGCCACGTGCAAGCGTCCGAAGGCGGCCGGCGCCGTCACCGTCAGCAGGCCGCGCGGTTCGCTGTCCAGCTCCTGCACGGCGGCCTTGCCTTCGGCCAGTTCGGCCAGGATGTTGCGCGCGCGCGGCAGGAAGCGTTCGCCGGCGTCGGTCAACAGCATCTGCCGGGAGCTGCGCAGCAGCAGACGCGAGCCCACCTCTTCCTCCAGCGCGTCCAGCTTGCGCGACACCGAGGACACCGCCATCTTCAGCTCCGCCGCCGCGCGCGACAAACTGCCGTGCTCCACCACCGCCAACAGGCACTTCAGGCAATCGATCATTCCAACCCTCTCTTTGCAATACACGCAAATATAATTTGCATTTATGTATATTGTGCCATTTTTTGCAAAGATGCATACTATGTTTAGTAAATTCATTAACGAGGACTTTTATGCAACTCTTACGCAAACTCAGCCCGCTTGCCGCCGCCCTGGCGTTCGCCTTCAGCGCCCCCGCCATGGCCGCCGCGCCGCTGGCCGGCGCCAACGCGCCCGGCTTCTTCCGCATCATGCTGGGCGATTTTGAAGTGACCGCGATCAGCGACGGCACCGTCGACCTGCCGATGAACAAGCTGCTGCACCAGCCGGCGGCCAAGACCGACAAGGCACTGGCCCGCTCCTACCTGTCCAACCCGGTGGAAACTTCGGTCACCGGCTACCTGGTCAACACCGGCGCCAAGCTGGTGCTGATCGACGCCGGCGCCGGCAGCCTGTTCGGCCCGACGCTCGGCAAGCTGCTGGCCAACCTGAAAGCCTCGGGCTACCAGCCGGAACAGGTGGATGAAGTGCTGATCACCCACATGCACCCGGACCACGTGGGCGGCCTCGCAGCCAACGGCTCGGCGGCCTTCCCCAACGCCACCATCCGCGCCGACAAGCACGACTCCGACTTCTGGCTCAGCCAGGCCAATATGGACAAGGCGCCGGCCGACAGCAAGGGCTACTTCCAGGGCGCGATGGCGTCGCTGGCGCCCTACGTCGCCAACCAGCACCTGCAACCGTTCACTGGCGCCGGCGAGATCACGCCGGGCATCCGCGCGGTCGCCAGCTACGGCCACACGCCGGGCCACATCAGCTACATGGTTGAAAGCAAAGGCAAGAAGCTGCTGATCGTGGGTGACCTGATCCACGCGGGCGCGGTGCAGTTCGACCATCCGGAAGTGACCATCGGCTTCGACACCGATCCGAAGACCGCAGCCCAAGCCCGCAAGCAGGTCTTCACAGCAGCCGCCAAGGATAGCGAACTGATAGGCGCGGCCCACCTGCCCTTCCCCGGCCTGGGCCACTTGCGCAGCACCGGCAAGGCTTACCAGTGGGTGCCGGCGAACTACACGCAGTTGCGTTAAACTGGCCGACATGGAAACGCGCGACATCCCCCGCCCCATCAGCGTGCTGGTGGTTGATGACCATCCCTTGCTGCGCACGGGTTTGGGCGAAGCCATCGCCAGCCAGGACGACATGCGCGTGGTCGGTGAAGCCTGCAACGGCCGCGAGGCCGTCGAGCAGCACGAGGCCCTGCGGCCCGACGTCACCATCATGGACATCGTCATGCCGGAGATGTGCGGCGTCACCGCGCTGCAAGCGATACGCCGCGCGCATCCCTGCGCGCGCGTCGTCATGCTGACCACCTACAAGGGCGACGTGCAGATCCTGCGCGCCGTGCAGGCCGGCGCTGCGGGCTTTTTGTTGAAGAGTACCTTGCGCAAGGAATTGCTCGATACGATACGCGGCGTGCACCAGGGGCAGCGCCGCATCCCGCCGGAGATCGCGATGGAACTGGCCCAGCACATGGGCCAGGGACCGTTAAGCGCGCGCGAGACGGAAGTGCTCAGTCATGCCGCCAATGGCCACTCCAACCGGCGCATCGCCGAGCGGCTGTCGATATCGGAAGAGACGGTGAAGGCGCACATGAAGAACGTGCTGTCCAAGCTGGCCGCGAACGATCGCACCCATGCGGTGACGATCGCCCTCAAACGCGGCATCATGTCGATCTAGTCGCTGGCCGCGCTGGCCAGCCAGATCAGCAGCACGCATGGCAGCAGCAGGCCGTTGAAGCCAGCCTGCATGAACGCCAGCGCGCCGCTGATGCAACCCACGGCAAACGCCAGAACCGGCCAGGCCAGCTTCTTCAGGCGTCCATGCGCGTCGGCGTCGCCGCGCAGCGTGTCCACCAGGTCGATCACCAGCTGGGTCACGTTGCCGGTCATGACGGTGGTGGCGGCCACCTTCCCCAACAGCAGCTTGCCGTAGGCGTTTTGCACCGCCATCGCGCCCGCGCACAGCATGCCGGTCACCAAAGTCAGCGGCGCATTGGGCGCTTCAAGGGGCGCGCCCGCCAAGGCGCTGGCGACGCTGCCGGCCATCAGCAAGGCCTGGAGCAAAAAACTGTTGCGCAGCTGGCGGCCGCCGGTGCGCTCCCAATGCAGTATCAGCAAACGCGCCAGGGCCACGAACAGCACGAACACCGGGAACACCAGCAGCTTGAGCAAAATGTCTGGCGACGGCTGCGCTATGGCCCTGCCGATCAGCACGAAGTTGCCGGTGACGTGGGCCGTGAATAATCCGAACAGGCCGACGAAACCCAGTGTATCGACATAGCCGGCCAGGAAGCCCAGCGCCATGCTTTGTTTAGTTTCGCCACGCTCCATCAAGTCTCCTTTTGAATATCGTGCCACGCCACCAGTAGAAAAGCGCCGGCCAGGCCCAGGTGCTCATAGAAGCCGTTGGCCGCCATGAAGCGTTCCGGCCCGGCGATTTCCAAGTAGCGGTTGGCGACGAAGGTGGCCAGCGCAGCCACGGCGCGCGCAAAGGTTGGAGCAGCGCCGCCATCACACCGCCCAACAGGCGCAACCCAGCGCGCCCCAGAAGCTCTTCAGGTCCGATGTCGGCAGCTTGCTGGCCCATGCGCTGGCGTGTTGGTGGCCGTGGACGTTGCACTGATTGGCGCAACCGCAAGCGGCCTGCTGCTGACGCAGTTGCTGCTGCTCGCGCTTGCGCTGCTCCAGTTCTTTCAGCGCGGCGCGGTTGTTGCCGATCTGTTCGCCCCAACCGGCATAACCGCCGAAACGCCGCACCGGCGACCAATCCGGCATGGCCGGCGGTGGCGGTTCGTCGTAGCCGGCGAATTCGCCGGCCGCGTAGACGATCTTGCCGCCGACGATGGTCAGGCGCGAGGTTATGTCGGCGATCTCGCTTTCGGCGCAGGCGTAGAAGTCCTTGTCCGGCACGATCAGATCGGCCAGCTGGCCCGCTTCGATGCGGCCTTTCTTGCCTACTTCGTTCGAGAACCAGGTGGTGTTCTCGGTCCACATGCGCAGCGCCGTTTCGCGGTCCAGGCAATTGGCGCGCGGGTACATCTGCATGCCCCCCACGGTCTTGCCGGTGATGAGCCACGCCAGCGATACCCACGGGTTGTACGAGGCCACACGGGTGGCGTCGGTGCCGGCCGAGACCTTCACGCCGGCCTCCAGTATCTTCTTGACCGGCGGCGTGGCCTCGGCCGCGCCGTGGCCGTAGCGTTCGACGAAGTACTCGCCTTGATACGCCATGCGGTGCTGCACGGCCACGCCGCCGCCCAGCGCGGCGATGCGGTCGATAGACTGGTCTGAGATGGTTTCGGCATGGTCGAAGAACCAGTTCAATCCCGCCAGTGGAATATCCTGGTTGACGCGCTCGAACACGTCCAGCGCGCGGCTGATGGTTTCGTCGTAGGTGGCGTGCATGCGCCACGGCCAACGGTTCTGCGCCAGCACGCGCACCACGCCTTCCAGGTCGTCCTCCATGGTGTCCGGCATGTCGGGGCGCGGCTGGCGGAAGTCTTCGAAGTCGGCCGCCGAGAAGGTCAGCATTTCACCGGCGCCGTTGTGGCGGAAGTAGTCGTCGCCCTGCTGGTACTTGACGCTTTGGGTCCAGTTCAGGAAGTCTTCTTTTTCCTGCGTGGGCTTTTGCGTGAACAAGTTGTAGGCCAGGCGTATCGTCAGCTGTTTGGCGTCCGACAGCTGCTGGATCACCTGGTAATCCTCGGGATAATTCTGGAAGCCGCCGCCGGCGTCGATGGCGCCGGTCACGCCGAGGCGATTCAGTTCGCGCATGAAGTGGCGGGTCGAGTTGACCTGGTATTCCAGCGGCAGCTTGGGGCCCTTCGACAGCGTCTGGTACAGGATGGCCGCATTCGGCTTGGCCAGCAGCAGGCCGGTGGGATTACCGGCGCCGTCGCGCAGGATCTGGCCGCCGTGCGGTTCCGGCGTGTCCTTGGTGTAGCCGACGGCGCGCAAGGCGGCGCCGTTCAACAAAGCGCGGTCGTACAGGTGCAGGATGAACACCGGCGTATCCGGCGCCACCGCGTTCAGTTCTTCGATGGTCGGCAGGCGCTTCTCGGCGAATTTATGTTCGGTGAAGCCGCCCACCACGCGCACCCATTGCGGCGCCGGCGTGATCGCCACTTGCGCCTTCAGCATGCCCATCGCGTCGGCCAGGCTGCGCACGCCGTCCCAGCGCAGCTCGAGGTTGAAATTCAGGCCGCCGCGAATGATGTGGCAGTGGTTATCGATCAAGCCAGGCAGCACGCGCTTGCCTTGCAGATCGACCACCTTGGTGCGTGGGCCGGCCAGCGCCAGGATCTCGTTGGCGCGGCCGACGTGGGTGAAGCGGCCGTCCTTGATCGCCACCGCCTCGGCGTGCGGATTGCTGCGATCGAGCGTGGTGAACAGGCCGCGATGCAGGATCAGGTCGGGCTGCTGGTTCAGGTCTAGGCTCATCATGCGTTCCCTTTGGTTTCGTCATTCTTTTGCGCGGTCGGCAATTGGCCGAAGCAATGCGGCTTGACCTGCTCTTCGATCCACGAGACCTGCTTGGCCGCCGGCTGCCACCACTGGCGCAGCAACGGCGGCAGCTGCTCGCCGAGCAGGATGCCCAGCAAACCGACCAGCGCAATCACCGGCGGCGCCGGCGAGCGCACGTTCAGGAAGCCATAGATTAAACCAACCAGCAGGCCAACGGCCAGGGACACGATATACATCTTTGACATGGGAATTCCTCGGATCAGGGGTGAGCTACATGTCCATAGTTTAGGGGGCCAAGGCGTCTTTGCCATCACCGGTAATGATCCTCATTTGCTCACTCTTTTGGGGTAGGCGCGCTTCAATAACCCTTTCTAGGTAGCCGATGCCCCCTGTATCGGGGCGTGGCAAAAGCGTTCAACCAGTTTAATCTTCTGCCGCAGGACAGCAAACGAATTCAATGTGCATATTTTGGGAGAATTGAGATGCGACTGGACCAAGACAAGGTGCGCGTACAGATCGCGCACAGCGACGCCATCGTCAACGCCGGCCTGGCCGCGCTGCTCGGCGTCGAGAGCGACATACAGGTCATGCATGGCGCCACACAGCCGCACCCCGCTCAGGCGGACGTCATCATTCTCGACCACAAGGGCGCGCTGGAGCACATGCGCCAACGGGCCAACGCGCTCCATCACGGCGAGGCGCCGGCGCGCGTGCTGATCGTCACCCAGATGGACCGCGAATGGGAAGTACGCACCGCGATGATGGCCGGCGTACACGGCTACCTGCTGCAAAGCTGCACCGCCGACCAGTTGCCGGCGGCGGTGCGCGCACTGAGCCGGGGCCTGCGCTACCTGAGCGCGGACCTGAGCCGCTGCGTGGCCGACAGCTTCACCCGCGTCGGGCTCACCAACCGCGAGACGGACGTGTTGCAACTGCTGGCGCAAGGCCAGTGCAACAAGTCGATCGCGCGCGAACTGGGCATCGGCGTCGGCACCGTCAAGACCCACGTCAAGGGACTGTTCGACAAGCTGGGCGCCACCGCCCGCACGCATGCCGTGGTGTTGGCCACGCGGCGCGGCCTGGTGGGCGACGGCGCGATCAGCCAGCACTGACTACATTACCAGATAGTCATTGGCGAACTTCGCAGAAGCCCTGTAAAATCAAGGCATGCAAGCACATACACTCTCCGTAGGCACATCACATCGCCAGACGCGCATCCAGCGCGTCCTGATGCTGTTCGTGCTGGTGTTCCTGTCGCTGCAACTGATCGGGGCGAGCTCGCACAAGCATGCCTACACCGACACCCAAAACGACTGCGCAGCTTGCGTCGTCGCGCACCTGCCGGCCGGTGTTCCGCCGCCGGCATTGGCGGTGGTGCCGGTGGCGATGCTGGTCAGCCTGCCCGCCCTCATCCCGCAGCGTTCCATCCGGGCCCACCGGATCGACTTCCTCACCCCGCCCTCGCACGCGCCGCCCGGCGTTGCCGCTATCTCCTACTGATTCGCTTTTTTATCACGTTTAACACGGTCGCCCTTTTGCGCCCCGTGCGCGTAGCCGCGCGCCTGCCCGACACGATCGCGCAGGCCGGAGGCTAGCCACGCCTGAACATTCAAGGATTTACTATGCAACGCACGCCACAACTCCGCACCCTGCCACTGCTGCTGGCCACCGCCTTTTGCGCCCACCACGCCAGCGCCGACGATAGCCCGATGCAGCAAGTGGAGGTGACCGCCGCCCATCTGAAGAGCGCGCGCATCGACCTGTCGCCGAACGTCGGCACCACCGTCTATTCCATCGACCGCCATATGATCGAACGGCTGGGCCGCGGCGACAACACGCCGTTCAATGAAGTGCTGCTGCGCCTGCCCGGCGTGAGCCAGGATTCGAAAGGCTCGGGCTCCATCCACGTACGCGACGACCACGCCAATGTGCAGTACCGCGTCAACGGCGTGCAACTGCCCGAGAGTATCACCGGCTTCGGCCAGTCGATCGACACCCGCTTCGTCCAGCAGACCGACTTCATCACCGGCGCGCTGCCGGCGCAATTCGGCCTGCGCACGTCGGGCATCGTCGACATCCAGACCAAGGAAGGCACGGTCAAATCGGGCGGCCGTGTCGGCGTGCTGGCAGGCGGCAACGACTACGTCGAACCGAGCGCGGAATTCTTCGGCACCCAGGGCGCCTTTAACTACTACCTGTCCGGCAGCTACCTGTCGAACGCGCTGGGCATCGAGAATCCGCTGCCGGCTCGCAGCGCTCTGCATGACCGCACCAGGCAAAGCAAGTCCTTCGGCGCCCTCTCCTGGTTCCTGGACGAGCAAACCCGCTTGGGCCTGATGTTCGGCACCTACAACGGCCGCTTCCAGATTCCGAACAATCCGGACCAGGCGCCGGGCTTCTCGCTCACCGGCCAAAGCGACGCCGTCGCCGGCACCAGCAAGCTGCCGTCGTCGCAGCTGGACGAGCGCCAGCGCGAAGTGAACCGCTTCCTGGTGCTGTCGCTGCAAAAGAGCCTGGGCGACCTGAATTACCAGGTGTCGGCCTTCCATCAGTATTCGGAACTGCACTACACGCCGGATGCGTTGGGCGATTTGATCTACAACGGCGTGGCCTCCGACACGCTGCGCTCCAACTCCGCCAGCGGCGCCCAGCTCGACGCCAGCTACAAACTGAACGACAGCCACACCGTGCGCGCCGGCCTGGCCTACTCGCGCCAGACCACGCACAGCGACAACGCGGTCGCCGTGTTCGACACCGACGACAGCGGCGCCCAGGCCAACACCGATCCGCGTACCATCATCGACAACAGCAGCAAGACCGGCAAGCTGTCCAGCTTCTACCTGCAGGACGAATGGCACATCGCCGCGCCGCTGACGCTGAACTACGGCCTGCGCTTCGACAAGGTATCGGCCTTCGTCGACGAGCAGCAATGGAGCCCGCGCGTCAACCTTGCCTACCAGCTGGCCAAGGGCACGGCGCTGCATGCCGGCTATTCGCGCTACTTCACGCCGCCACCGCAGGAACTGGCCGCGCAATCGAGCATCGACAAATACGCCGGCACCACCAACGCGCCGCAGGTGGCGCAGTCGGACAACGTCAAGGCCGAGCGCACCAACTACTACGACATCGGCTTGAGCCACCAGGTCAACGAACAGCTGACCGTGACGGCCGACGCCTACTACAAGAAAATCCGCAACATGCTGGACGAAGGCCAGTTCGGCCAGGCGCTGATACTGTCGCCGTTTAACTACGACCGTGGTTACGCCAAGGGCCTGGAGCTGTCGGCCGTGTACAACCGCGCCAACTGGGGCGGCTTCCTCAACCTGACCACGCAACAGGCCAAGGGCCAGAACATCGTCTCCGGCCAATCGCTGTTCGCGCCGGACGAACTGGCCTACATCGCCAACCACTACATCTACGTCGACCACGACCAGACCTACACGGTATCGGGCGGCGCCCACTACCACTGGGGCACGACGCAGCTGAACGGCGACTTCCTGTACGGCAGCGGCTTGCGCATGACGCCCGACGGCGCCGCGCCAAACTCCGGCACGCTGCCGCACTACACCACAGTCAACCTGTCCCTGACGCACAACTGGAAGAATACAGCGGTCGGCAACGTCGAAGGCCGCCTGGCGCTGGTCAACGCCTTCGACAAAACCTATCTGCTGCGCGACGGTTCCGGCGTAGGCGTGGGCGCGCCGCAATACGGTGCTCGCCGCACGCTTTACGCTGGAATTTCGGTCGGATTCTGATTTTAGTTAGGACTCCTTGTTAAATCGGAATCCCTGTGTATAATGCACAGCATGGACACCAAACCCAATAAGCCGTGGCAGGATACGCCGGACGTTTCAGCGCGTATCATCACCTCTATCGGACGCATCGCCAGTGTGATGCGCTCCGGTATGTGGGAGTTCGCCACGTCCGAAAACCTGAATCCGGCGCAGGCCGAGATCCTTCAGCTGCTGCAAGGCCGCAAGCAGGGTGTACGCCTGTCCTGGCTGGCGTCGCAGCTGTCGATCAGCGCGGCCAGCGCCAGCGATTCGGTGTCGGCGCTGGTGTCCAAGGGTTTGCTGTACAAGGCACGGGCGGAGGACGACGGCCGCGCCACCGCGCTGTTCCTGACCGATGAAGGCGTCGCCACGGCGGCCCGCATCGGCAGCGCGTTGAGCTTTGCCGAAGATGCCGCCGCCGCCCTGCCCGCCGCCCAGCAGACCGAGTTGCTGACCGGCCTGTTCAAGCTGATCGCCCAACTGCAAAAGACCGAGCGTTTCCCCGAGATGCGGGCCTGCCTGTCGTGCCAGTATTTTGAGGCCAACCGCCATCCCGGCAAGCCGGCGCCGCACCACTGCGGGCTGGTGAACGCGCCGCTGTCGGTATCGCTGTTGCGCATGGACTGCCCGGAGCAGGTGCCGGCCGATCCCGCCACGCGCCGGCGCAACTGGAAGGTGTTTGCCTGAGATTTTTTTTGATCATAATAGTTAGGACTCCTATTTGTTTTTTACCGTAGTACTTTTTAACCCTTGAAAGGAAATACCATGAACCGCATCCCCCTCGTCACCCCTGCCGACACCACCGGCGAACGCCAACAGCTGCTGGCGCAAATCCATGGCGCGTTCGGCGCCACGCCGAATATGTTCAAGGCCGTCGCCAATTCGACCGCCGCGCTGAAAAGCATGTGGGGCTCGTTCGGCGCGCTCGGAGGCGGCGTGATCGACGCCAAGCTGGGCGAGCAGATCGCCGTCGCCATCGCCGACCGCAACGCGTGCGATTACTGCCTGGCCGCGCATACCGCCCTTGGCCGCAAGGCCGGCGCCAGCGCTGAAGAGATGAGCGCCGCGCAAGCCGGCCATTCCAGCGATCCGAAGACCGCCGCCGCGCTGCGCTTCGCCGTCGCCGTCGTCAGCAACCGCGCGCAGATCGACAATGAGGAAGTCGAAGCAATGCGCATCGCCGGCTTCAACGACGAGGCCATCGTCGAGATCATGGCCCACGTGGCATTGAACCTGTTCACCAACTACGTCAACGTCGCCTTCCAGGTGCCGGTCGACTTCCCTGCGGTGAAACTGCGCGCCAGGTAAAGTGCTTTGCGACGATACCGCCTGTAGCATCAGGTGGTACTCGATCCGCAGCGCTTTCACACAGGAGATTCAGGAACGCATAATCCGCAACCACCGGAGAATCCACATGCGTATCCTGAATATCCTGACCATCACGCTGCTGGCGGCTTTGCTGTCCAGCTGCGCCTTCATGGGCTCCGGCCGCAGCGTCAAGCAGGCCGGCAGCATCGTCGACTACCTGTATCCCGACGCCAAGGAGGCGCCGGCCATGGCGCCCACGGTCACGCGATTGCGGCCGCCGGTGCGGGTCGGCATCGCCTTCGTTCCCGGCGCGGGCTGGAGCAGCGGCACGTCGGAGGTGACGCGCATGAAATTGCTGGAGCGCGTGCGCGATTCCTTCTCCAAGCATCCCTACATCGGCAAGATCGAAATCATCCCAAGCCAGTACATGCGCGCCAAGGGCGGCTTCACCAATCTTGAACAGGTGGCCCGCATGTTCGACGTTGAAGTGGTGGCCCTGCTCTCCTACGACCAGGTGCAGTTCAACGACTCCAGCGCGCTGTCGGTGCTGTACTGGACCATCATCGGCGCCTACGTGATCCACGGCGACCAGTACGATGTGCAGACCATGCTGGACGCCTCGGTGTTCGACGTCCGCAGCCGCAAGCTGCTGTTCCGCGCGCCGGGCACCAGCCAGGTCAAGGGCAGCGCCAGCATGGCCGGCATCAGCGAAAAATCGCGTGCCGCGCAGATCGAGGGCTACAACGCCGCCGTCGACCAGTTGGTACCGAACCTGCAAGCGGAGCTGGACAGCTTCCGCGAACGCATCAAGCATGACGCCAGCTACCAGGTCGAAAACAAGGAAGGCTACAAAGGGGGCGGCGCGATGGACTGGCTAGGCCTGGCGTTGGTCGCGCTGCTGGCGGGCATGGCGTGGAGACTGGGACGCCGTGCCTGAGCTACTGGAATTCGACCGCCACGCCCTGCTGGCCGGCCAGCTATGGCGGCTATGGACCGGGCACCTGGTCCACTACTCCACGCGTCATGCGTTGATCGACTTCGCCGTGGTGCTGGCGGCCGCCGTCATCGTGGTGCACCTGAGCGCATCGCCGGCCGCCGGCATGCGCCGCCTGCTGGCCGCACTTGGCTTGGGCGCGCCGTTCATCTCGCTGGGCATGCTGGCGGTGGCGCCGCACTGCCTGTACTACCGCGGCGCATCCGGCATCGCCGCCATGCTGGTGGTGATGGCCGGTGGTGCATTGTGGCCGCGCGCCGCGCGCTCCACGCGCGCCGCCTTGCTGCTGATGGCCGCCACGCTGCTGGCCAAGATCTGCGCCGAAGCCGCCGGCGCCGTCCATGGATGGTCCGACCTGCCGGCCGATGTGGTGGTCGCGTGGCAGGCGCACCTGCTGGGCGTGGCCGCCGGCGCGGTCGCGCTCATGGCCGGCAAGCCCCGGCTGCAACTGGATTAACTATCGATGTAAATCCGACCTGTTTGTGTTTCACAAGCCTCAACATTGCCGTTAACTCTTGTGTATCAGGCATGGATATAGGCATAATCGTTTGCACTTAAACGACCCCGGCCCCGCACCATCACCCCGTCCCGCCGTCGGCCGCCGGCACCTGCGTCATGCATAAAAACTTTCCAATGGAGACAGACATGAGCATCCCTGCCCGCACCGTAATTTCCGCCAGCCTGGCCGCAGCCTTCCTCGTGCCGCCCGCGTGGGCCGCCGACGAAATCCAGTCGGTGGTGGTCACCGCCCAATCGCGCAAACAGTTCGTGCAGGACGTGCCGATGTCCATCCAGGTGCTGACCGCCAAGGACCTCGACGCCATAGGCGCCAAGGACCTGGGCGACTTGAACGGCTACGTGCCCGGCCTGGTGGTGGACGCGATCGAACCGACCCAGCCCGGCTTCGGCATCCGCGGCGTGCAGACGGGCGACTTCGGCATCGCCACCGATTCGCCGGTCGGCATCTATATCGACGGCGTCTACACCGGCAAGACCGGCGGCGCGCTGATGAATTTCATCGACGTCCAGCGCATCGAAGTGATCAAGGGCCCGCAAGGCACGCTATTCGGCCGTAACAGCGCGGCCGGCGCCATCGCCATCAGCACCAATGAGCCAGGCAAGGAACTCGACGCCGCCGGCCACGTCAAGCTGGGCAAATTCGGCCGCGCCAATGCCGACGTCATGATGAACCTGCCGATCAGCGACAGCTTCGCCGCGCGCCTGGTGGCGGTACGCTCGGGCAGCGAGGGCTGGGTCGACAACACCGCCACCGGCAAGAAATCCGGCGGCGACAAGGACTGGGCCACCCGCCTGACGCTGCGCAAGGACTTCGACGCCGCCAAGCTGGTGTTCGCGTGGGAGCACGAGAACATGGAGCAGTACGGCCGCCCTGCTTTCGGCGTCGTCAAGGACCCACGGCTGCCGCTGGGCGGCTACACCGGCGTCTATGACGCGGCCTACACCGCCAACTTCGTCGATCCCTTCAAAGCGCCGCTACAGAACGACAACCAGGGCAGCGAAGGACGGCTGTTCGACGGCGCCACGCTGCGCTTCGAAACGCCGCTGGCCGGCATGTCCTTCAACTCCACCACCGCCTATCGCCGCTTCAGCACCCACAACGTGACGGACAACGACGGCGGCGCCCGTCCCGACCTGTACCTGACCACGCTGGACGCCAAGCGCGCCCACAGCTTCCAGCAGGAGTTCAAGCTGTCCGGCAAAAACGATAGGCTGGACTGGATCGCAGGCCTGAGCTTCTATCACAACAACGAGCACCAGGACGCCGGCGCCTTTGTCACCACCGGCACGCTGGACACGCTGAGCCAGTTCGCCGGCGGCCAGCCGAATTTCGCCATGCTGTTCGGTGGCCTGGGCGCGGCGGGCTTGCCGGGCATCGGTCCGAACACGGTGTTCAGCTGGGACGAGACGCACTACAGCGACGTCAAGACCAAGTCGGTCTCGATCTACGGCGACACCATCTGGCACCTGTCACCGTCCACCAACGTCACCGCCGGCCTGCGCTACACACAGGATAAAAAGCAGATGACCTGGCATGTGCCGGGCCGCGTGTCGCCGCAGCTGGACAACTTCCTCAACACCTTCGGCCCGCTGGCGGGGCTGGATGCGTCGGCCTTCCCGTCCAACGTCGTCTTCGGCACGGCGGCGCAACTGGCGCCGTCACCCGTCACACGAGAGAAGGACTGGACCGACTGGAGCCCGCGCCTGGTGCTGGACCATAAGCTGAACAAGGACACGCTGCTGTTCACCTCCCTGGCGCGCGGCTACCAGGCCGGCGGCTTCAACATCTTCACGCCGCCGAATCCGGCCGCGCCGGCCAACGCCGGCAAAGACCCCAGCTTCGCGCCCGAAAAGATGACCAACTTCGAGGCCGGCGTGAAGCTGGCCTTCCCCGAGCTGCGCGCCACCGTCAACGCCTCGCTGTTCGCCTACAAGTTCAAGAACCTGCAGGACATCCAGCTGTACAGCGTGGGCACGCTGCCGACCTATAACGTGGTGTCCAGCGACCAGAAGGCGCACGGCCTGGACCTGGATGGCCGCATGCGCATCACGCCGCGCGTGACGGTGTTCGGCGGCATGGAATACATCGACCAGAGCTACACCCGCTACCAGCGCCTCGACGCCGCCGGCAACGTCACGCTGGACCTGGGCGGCCAGCCGGTCGGCACGCCGCGCATGACGGCGATGGCGGGCGTGAACCTCAACTGGGAAACGCTGGGCGGCCGCGGCAGCCTGAATTTCCAGGGCACGCATTCGACCGCGCGGCGCTGCAACAGCGACACCGCCAAGCTGCAGTGCCTGAGCACCGCGCGGCTGGAGACCGGCAAGGCCACCAGCAAGTTCGACCTGCGCCTGGGCTGGGACAGCCCGGGTTCGCGCTACGGCGTGGCGCTGCTGGTCAACAATGTGTTCGACCAGCGCTACGTCACCAACCTGGGCGGACAAACGGAGCAATACGGCACGCCTTACGCCTACATCACACCGCCACGCATGATCGCGGTCGAATTCCGGGCCAGCTTGTAGATGGCGGGGAAACTCAAGCTCACCGCCGCCGCAGCACTGGTGCTGCTGGGCGGCGCCGTGCTGACGCTGGTGCTGCATCCGCCGGAGCTGCTGCGCGTGGGCGCCAGCTACGGCGCCAAGATGGTGTGTTCGAATGTATTCATCGCCGGCCGCGACGCGCAGGCGGTGCTGGCCGACGACGTGCAGGCGCCGGGCCATCCCATCCTCAAGCTGCTGCAAGTGCGCATCGACCACGAACAAAAATTGGTGCGCGCCGACCTGCTGGGCTTTATCGGCAACGGCCTGGCCGTGTACCGGCCCGGCACCGGCTGCGCCGTGGTGCCGGACAATGACGTCACGCAGGCCGCGCAATACCGGTTCTCGCCGTTGAAAATCTGGGCGCCATCCACCAACGTGGCGTGGCCGACCGGCTCGCAACCGGAGGCCGTGCCGGCGGTGCAAGCCTTGCTGGCGCAGGATGCGCTGGCCGGTCCCGGCATGCGCGGCATGGCCGTGATCCACCGTGGCCGGCTGGTGGCGCAGCGCTACGGCGCCGGCTTCCACGCCGGCACGCCGTTGCTGGGCTGGTCGATGACCAAGACCGTCAGCGCGGCGCTGGTCGGCATCCTGGTCGCCGACGGCAAACTGACGCCGCAGCAAAGCGGCTTCTGGCCGAACACAGCCGGCCCAGGCGCCGATCCGCGCGCGGCCATCACGCTGGCGCAGCTGATGGCCATGAGCAGCGGCCTGCAGTTCAACGAAGGCTATGGCGACGTTTCCGACGTCACGCGCATGTTGTACCTGGAACCGGACATGGCGGCCTACGCCGCCGCCCAGCCGCTGGTGCAGAAACCCGGCAGCGCCTTTAACTACTCGAGCGGCGCCACGCTGCTGCTGTCGCGGATCTGGCAGCGCGCGGCGGCCGGCCCGAACGCTGCGCCGACATCGGCGGCCGTGCTGTCGCTGCCGCATTCGCACCTGTTCGGGCCGCTGGGCATGAGCAGCGCCGTGATGGAGGCGGACGCGCGCGGCAACCTGGTCGGCTCCAGCTATATGTACGCGACCACGCAGGACTGGGCGCGCTTTGGCCAGTTCCTGCTGCAGGACGGTATCTGGCAGGGCAAGCGCCTGCTGCCGGAAGGCTTCGTGGCCACCATGCAGCAGGTGGCGCCGGCCTCCGGCGGCCAGTATGGACAGGGACAGGTATGGCGCTGGGGGCCAACCGGCGCCACGCCGGAAGGACAGGACCCGGACCCGCCGTTCAAGCTTCCCGCCGATACCTACTGGCTGGAGGGCCATGACGGCCAGTCCATCGCCATCGTGCCGTCGAAGCAGCTGGTGCTGGTGCGGCTAGGCCTGACGCCGAGTCGCCTGAACTATCAGCCGCAGGCGCTGCTAAGCGCCGTGATCAAGGCGCTGGAATGACGACGGCTGGCGCCATTCCCTACGGCCTGCTGCGCCACCAGGGAGCGATGCTCAGGGCCACCGCCAGGATGTTGCTGCAGGCAGCAGGGCGCGCCCTGCTGGCGCCCCAGGCGCCGCGCAGCGCGGATACGCCGTCGGACGCGCCCTCGGTGCAGACTCGCACCACCGCGCCGCTCCAGCGCCGCATCCCCGCGCCGCCGGCGCAGCTGGTCGAACACTACATCCGCTGGTGCGGCGCGGCGGGCCGCTACGACGGTCTGCTGCCGCCGCACATGGTGTCGCAATGGAGCTTGCCGCTGGTGAGCGAGCTGCTGATGCAGCTGCCCTACCGCCTCACCGGCATCATCAACCAGGGGGTTTCGATGACGGTGCATGGCCCGCTGCCGCGCGACACGCAGCTGACGCTGAGCGCCTCGGTCGAACAGATCGCGCATGCGGACGGTTGGGCCAGGATCGTCGTGGCCGTCGTCACCGGCACGACGCGGCAGGCGCGCCTGGTGGAGACGCGGCTGCACATGCGCGTGCGCCTGCCGGGCGCGCGCTCCGCCCGCAACCCGCCGGCCCGGCCGCCCGATCCCGCCTGGCTGACCGCCGGCACCTGGCGCGCCGACGCCAGCGACGGCCTGCGCTTCTCGCTGCTGACCGGCGACATCAACCCGATCCACTGGTGCGGGCCGCTGGCGCGCCGCTCCATCTTCGGCGCCAAGGTGCTGCATGGTTTCGGCAGCCTGGCGCGCAGCTACGAAACGCTGGCGCCCGGCAGCTTCCGCGAGCTCGACGTGCGCTTCCTGCGTCCGGTCACGCTGCCCGGCCAGACGCTGTCGGTGCAACTGGCGCCGCAGGCCGACGCCGAAGGCTGGCGCGCACTGCGCCTGGCCGGCGGCGACGACACCGTCCATCTGGCGGGCCGGCTACGCTGACGTTGCATGCCGCCGCCAGCCGGTGTATCGTCAGCGCAGTTCAACCTACACCAAGGACGTGATAATGGCTCTGCTGATATTGGGTTTGCTGATTTTCCTCGGGCTGCATTCGGTCCGCATCTTCGCCGACGACTGGCGCAACGGCATGCGTGCCCGCCTGGGCGAGAACGGCTGGAAGGGACTGTATTCGCTGCTGTCGCTGGCTGGCTTCGGGCTGCTGATCTGGGGCTACGGCCTGGCACGCCAGCAGCCGGTGGTGGTATGGTCGCCGCCGCGCTTCATGGCGCACATCGCCGCGCCGCTGATGGTGTTGTCCTTCATCCTGCTGGTGGCGGCCTATGTGCCGGGCAACGGCATCAAGGCCCGCCTGCATCATCCGATGACGCTGGCCGTCAAGGTCTGGGCGCTGGCCCACCTGCTGGCCAACGGCACGCTGCATGACATCATCCTGTTCGGCAGCTTCCTGGTGTGGTCGGTGCTGCTGTTCCGCACAGCGCGCCGGCGCGATGCCGCCGCCGGCACCGTCTACCCGCCCGGCAAGGGCGTGGCGACGGCCGTCACGGTGGTGGCCGGCTTCGGCGTGTCGGTGCTGTTCGCCCACTGGCTGCACCAGATGCTGATCGGCGTGAAGCCGTTCTGACACCTCAGTTGCATTTGCCCCGTATCACCGCCGCGATCACCCACGGCAGCGAGTAAGGCCCGACCACGGCGATCGGGCCGATCTGCGCCGGTTGCAGTTTGAGCGCGTCGCCATGCAGGCAATCGGGCACCTTGGCCTGCTCGAAGGCGGCCGTCATCGTGTCATGCATGCTGGGCGCCGTGGTGCTGAAGGCGCCGGCCGCGCGCTTGCTCATGTCGACCGGATGCGGATCTTCAACGATGGTGGCGCGCACCGCCTTGCGTATCATTTCGTCGGATAACGCGGGCGGCAGGCTCAGGTCGCGCACCTGCGCTTCGGACGGCGCCTTGGCGGTCGCCGGCGGCGCTTCCGGCATGGACCATGCAGCCAGCGGCACCAGCGCCAGCACTCCCGCGATGATGGTGTTCCTCATACCGTCTCCACGCCGGACGCGTCGCCGGCCGCCACGCGGACGGTGTTGCGGCCGCCCTGCTTGGCCGCGTACAGCATCTTGTCGGCCTGCATCAGCCAATCGGCCGGCGCGTAACGCTTGTCCATAAAAGCCACGCCGATCGAGATCGTCAACGGATGGTCGTCGATCAACTTGGCCGCGGCCACGGCGGCCCGCAGGTTTTCGGCCAGGCGGCTGGCCGCGTCCAGCGCCGCGCCGTTGGCGATGACGGCGAACTCCTCGCCGCCGTAGCGGAAGATGCGGTCGCTCGACCGCGTATGCAGGCGCATCACCTCGCACAGCCGTATCAGCGCCTGGTCGCCGGCCGCGTGGCCGTGCAGATCGTTGACCTGCTTGAAGTGATCCAGGTCCAGCAACAGCAGGCAGGACGGCAAGTGCGGACGGCGTTCGTCGGCATGGTCGGCCAGCTTGCGGTCCAGCGAGCGGCGGTTGCCGACGCCGGTCAGGAAGTCCAGCTCCACCTCGGTGTGCAGCGCCTTGTTCTGCGCGCCCGTGCGGTAGGCGAAGATGTAGGCGAACAGGTTGACCAGGCCGATGGTGACGACGATGGTCAGCAGGTTCAGCACCGCCAGCTGCGACAGCAGGATCACCACCAGCGCCGCCAGCGAGACGCTGTTGATCGCCACCGCCACGCCGGGCCGCAGCACGAAATAGCAGGCGATCATGGTCGGATACACCCAGTAGATCAGCGACACGCCGCGCAGGTACACGGTGGCCAGCATGCCGGCCGAATAAAACAGCGTGACGCAGAAGCTGGCGACCCGGTGGCGGCCGGTGCGCCATACGTGCGCGATCACCGCCAGCATGGCCAGCACCAGCGCCATGTCGACCGTGGCCGACAGCCACTGCTGCTGCATCAGGCGGTAGATCCCGAACGGCAGGATGCTGGGCACGCACAGCGCGCACAGCAACATCAGAATGACTTCTTCCATGCTGCGCTTGCGCTGGCCGTTCAGCCAGCCGAAGCGCGGCGCCGTTGCCTTGTCCACGGCGGACATCGCACCCGGCTTCAGGTCGGCTGCCCGGCAATGTGGGCCGGCGCCGCGCCGCCGTGCGCCGCAGCCTGCGGTTCGGCCTTGTGCTGGCCGGACAGGAACAGATACATGGCCGGCACCACGAACAAGGTGAACAGCGTGCCGATCGACAGGCCGGTGAAGATCACCAGGCCCATCGCGTGGCGGCCGGCCGCGCCGGCGCCCGAGGCCACCACCAGCGGCACCACGCCGAACACCATCGCCGCGGTCGTCATCAGGATGGGGCGCAACCGGGTGGCGGCCGCTTCCTCGATCGCTTCACGCTTGCTCTTGCCGGCCGCGCGCAGGTGGTTGGCCACTTCCACGATCAGGATACCGTGCTTGGAAATGAGGCCCATCAGCGTCACCAGTCCGACCTGGGTGTAGATGTTGATCGAGGCGTAGCCGAGGAAGATGAAGGTCATCGCGCCGAACAGCGCCATCGGCACCGAGAACAGGATCACGATCGGATCGCGGAAGCTCTCGAACTGCGCCGCCAGCGCCAGGAACACGATGACGACGGCGAACGCCATCGTCATCGCGAAACCGCCCGATTCGCTCATGTACTGGCGCGACTCGCCCGAGTAATCGACCGTGTAGCCCGACGGCGCCACTTCCTTGACGGTGGCGCGCAGGTATTCCAGGATCTCGCCCTGCGAGGCGCCGGTGACACCGGCGATGGTGGCCGAGTTCAGCTGCTGGAAGCGGGTCACCGATTCCGGCTGCACGCTGTACTTGATGCTGGCCACGGTGCTGGCCGGGATCATGGCGCCGCCCGGGGTCTTGATGTGGAAGTCCAGCACGTCGGCCGGGTTCAGGCGGTCGACCTGCCGCACCTGCGGGATCACCTTGTACGAACGGCCGGCGATCGAGAAGTAGTTGACGTAGCCGCCGCCCAGCGCCGCGCCCATGGCGTTGCCGAAGTCCTGCTGCGTCAGGCCCAAGGTGGCCAGCTTGTCGCGGTCCACCTCGACGCGCGCCTGCGGCGCATCGATCTTCAGGTCGACGTCGGCGAAGTAGAACTTGTTGTCCTTGCGCGCCTTGTCCAGCACCGCCTGCGCCACCGTGTTAAGGTTCTCGAACGGTTCGGTGGTGGTGATGACGAACTGCACCGGCAAGCCGGAGCTGCCCGGCAACGCCGGGAACTGGAACGCCGCCACGCGGCCGCCGGCCACATGGCTCCATTTTTCCTGCAAGTCCTGCTGGATCTCGTGCGCCGAGCGGCTGCGCTTCTCCCACGACTTGAACAGCACGCCGCCGATGCCGGAATTGGTGGTCGGCACGCCGGTGATCTGGAACATCTGCTCGTACTCGGGCAACTGGTGCGCGATGTCGAAGATCTGCTTGGCGTAGGCCTGCATCTGGTCCGAGGTGGCGGTCGGCGCGCCGACCACCTGCGACAGCACGATGCCCTGGTCCTCTTCCGGCGCCAGTTCCGACTGCGACATCTTGAACATCAGGCCCAGCAGCAGGCTCAGGATCAGGCCCATGACGATCAGCACCGGCCAGGTGTTGAGCAGGCTGTGCAGCAAGCGCAGGTAGCCGTTGTGGACTTTCTCGAACACCTTGTCGATCGCCTTGACGAAACGCCCTTCATCCTGCTTGGGGTCGAAGAAGTGGGCGCACATCATCGGCGACAGGGTCAGCGCGACGATGCCCGACACCGCCACCGCGCCGGCCAGCGTGAAGGCGAACTCGGTGAACAGCGCGCCGGTCAGGCCGCCCTGGAAGCCGATCGGCACGTACACCGCAATCAGCACCACCGTCATCGCCAGGATCGGGCTGCCCAGCTCGCGCGCGGCCATGATCGCGGCGTCGTAGGGCTTGATGCCCTCCTTCATGTGGCGGTCGACGTTCTCCACCACGATGATGGCGTCGTCCACCACCAGGCCGATCGCCAGCACGATGGCCAGCAGGGTCAGCAGGTTGATCGAATAGCCCAGCATCAGCATCACGAAGAAGGTGCCGATCAGCGACAGCGGCATCGCGATCACCGGCACGATCACCGCGCGGAAGCTGCCCAGGAACAGGTAGATGACGATGGTGACGATGATCAGCGCCTCGACCAGGGTCTTGACCACCTCGTCGATCGAAGTGTTGATGAACTCGGTCGAGTCGTAGACGATCTCGCCGGTCAGGCCGTTCGGCAGTTGCTCCTTGATGGGCGGGAAGGCCTCGCGCACGCGCTTGGCCACGTCCAGGATGTTGGCTTCCGGCGCTACCTTGATGCCGATGAACACCGAGCGCACGCCGCTGAAGGCGACGTTGAAATCGTAGTTTTCCGAACCCAGCGTGACGGTGGCGATGTCCTCCAGGTGGACGATGGCGCCGCCGGCCTGCTTGACGGCCAGCGCCTTGAACTCCTCCACCGTGTGCAGGTCGGTGCCGGCGGTCAGCGGCACGGTCACCATCTGCCCCTTGGTGGCGCCCAGCCCGGTCAGGTAGTTGTTCTGCGCCAGCGCGGCGCTCACTTCGGTGGCGGTGACGCCGTGCGCCGCCATCTTGCCGGCGTCCAGCCAGGCGCGCAGCGCGAACTGGCGCGCACCCAGCAGTTCGGCGGTCTGCACGCCCTGGATCGAATCGAGCTTGGGCTTGACCACGCGCGCCAGGAAGTCGGTGACGTTGTTGGTCGGCAGCGTGTCGCTGTAGAAGCCCATGTACATGGCGTCGGTGGTCTGGCCGGTCTGCACCGTCAGCACCGGCTGCTGCGCCTGCTGCGGCAGCTGGTTGCGCACCGAGTTGACCTGGGTGGTGATCTCGGTCAGCGCGCGGTTGGAATCGTAGTTCAGCCGCAAGGTGGCGGTGATCACCGACACGCCGCTGTTGGACGACGAGGACAGGTAGTCGATGCCCTGCGCCTGGGCGATCGCCCCTTCCAGCGGCTGCGTGATGAAGCCGGCCACGGTGGAGGCGTCGGCGCCGTAGTAGGTGGTGGAAATGGTGACCACCGCGTTCTGCGTCTTCGGATACTGGTTGATCGGCAGGCTGAACAGCGAACGCAGGCCCAGCACCACGATCAGCAGGCTGACGACGCTGGCCAGGACCGGCCGCTTGATGAAGATGTCGGTGAAATTCATGGCGCGGATTCCCTTAGTGTTCCTGCGGCGTCGGATTCGGGCTGTTGGCCGGCTGCACCTTGTTGTCGATCACGGCCGGCGTGCCGTTCTTCAGCTTGAGCTGGCCGCTGGTGACCACGGTCTGGCCTTCCTTGACGCCGGTCAGGATCGCCACCTGGTCGCCGCGCGTGGGGCCGGTGGTGACGAACACCTGCTGCGCCACCAGGTGGGCGTTGCCCTTGTCGTCCTTGAGCGTGTCCTTGGCGTCGGCCGGCGGCGGCGCCAGCACGAACACGGTCGAGCCGTAAGGGTTGTAGGTGATCGAGGTCTGCGGCAGGGTCAGGTATTTCTTGCGGTCGCCCTGGTCCAGGCTGACGTTGGCGAACATGCCCGGCAGCAGCTGGCGCTTGGCGTTCGGCACCGTGGCCTCGACCTGCACGTTGCGGGTGGCGGCATCGACCTTCGGGCTGATCGAGGTGACCTTGCCGGGGAAGGCCACGCCCGCATAGGCGTCGCTGGTCAGGCTGAGCTTCTGGCCGATGGACAGGCCGGCCAGCTGTTTCTGCGGGATGAAGAAATCGACATAAACGGTATCGATGGTTTGCAAGGTCACCAGCTTGTCGCCGGGGTTCAGGTATTGGCCGGGATTGATGGCGGTGATGCCCAGCTTGCCGGCGAACGGGGCGCGGATGGTTTTCTTGTCGACCAGCGCCTGCTGTTGCGCCACCAGCGCCTTGCGGCTCTTCAGGTCGGCGTCGTCGTTGTCGAGCTGGGCCTGGCTGATGGCCTGGGCGGCGAATTGCAGCTTGTCGCGCTTGAGCACCGAGGCCGACAGGTCGGCCGCCGCCTGCAGCGCGCGCAGTTGGGCGATGTCGGCATCGGCGTTCATCTCGAACAGCACCTGGCCGGCCTTGACCTCGTCGCCCGACTTGAAGCGCACCTGGCGCACCAGGCCGGCGATCTCGGTGGTGACGTCGACGCCGCGCACCGGCACCAGCGTGCCGACCGAAGTCAGCTGCGGTTGCCATTCGGAGATGCTGGCCTTGATCGCGGTGACGACCTGCGCGGTCGGCTTGGGCGAACTGGCGATCATTTTTTTAATCTGTAAATACTTGCCGAACGCCAGCACGGCGATCAATAAAAGGACGCCGCCTATCATGATGAACATACGCTTGGTCATGAATCGTTCTCCTGCTTTTTAGTGTTGTTTGATATGTGCTTACTTGGCGCCGCCGTAGGGCGCGGCCGCCGACACCGCCGTGGCCGCCGGGACGCCGCCGCCGCGGTTCCACCAGCCGCCGCCCAGCGCCTGGAACAGCGCGGCCGTGTCGGCGTAGCGGGCCGCCTGCGCCTGCACCAGCGCCACGTGGGCTTGCTGGTAGCTGCGCTGCGCGTCCAGCAGCACCAGGTAGCTGATGCCGCCCAGCTTGTACTGCTGCGTGGCCAGCGCCAGCGATTCGGCCGCCAGCGCGTCGACTTCGGACTGGGCCTTGAGCGCGGCCGCGTCGGAGTCGAGCGCGCGCAGGCTGTCGGCGACGTTCTGGAACGCCGCCAGCACGGTGGCGCGGTACTGCGCCGCCGCCACGTCGTAGGCCGCTTCCGCCGCGCGCCGCTTGGCGCTCAGCGCGCCGCCGTTGAAGATGGGCGCGGTCAGGCCGGCGGCCAGGTTCCAGGCCGTGGTTTCGGCGTCGAACAGCTTGCTGAAGGTTTGCGCCGACGAGCCGTAGCTGCCGCTCAGCGTGAACTGCGGATACTGGGCCGCCGTCGCCACGCCGATCGCGGCGCTGGCCGCGTGCAGCTGTTCTTCGCTGGCGCGGATGTCGGGCCGCTGGCGCACCAGCGCCGACGGCAGCGACACCGGCAGCGATACCGGCAAGGTCAGCGAGGCCAGGTCGAACTCGGGCATGCCCGCCTCGCTCGGCAGCTTGCCGGCCAGCACGGAGAGTTGATGGCGGCTTTGCGCCAGCGCCTTTTCCAGCGGCGGCAAGGTGGCGGCGATCTGCGCCGCCTGGTTGCGCTGGCTGAGCAAAGTGTTGCGCGGCACGGCGCCGTACTGGAATTGTTTCTCGATCACGCCCATCTGCTGGTTCAGGGCGTCCAGCACTTCCTGCGTGGCCTTCAGCTGCGCCCGCAGCGATGCTTCGCGGATGGCGGTGGTGACCACATTGGCGCTCAGCGCCAGGTAGGTTGCCTCGACCTGGAAGCGCTGGTAATCGACCTGGGCGCGCGCGCCTTCCAGCGTGCGCCGGGTGGCGCCGAACACGTCCGGCGTGTAGGCGACGTTGACCGAGGCGTTGTACAGGTTAAAGACGCCGCCGTTGTTGCCGCCGCTCTCGGCCACCTTCTGGCGCGCCACGCCCAGCTGGCCGTTCACCGTGGGATAGACCAGGCTGCCGGACTGGGCGTTATAGCTTTCCTGCGCCTGGCGCAGCGCCGCTTCGGCCGCCGCCATATTCGGGTTGTGCTCCAGTGCGCCGCGTATCAGCTGGTCCAGCGCGGGCGAGCGGAACACCGTCCACCATTGCGCCGGAATGTCCTGCCCCATGGCAAACTGCTGGGCGCCGCCGCCGACGCCGGGCGATGCCGCCGTCTGGACCGCCAGCGGCGTCGGGGTGTAGCGCTCGCCCGTCGAGGCCGGTGCGGCCGGGGTCTTGAATTCGGGGCCGAGGGCGCAAGCGCCCAGTCCCGCCGCGACCAGCGCCGCCATGCCTGCACGCAAGGATTGCCGGCGGAGCTGCCTGAAGTTCTGTTTTCTCACAAAAAACTCCCGCTGAAGGGTCATGCCAGACCAAAAGGTTAACTGAACTGCACTTTTGCCTGACATATTCGCATTTTTTACGTGCTGAGTGTGTTTTTTGTATGACATTCGCGCCACGAAACTTGCTGGGCGAAAAAAAACGGGCTCCGCCGTAAAGGCGAAGCCCGTTCTAGAGCAAGCTGTGGGGATGGATCAGGCGGCTTCTGCGGTGGCCACCACGCCGTAGGCGCGGTTGGCTTCGGTCAGCGAAAAGGCCGATGGGCCGTTGACCAGGGAATCCGCCGCGCTCTCGCTGCTGCGGTAGGTGATCGGCATCTGGTAGCGGCGCAGCTCTTCGGGACTGATCTTGCCGTCCTTGTTGGAGTCGGCGGCCATGTCGACCTTGCCGCTGCTGAGCACGCCATTTTCATCGACGCCAGGCAAGGGATCAGGCGCCACCAGATTGTTATGGCTGTCGGCGCTCGCATCGAGGCCGAACTTGGCCTGGAAAAACTGGGTTTCCGGTCGCTGCACCAGGCGCTTCAAGCCCTCGTCGAATTGCTTCAATGCCAGCTTCATGCCATCGTCGTCCGACTCCGCCACGGCCTTGACGACGGCGCTGGCTTTGTCGGCCCCGTTGACGGTCGGGACGGGGTCGTTTTGCACCGGCGAATTGAAACCAGGCAGGGACAGATAAGCGGCTACCGACGCGCTCAAGTCCGCATTGGTTTCGGGTACAGAACTGGCGTTTTTCTTCGGCTCAAGCGTCTTCTCCGCGACCACGGCCGCAGGAAGGGAAGCACCACCAATGTTGTTCACCATGATCATAATCGACTCCTGTTTGACGACGCATGGAACTGTCGAGCAAAAAAACTTCTACCCCGTCATTCTATCAAGGAATTGGCAACAATCACCATTTTTAGCGGCCTGTAGAGCGAAAAAGTGTGTTTTTCCCATGCGAAACTTGCGTCAGAGAATTGTTTCGATTTGCGAAATCAATCACTCAAGGCCTGCAATAGTTTTTCCCCATGGGGACAGCCCCAACCCGTGCACGCATCCCACCCGGGCGTCGCCTGTTGCGCGCCATTGTTGCCGTCCGTAACGTCCCTGGTCACGCCCCGGCCCTGCAAGGAACCGTACAGCAGCGGATGCAAAAAGCCGACGGGACGACCCAGTCGCTGGTTGATCAGCGCCAGCAAGCCGGCCCACAACGGCGCCACCGCGCTGGTGCCGCCGAACACCAGGTTCTGGCCGTCGACCCGCACCTTGTAGCCGCTGGCCGGATCGGCGTCGCCGGCCACGTCCGGCACGCCGCGCGCGGCATGGCCGTTGACCACGCCCTGCTGGTAGTCGGGCGCGCCAAAGAAACTGCTGTAGCCGCCGCCGGTGGCGCTGTTGGGGCCGCTGTTCCAGACGGTTTCGTGCGCGCCGCCACCGTCCTGCAACAACACGCGGGTGCCGCCGCAGGCCAGCGCGTGCGGCGCCGACGCCGGAAAGTCCACGTGCTGGGCGCCGTCGCCGACACCGTCGGTGGAGCCGTTGTCGCCGGCCGCGCACAAGACGGTCACGCCCATCGCGGCGGCGTCGGCGAAGGCTTGCTCGAAGGCGGTCATGGCCTGGCCGGTCCAGGCCGATTCCGGCGCGCCCCAGCTGATCGAGATCACCGAGGGCTTGTTGACGGCGTCGTGCACGGCGGCGGTAATGGCGTCGAGGAAACCGCGCTCGGTGTTGGGCGCGTAGTAGACCGCGATCAGGGCGCCCGGCGCCACCGCGCCCGCCACCTCGATGTCGAGCATCACTTCGCCATCGGCGCTGTTGGCGGTGGTGGGACGATTCTTGGCGTGGTCGATGCAGATCGACTTGACGCGCGGCACCGGCAAGCCGAGCTCGCCGAAATAGATCCGCAGGTCGCGCGACCGGCTGCCGCCGCCCAGCTCGATGATGGCGATGCACTGCCCGCTGCCGTCCAGCCCCTGCGGGAAGTTGTACAGCCGCGCCAGCTGCGGCGGCGAGAACGCGATATTGGCCGCCGCCGCCGAGGCGAAGCCGTCCGCCTGCAAACGCTGGAACTTGGGCGTGGCCACCGGCCGGTCGTCCAGCCCGAACACGCCCTCGACCACGCCGGCCAGCGCATCGGGTACGCTCAGCTCGCCGATGCGGCCGCGATAGCTGCCGTCCGGGTATTCGTACTCTTCCAGCTGGACGCCGAAGGCGCCGTTCATCTGCGCGGCCGTGCCGGCCAGCACCACGCGCCGCTGGGCCGCGTTGCTGCTGATGACCGCCATGCCGCGCTGGGCCGCGAAGGCCTCGACCTCGGCGATGTCGGCCTCGCTGGCGCCATGGGCCTGGGCGAACTGTTCGCGGCTCAGGTATTGGCGCGCGACCGGTTGCGTATCGGCGGTGGCCGCCTGCAGGTCCAGCGGCGCGCGGTCGGGCGCGGCGCGCAGCCGCACCGTGATTTCTATGGTCTGCTCGTCCGCAACCGGACCCAGCGCGACAGCGCCCTGCAACGCCAACTGGCCGCTGCCGGGAATGATATGGGGGTGGGATGTCGTTGCCATCGTAAACTCCTTTTGATTGGTTGCTCTCAAAAGATACTGGCCGCGACAACCGCGCGATTGATGCAGCGCAGAGGAGCCGCTGATAAAAATGCCTGAACCCACCTTGTCACAATCTCATAATGGAGATATATTCTCATTTATGAGAAACGATATCGAATCCCGCCTGGCCCTGCGCCTGGTCGCCCTGCGCGTGGAACGCGGATTGTCGCTGGACGACCTGGCCGCCGCCAGCGGCATCAGCCGCGCCACGCTGTCGCGCCTGGAGCGCGGCGAGAACAGCCCCACCGCCGCCCTGCTGGGCAAACTGTGCAGCGTGTTCGGCTTGCCGATGTCGCGCCTGATCGCCGCGGCCGAATCCCAGCCGGGCGAGTTGCTGCGCGCCGCCGACCAGGTGCTGTGGCAAGACCCCGACACCGGCTTCAAACGCCGCATGGTGTCGCCGCCGGCGCGCGGCTATGGCGTCGAACTGGTGGAAGGCTGGCTGCCGCCGGGCGCCCGCATCGACTACGACAGCGCCTCGGTGCCCGGCATGGAGCAACACCTGTGGCTGCTGGAAGGCGCGCTCGACTACACGCTCGACGGCGTCACCCATCACCTGCAAGCGGGCGATTGCCTGCGCTTCCACCTGTTTGGCGCCACCCGCTTTTCCTGCCCTGGGCCGTCGCCGGCCCGCTACCTGATCGCCCTATGCCCACCATAAAACAACTCGACGGCGCCGGCCTGCGCCGCCATGCATCTGACCTGGCGCAGGTGCTGCGCGACTGCGTGCTGCACGGCGCCAGCATCGGCTTCCTGCTGCCCTGTCCGTTGGCGGAGGCGCAGGCCTTCTGGCTGGCGCTGGCGCCGCAGGTCGACAGCGGCGAGCGCCTGCTGTTCGTCGCGCACGGCGCGGACGGCGCGTTGTGCGGCACCGTGCAACTGGTGTTGTGCGGCCTGCCCAACGGCCGCCACCGGGCGGAGATATCCAAGATGCTGGTCCATTCCGGCGCGCGCCGGCAAGGCATCGCCGAGGCGCTGATGCGGCACGCGCTGGAGCGGGCGCGGGCGCTGGACTGCAAGCTGCTGGTGCTCGATACCTGCACCGGCTTCCCGGCCCAGGCCATGTACGAAAAGCTGGGCTTCGCCGTGACCGGCGTGGTGCCCGACTACGCCGCCCTGCCCGACGGCACGCTCGGTCCGACCACCTTCATGCACCTGCGCTTGTGACCGCCGCGCCACCTTATTGGACAGTCCACCTTGATTAATTGGTCAGGCCACCGTAGAATTGGCTGACCAATTAAACACAGCCTCACCCTCTTCCCGCATTACACAGATTTTTGACCAACCATGAGCTCGGCGTTCCCCACGCCCTCCTCGCGGTGGCACGGCATACGCGAGGTGTGCCGACCGGCGACCGGCGCAGACCGGCGTTATGCAACTCAATATCTGGAGACAAAAATGCACATCAAACTAGTCAAAGCCGTGGCGGCCGCCACGTCCGCCGCCGGCATCGTCCTCACCCTAGCCCTCGCCGGCGGCGGCGCGCAGGCGGCAAGCGATCCGCTGCACAACGCCGTCATCAGCGCCAGCTACAACGGCGATGCGGCCGGCATGCTGGGGCTGGACCACGGCTTCAACGCCGAGCCGGGCAGCAACGTCAGCGGCCTCGATCCCAACAATCCCGGCGCGGAATTCCTGAGCGTCGACTACCTGCTGGCGTTCGACTTCGCGCCCAACGGCCATCTGACCATCCTCAACAACGGCGCCATCGGCGCCGGCAACTACAGCGCGACCTTCGATTTCGGCACGACACTCGCGGCCGCCATCGCCGGCTTCAGCATCGTCGACAGCGGCGCCACCAGCGGCACGCCGGTGCTGACCATCGTCAACAGCCACACCATCGCCATCGACCTCAGCGCGGTGAACTGGAACGGCGACTTCAACGCACTGGAAACGGCCATCGTCCTGCAGGCCATGCCGGTGCCGGAACCGGCCGCCGCGTGGACGCTGCTGGCCGGACTGGCCGGCCTGGGCGCACTGGCCCGCCGCCGCAAGCCGCAGCACTAAACCGCCCTCACAACCCAAGGAGCACCATATGAAACGCTACGGTTTCAGGGCGGCGCTACGCCTGTCCCTTCTGCTATCGCTGTCCGCCCAGGCGGCAGCGCCCGACGTCGCACTCCAGGCCGCACCGGCCGACGGCTTTGCCGCCATGGCCGGCGGCACCAGCGGCGGCGCCACCGCGCTGTCGTCCAACATCTACACCGCGACCAATCGCGTGCAGCTGCTGGCGGCCATCAAGCATGGCGGCGCCGCGCCCAAGATCATCAAGCTGAGCGGCACCATCGACATGAGCGAAGGCGTGCCCTACGCGAACACCGGCGACCAGGCGATACGCGGCCTGATACGTTTGCCCAGCAACACCACGCTGATCGGCGACGGCGCGGCGTCGGGCATCGTGAACGGCCACATCATCGTCGCCAACGTCTCGCAGGTCATCATCCGCAACCTGAAGATCGTCAACCCCTGCGATGTCGGCCCGATCTGGGATCCGACCGACGGCGCGCTGGGCAACTGGAACTCAGCCTACGACGGCATCGGCATCAGCGGCTCGGACCACATCTGGATCGACCACAACACCTTCACCGACGGCGCCATGACCGACGACCTGCTGACGGTCGAGAACGGCCAGCCCAGGCAATGCCACGACGGCGCGCTGGACATCACCAACGCTTCCGACTACGTGACGGTGTCGTACAACGTCTTCGGCCAGCACCGCAAGAACAACCTGATCGGCTCCAGCGACAACGCCAGCGCCGACAGCGGCAAGCTGCACATCAGCTTCAGCAACAACGTGTTCCGCGACATCGTCAGCCGCGCGCCGCGCGTGCGCTACGGCCAGGTCCACCTGTACAACAACTACTTCGTCGGCAGCAAATCGCATCCGGCCTATCCGTACGAGTACAGCATAGGCGTGGGCCAGGCGGCGCAGATCCGGTCCAACAACAACGTGTTCGAGATCGCCGGCCCGGGTACTATCCGTTGCGACGACGTGGTCGAGCCGATCGGCGGCACCGTGGCGGGCGCCTTCAAGGACAGCGGCTCGATGCTGAACGGCGCGCCGCTGGCCGGCTGCTCGACCCCGAACAGCGTCGCCTACACCGTGCCCTATGCCTACGCGGCGCGGCCGCTGGCGCTGGTCAAGGCCAACGCGCTGGCGCAGGCCGGCGGCGGAAAACTGACCACCGCCATCAGCGGCAGCGGCAACGTCACGCCCGATGTCAGCGTGATGCTGACTTGCCCGCCGTCCGGCCTGTACTTCTGCGACGACTTCCAGACCAGCAGCGCGGCCAACTGGGACTTGCTGCCGGTGGCCGGCGCCAACGGCAGCTTCAGCGTCAAGACCGAGAACGTGGGCGGCGCCAATATGGTGATGCAGTATACGGCGGCCACCACCGGCGGCGTGCTGGCATTGCTCAAGCCTGCGGCCATGGGCGGCGTGCCGTCCGCCGACTACTACGTTGAGGCTCGCATCAAGCCCCTGACCAACAGCACCACCGGCAACAAGCAGCTGTACCTGGTCACCCGCTACAAGGATGCCACCAACTGGTACGGCGGCGGCCTCAATGTGCAAAGCAGCACCGCCAGCACGCAGGTGGAAATCGCCAGGATGCTGGCCGGCTCATTGTCGCGGCCCAAGCAGGTGAAGAAGCCGATCGCGATGGACGCGCAGTTCTACACGGTGCGCTTTGAAATGATCGGCACCTCGCTCACCATTTACCTCGATGGCGAAGCGCTGGGCACCGTGACCGACGCCGCCTTCGCGGAGCGTGGCAGGGTCGGCCTGTACACCGCCAACAAATCGTTCCAGATCGACGACGTGCGCATCGGCGATCCGGCGCTCAAGCCTTCGCAGCTGACGCTCAACCCGTCCTCGCCCAGCTACTCGGCTGAAGTGGGCGACGCGCCGCTCAGCGTCAACATCACCGCCGTCAAGCCGAACGGCTCGCTGGACGGCTTCAGCGCCAGCTCCAGCAACCCGGCGGTGGCGGCGGTGGCCGTCAACGGCACGGTGCTGACGATCACGCCGGTCGGCGCCGGCAGCGCCAGCGTCGTCGTCACCAGCGAATCCGATCCGACCTTGCAGCGCACCATCGCGGCCACCATCAGCCCGCAGTTCGTGCAGCCGACGCAGACCTATCCGCTGAGCGGCGCCGCCCTGCCCTCGAACACCGGCAGCGCCAATATCGACGCCTCGCTCAAGCTGACCTTCGACACTCCGCCGACGTTGGGCAACAGCGGCAGCATCCGCATCTTCCGCAAGACCGACGACGCGCTGGTCGATGTGATACGCCTGTCCGGCGAGACCGACATCCTGGGCTATGCCGGCCAGCCGGCCATCCGCAAGGTCAACACCACGCCGGTCACCATCAACGGCAACACGGTGACGATCAAACCGCACAGCAACAAGCTGGCCTACGGCACCGAGTACTACGTCGCCGTCGCCAACGGCGTGTTCAACGGCGCCAAGCTAGGCGGCGTGCCGTTCGCCGGCATCGGCAAACTGGGCGACTGGTCGTTCACCACCCGCGCCGCCGGCCCGGCCGCCGGCAGCAGCAGCCTGACCGTGGGCGCGACCGACGATGCCGACTTCAACACCGTGCAGGCGGCGCTGAACTACGCGATGAAGGAACTGGCCGCCAACGACCCGCTGACCATCACCGTGCGCAACGGCACCTACAACGAGCTGCTCTACCTGCGCGGCAAGCACAACGTCACGCTGACGGGAGAAAGCCGCGACGGCGCCGTGATCCAGTACACCAACCACGACACGCTGAACACCGGCTCCGGCGGCAGCCAGGCCAACGGCGACAGTTCGACGCCGTCCGGCGGCCGCGCCGTGATGCTGGTCGAAGCGGCCGACATGCTGACCCTCGACACGCTGACGCTGAAGAACACCACGCTGCGCTCGGGCGCCATTTCGGCCCAGGCGGAAACGATCTACTTCAATAGCGACAGTGGCCGCCTGCTGGCCAAGAACACCAATTTCTACAGCGAGCAGGACACGCTGAACCTGAAAGGCTACGCCTGGTTCTACCACGCGCTGGTGGCGGGCAATGTGGACTTCATCTGGGGCAGCAGCCGCGCCGCGCTGTTCGAGGAAAGCGAGATCCGCTCGGTGGGCGACACGTCCAACGCCGGCAGCGGCGGCTACGTGCTGCAAGCGCGCGTGGCCAACGCCAGCGACAAGGGCTACGTCTTCCTCAACAGCAGCCTGACGCACGGCGCCGGTCCCGGCCCGCAGCACGGCGACGTGCCGACCGGCGCGACCTACCTGGCGCGCAGCCCCGGCGGCAGCGCCACCTGGGACAACGTCGCCTTCATCAACACCCGGATGGACGCGCACGTGGCCACTGTGGGCTGGGCCGCCGCCGGCGTGAACGGCCAGCCCGCGCCCAACCCGGTGGTGCCCACCGCCGCCAGCGGCTGGCGCGAATACGGCAGCACCACGCTGGCCGGCGCGCCGATCAACCTGGCGGCGCGCGTCGGCGGTTTCCAGCTGAGCGCCAGCGACGTCGCTGCCGGTTTCGCCGACCGCGCCAAGGTGTTCGCGGCCTACAACGGCGGCGCCGGCTGGAACCCGCAACCATAGTTTGTCATCGAGCCGTCACAAGGATGGGGTAGGATATCGCGGGCGCATGGTAGGCTATGCGCCCACGATCCCTCCAACCTGACGACGACCCAACATGACCAAGAAACTGTCTCTGACCGCACTCGTAATCGCGACCTCCTGCCTTGCGCTGAACGCCGCGCATGCCGCCGCTCCCGCCGCCACCGGCGCCCCGGCCCAGCCGAAACTGGTGGTGGTGCTGGTGGTGGACGGCCTGCCGAACGAGCAGGTGCTGCGCTATCGCGACCAGTTCGGCCAGGGCGTCCAGGGCGGCCTGCGTCGCATGCTGGACCAGGGCGCGTCGTTCAGCAACGCGCACCAGGCGCACGGCGTCACCGTCACCGCGATCGGCCACAGCGCCGTGCTGTCCGGCGCCTACCCTTATGTGCACGGCATCATCGGCAACAACTGGATCGACCCGGTCACGAAGAAATCGGTGTACTGCACCGAAGACACCAACTATACCTACATCAACGAAGAGACCAAGCCGAGCGATGGCACCGCGCCGACCCGCCTGAAGGTCGACACGCTGGGCGACCAGCTGCGCTACGCCACCGGCAGCCGCAGCAAGGTGGTCGCCGTCTCCGGCAAGGACCGCGGCGCGATTCTGCTGGCGGGCAAAACCGGCACCGCTTACATGTACATGGACAAGAGCGGCAACTTCGCCAGCAGCACCTTCTACATGAAGGCGCATCCGGCCTGGGTCCAGCAATACCAGGCCGGCAAGCCGCAGGACCGCTACTACGGCAAGTCGTGGACGCCGCTGCTGCCTGAAGCGGCCTACGCCGGCGACGCCAGCGAAGACCTGAACCAGGTCAAGCCGGGCGCCCACAACCGCCTGCCCTACGCCTACTACAGCGAAAGCGGCGAGATCGACGCCGGCTACTACAACAGTCTCAAAACCGGCCCCTTCCTCGACCAGCTGACGCTGGACTTCGCGCGCGCCGCGGTGGAAGGCGAGAACCTCGGCCGCAATCCGGCCGGCGTGCCGGACCTGCTGGGCGTGAGCCTGTCGGCGCACGACTACGTCAACCACTCCTTCGGCCCGGAAAGCAAGATGTCGCACGACCACCTGCAGCGCGTGGACCGCATGCTGGGCGACTTCTTCAACTACCTCGACAAGCGGGTCGGCATGGACAACGTGCTGGTGGTGCTGACCGCCGACCACGGTTTCCCGAACACCCCCGAGTTCGCCCGGACCCAGCACATCGACGCCCAGCGCATCGACGGCGACAAGCTGATGAACGCGCTCGACAAGCACCTGTCGGAGAAATTCGGCGGCGCCAAGCTGCTGAGCGCGTGGTCGCTGCCCAACATCCACCTGGACTACGCGCAAATCGACCAGCGCGGTCTGCAACGCGAAGCAGTGGAAACCGCCGCCGCCCGCTTCCTGCTGGCGCAGAACGGCATCGTCGAAGCCTACACCCGCACCCAGCTCGAAAGCGGCGCCGCCAACACCACCCGCATCGCCACGCTGATGCGGCGCGCCTGGAACCGCGAGGCCTCGGGCGACCTGATGGTGGTGGCCAAGCCTTACTGGTACTTCGGCACCGGCACCAGCGGCACTTCGCACGGTTCGCCGTACGCCTACGACACCAATGTGCCGCTGATGATCATGGGCAAACGCTGGATCAAGCCGGGCGCCTACGGCCAGTACGCGGAAGTGGTCGACATCGCGCCGACGCTGGCCCATCTGCTGCACGTGCGGCCACCGGCCGGCGCCGAAGGCCGGGTATTGACTGAAACACTACGATGATCGAATGCTATTGACATATTTGAAATATTTTCTTGGCAATGTGACGAATCGATGATATTTTTACATCTCTTACAACAGAGATGGGGAAATGATGAACAAAATCGCATTCGCAGTACTCGCTTTGGTAGCCGGTGTCACCAACGCCGGTGAGTTGTACAACAACGGCCCGGTGGTTGATGCCACCGGTGTGTCCGTGATCGCACCGGACGCCGGCACCTACGGCTTCGGTGTCCAAAGCAGTGCGGGCAATTTCGTGGCCGACGATTTCGACGTCACGGCGGGCAAGAAATGGAATGTCTCCAGCCTGAACTTCTTTGGCTACCAGACCGGCGCCAATGGCTTCAGCTTCACCACGGCCACCTGGAGCATCGTCTCGGGTAGCGACGTCAATACGGGTACCGTGGTTGCCTCCGGCACCACTGGCGTGACCAATGGCGGCCTGGCCGGCTATCGCGTCACCGAATCCACGCTCACCAACAAGCAGCGCGCCATCTACACGGTCAATGCCGACATCACCGATATCACGTTGGCTTCCGGCCACTACTGGCTGACCTGGGGCCTGGCAGGCACCGCGGCTTCCGGTCCATGGCAGCCGCCTACGTCCGACGCCCGTGAAGGCAACGCCGCACAATCGACCGGCGGCGGCGCCTTCGCCACGCTGGAAGAATCCGCCAGCGGCCTGTCGGTGGAACTGCCGTTCGCCGTCAACGGCACCATCAGCGCCGTACCGGAACCGGAAACCTACGCGATGATGCTCGGCGGCCTGGGCCTGATCGGCCTGGCGCGCCGCCGCGCACGCCGCGCTTGATCTGATCTCGCCTCGAAAGTTTTGCGGGCGCCATGTGGCGCCCGCAGTCGATGCGCATACTCCCAGGGGTAGTCCAGATCGGTATGGCAAATCGCAAATAAGTTATCGCAGGTGGAACTGCTTCCAGCTATAGTAGGCGTCGACATTTAACTTCGATGACGACGACATGAACAAATACAGTTTGCTGCTGGCTGCTTTCGGTGCGATCGCCGCGCCCTCCTTCGCGGCCGCGCCGCGCGCCACCACCGCCAGCGGCGTGGTCGAGGGCACCCTGGAGGCTTCCGGCGTCAAATCGTACAAAGGGATACCGTTCGCAGCGCCGCCGGTCGGCGACTTGCGCTGGAAGCCGCCGCAGCCGGCGCAGAAATGGCAGGGCGTGCGCAAGGCCGATCATTTCGGCCCGCGCGCCATGCAGCTGCCGCTGTTCGACGACATGGTGTTCCGCTCCGACGGCATCAGCGAAGACTGTCTGTACCTGAACGTCTGGACGCCCGCCAAAACGGCCAAGGAGAAGCTGCCGGTGCTGGTCTACTTCTATGGCGGCGGCTTCGCGGCGGGCGACGGCTCCGAGCCGCGCTACGACGGCGCCAGCATGGCAGCCCAAGGCATCGTCACGCTGACCGTCAACTATCGGCTCAACATCTTCGGCTTCCTGGCCCACCCCGAACTGACGGCCGAATCGCCACACAAGGCCTCCGGCAACTACGGCCTGATGGACCAGGCGGCGGCGCTGCAATGGGTGGCGAAGAATATCGCGGCCTTCGGCGGCGATCCCGCGCGCGTCACCATCGCCGGCGAATCGGCCGGTTCGTGGTCGGTCAGCGCGCAGATGATGTCGCCGTTGGCCAAGGGCTTGATCGCCGGCGCCATCGGCGAAAGCGGTTCGCTGCTCGGTCTGAACGCCCCGCCACCGCTGGCGGTCGCGGAAAAGAAAGGCGCCGACTTCGCCGCACAAATCGGCGCGCCCAAGCTGGCCGCGCTGCGCGCCATGCCCGCCCAGCTGCTGCTCGACACCCTGAAGCGGCCGGACGCGCCGTGGTTCGCCGATATCCAGGACGGCTACGTGCTGCCACGCAGCCCGCTCGATACCTACGCCGCCGGCCAACAGGCCAAGGTGCCGCTGCTGGCAGGATGGAATTCGCAGGAGGGCTACTACAAGCAGGTGCTGGGCGAAGCCGAACCGACGCCGGCGAACTTCAGCAAGATACTGCAAACGATGTACCGCGAGCGCGCACCGGCCGCGCAGCATGCCTACAGCGGTGACGTCATGCAGGCCGCGACCGATCTCGCCGGCGACCTGTTCATCGCCCACGGCACCTGGAAGTGGATCGACACGCACGCGCGCACCAGCGGCCAACCGGTCTATCGCTACTACTATTCGCACCCGCGTCCGGGCCAGACGGGCGCCGGCCATTCGGTCGAAATCGAATACGCGCTGGGTAACCTGAAAGCGAACAAAGTCTATTCATGGACTGCGGACGACCACGCGCTGTCGACGCAGATGCAGGGCTACTTCGCCAACTTCATCAAGACCGGAAACCCCAACGGCGCCGGCCTGCCGGAATGGCCGCGAGCCAGCAACGGCAAGGGCTCCCGCCTGATGCGGCTGGACCTGCCGTCGGCCGCGATGAGCGCCACCGACGACGCCCACCACGCTTTCCAGGACCAGCAACGGGAAACCAAATAAGCAAAAATCGAAACCGCCACTTAGTTTGTATTTTATTGTATCGGCCGGTAATTCTTTGAAAACTTGCTATACACTAGCTTCCTTTATTCGGGAAATCATCAGGAATACAAACTATGCGCAAGACCATCGGCTTCATCGCCCTTTGCTTGACGGCGTCCGCATTCGCAGCGGAGCCATTCGACGACAAGTTCCGCCAGCTGGACGAAGTTCTCCCCTCCGCCAACAGCTACCGCACCGCCTCCGGCGCCCCCGGCGCCGCCTACTGGCAGCAACGCGCGGACTACACGATCCGCGCCACGCTCGATGAAGCCAGGCGCGCCATCACCGGCAGCGAGCAAATCAACTACCACAACAACTCGCCCGATACGCTGAGCTACCTGTGGGTGCAACTCGACCAGAACATCTACAAAAAAGATTCCGACGCCCGCATGATGCTGACGCAGCCATCGCGCGAAGCATGGGCCAAGCCACGCACGCCGGAAGACGGCTACAAATTCGACGGCATGCGCGGCATCCTGGCCGGCCGCGAATTCGACGGCGGCTACAACATCAAGTCCGTGGCCGCCGGCGGCCAGCCGCTGAAGTACACCATCAACCGCACCATGATGCGCATCGACCTGCCGGCGCCGTTGAAGCCGGGCCAGAGCTTCGCTTTCAGTATCGACTGGACCTACAACATCAACGAGCAGCAGGTGCTGGGCGGCCGTTCCGGCTACGAGCACTTCGAGGACGACAAGAACGACCTGTTCGAGATCGCCCAGTGGTATCCGCGCATGGCGGCCTACTACGACGTGATGGGCTGGCAGCACAAGCAGTTCCTGGGATCCGGCGAGTTCACGCTGGAATTCGGCGACTACGACGTGCAGCTGACCGTGCCGGCGGACCACGTGGTGGCCTCCACCGGCGAACTGCAAAACCCCAACGAGGTGCTGTCCGCGACGCAGCGCGAGCGCCTGGCCAAGGCCAGGACCGCGAACGCGCCGGTCGTCATCGTCACGCAGGAAGAGGCTGAGAAGGCCGAGAAGTCCGTCAGCACCGCATCCAGGACCTGGCACTTCAAGGCCGCCAACGTGCGCGACTTCGCCTGGGCCTCCAGCCGCAAGTTCATCTGGGACGCGCAGGGCTTCAAGAAGGATTCCACCAACGTGATGGCGATGTCCTACTATCCGAAGGAAGGCAATCCGCTGTGGGGCAAGTACAGCACCCAGGCCATCGTCCACACCATCGACCAGTACAACAAGTACAGCTTCGACTATCCATACCCAACCGCGATCTCGGTCAACGGCCCGGTCGGCGGCATGGAGTATCCGATGATCTCCTTCAACGGCCCGCGCCCTGCCAAGGACAAGAAGACCGGCGCCCTGACCTGGTCGCAGCAGACCAAGTATGGCCTGATCGGCGTGATCATCCACGAGGTGGGCCACAACTACTACCCGATGATCATCAACTCGGACGAGCGCCAGTGGACCTGGATGGATGAAGGCCTGAACACCTTCGTGCAGTACCTGGCCGAACAGGCATGGGAAGACAATTACCCGTCGCGCCGCGGCGAGGCGCGCAACATCGTCGACTACATGCGCAGCCAGAACCAGGTGCCGATCATGACCAACTCGGAGTCGCTGCTCCAGTTCGGGAACAACGCCTACGCCAAGCCGGCCACCGGCTTGAACATCCTGCGCGAGACCATCCTGGGCCGCGACCTGTTCGACTACGCATTCAAGGAATACGCGCGCCGCTGGAAGTTCAAGCGCCCCACTCCGGCAGACTTCTTCCGCACCATGGAAGACGCTTCCGGCACCGACCTTGACTGGTTCTGGCGCGGCTGGTTCTACACCACCGACGCGGTGGACATCAGCATCGACGCCATCAACGAATACGGCGTGAGCACCAAGGACCCGGAAAAAGAAAAGGCATGGAAGAAGGCGCAGAAGGATGCGCAGCCGATCTCGATCTCCGAACAGCTCAACAAGTCGCTGCCGAAACGCCTGGACGCCCACCCGGAACTGAAGGACTTCTACAACGAGCACGACGAGTTCACCGTCACCAACAAGGACCGCAACACCTACGCCGAAGCGATCGAGAAGCTGGAGCCGTGGGAGAAGAAGCTGCTGGACCAGGGCAAGCACCTGTACCTGGTCGACTTCTCCAACCTCGGCGGCATGGTGATGCCGCTGATCCTGGAGGTGGAACTCAAGAGCGGCAAGAAGTACATCGAGCGCATTCCGGCCGAGGTATGGCGCTACTCGCCGAAGAAGATCACCAAGTTGATCGTCACCGACGAGCCGATGGTGGGCCTGACCCAGGACCCGCTGTGGGAAACCGCCGACATCGACACCAGCAACAACAGCTGGCCGCGCAAGGTGACGCAGTCGCGCATGGAACTGTTCAAGACCGACCGTGACCGCAACAACCTGATGCGCGACTTCAATACGCCGCTCAAGGGCAAGGGCGACAAGTCGTCCAAGGACTCGTCGGCCGAATGATGCCGCGTGCCTTGCGCCTTGCCGTGGTTGCCGTGCTGGCCTTGGCCGGCACGGCGGCGGGCGCCCATAATTTTCACATGGGCATGGCCGATATCCGCTACAACGACCGCACCGGCAACACCGAGATCGTGCACACCTACACCGCGCACGACGTGGCCACCTTGCTGACGAATCTCTATGGCCGCAGTTTCGACCTCGGCCAGGCGGACAGCGAAGCACCGCTGCGCCGCTACGTCGAGCGGCAGTTCTACCTGGAGGGCCCGGACCGCCAACGCCTGCCGCTGCACTGGGTGGGCGTGAAGGCGGACGCCGACAGCGTCGTCATCTACCAGGAGATCGAAGGCAGGAAGCTGGGGCCCGCCACTCGCATCCACAACGCCTTGCTGATAGACTTCCTGCCATCCCAAAAGAACACAGTCAACCTGCAAGCCGATGGCCCCGTCCAGACTCTCACCTTCGATCAAGGCAGCATCGATCAAACCACCCGTTAAGTACTTGCTGCTGTTGGTACTGGGCTCGGCCCAGGCCGACGACCAGATCCTGCAACGGGTGCTGGTCGAAGGCTCGCGCGGCAACCAGCTGGGCGTGGCCGATGCCGCCAGCGCCGGCAGCATCTCGCAGCAGGAACTGGCCGCGCGCACCGTCTATCGGCCCGGCGAGCTGCTCGAAGCGGCGCCCGGCCTGATCGTCAGCCAGCACAGCGGCGAAGGCAAGGCCAACCAGTTCTACCTGCGCGGCTTCAACCTCGATCACGGCACCGACCTGCGCACCACCGTCGACGACATGCCCGTCAACCAGCGCAGCCACGCGCACGGCCAGGGCTGGACCGACCTGAATTTCCTGATCCCGGAACTGGCGGTGCGGCTCGACTACAAAAAAGGCCCCTACTCCGCCGGCGACGGCGACTTCGCCTCGGCCGGCACGGCTTCCGTGGTGTACGCCAACCGCCTGCTGCAAGGCGTGGCCAGCGCCTCGGCCGGCCAGCACGGCTACGGCCGCGCGCTGCTGGCCGACTCGCTGGACGCCGGCCAGGGCAGCCTGCTGTACGCGCTCGAAGTGCTGCACAACGACGGCCCCTACACCCATCCGGACGACTACCAGAAGCTGAACGCAGTGCTGCGCTACAGCGCAGGCTATGCCAACAACGGCTACCACGTCAGCCTGATGGCCTACCGCGCCGACTGGAACTCGACCGACCAGATACCGCTGCGCGCCGTGCAGGCCGGCCAGATGGACCGCAACGACGCCATCGACCCGACCGACGGCGGCAAGTCGCATCGCTACAGCCTCTCAACCGGCTGGCGCCGCACCGGCGAGGACAGCGCCTCCAGGGTCAACGCCTACCTTATCGCCAACCGGCTGGACCTGTATTCCAACTTCAGCTACTTCATGGACGATCCGCTGCGCGGCGACCAGTTCGCGCAGCCGGACAGGCGCGTCACCAGCGGCATCAACGCAAGCCACAGCTGGCACCAGCACCTGGCCGGCGGCGACAGCACCACCACCATCGGCGTCCAGCTGCAAAACGATAATATCTTCAACGGCCTGCTGAACACGCAGGCGCGCCAGCCGCTGGCCGTCGTGCGGCGGGATCACATCGTCGAATCCAGCGCCGGCCTGTATCTCGAGAACAGCATGCGCTGGAACAGCGCCTTGCGCACCGTGGCGGGCGCGCGCTTGGACAGCTACCGCTTCGACGTCCGCAGCGACCTGGCGGTCAACTCCGGCAAGGCCGGCGACCACCTGGTGAGCCCGAGCCTGAGCCTGATCTACGGCCCGTGGCAAACGGCGGAACTGTACGCCAACATCGGCAACGGTTTCCACAGCAACGACGCGCGCGGCGCCACCATCCGCATCGATCCCAAGACCGGCGCGGCGGCCGACAAGGTCTCGCCGCTGGTGCGTTCGCGTGGCATGGAGCTGGGCGCGCGCAGCAGCTGGCTGCCCGGCTTGCAGTCGTCGCTGTCGGTGTACCGGCTGGATTTCGATTCGGAGCTGAGCTTCGTGGGCGACGCCGGCACCACCGAGGCGGGACGGCCGAGCCGCCGCTACGGCGTGGAACTGTCGAACTACTACAAGCCGCTGAAATGGCTGTCGGTCGACCTGGACCTGGCCTACGCGCGCGCCCGTTCGCGCGATGAAAAACTGGAAGGCGCCTACATCCCCGGCGCCATCGAAGGCACCGGCCAGCTGGCGCTGGCCGTGGACGACGGCGGCCCGTATTCGGGTTCGCTGAAGCTGCGCTACTTCGGCCCGCGTCCGCTGATCGAGGACAACAGCGTGCGCTCGAAGCCCAGCCTGACGTTGAACGCCCGCTTCGGCTGGAAGATCCGCAAGGGCCTGACGCTGGAACTGGAAGCCTTCAACCTGGCCAACCGCCGCGACTCCGCCATCGACTACTACTACCCGTCGCAATTGAAGGGCGAAGCGGCGCCGGTCAACGACATCCACTTCCACCCCATCGAGTCGCGCTCGCTGCGGGCGACGCTGGTCAGGACCTTCTAGCCAGGTCCGGCTAAGGCAGTCCAAACGCCTTGCCCCGCAGGCCGGAGTACACGGCGTCGAAGACCTGCAAGGAGTCGAGCGCCGGCACCGGACCGGTGCCGATCGGATCGCCCAGCCACTGGACTTGCCCGGCGGCGCCGCGAAAGGCCGGCCAGTGCGGCAGGCCGGGGCCGTTCGGATCGCCGCTGGCGGCAAACTGGACCCAGTAGCTCGACATCGCCTCCGCCAACCTGCGGTCGGCACCACGCCACGCCCATGGTGCCTGCGCCAGATGGTCGAACATATACCACAGTTCGGCGAAGTGGCTGGCGCCCCAGCCGGCGTGGACGGAGTCGGCCGGAAACGGCGGCCGCTGCTGGAAGCTGTAGTAATAAACCGGGCTGCGCCCCGCTCCCGCCAGCCGCGCCCAGGCCCACATGTCCCAGCCAAAACGCAGGTCGCGCTCAAGGCCCAGGCGGCCCTCGCGCGCCTGGGCGTCGGTCGCGTGCGGATAGGCCGCCAGCAGCGCCGGCGGCAAGGGGCCGAAACTGGCGCCGATGTCGGCCTCGAAGCGCTCGGCCCGCAACGCCGACACATCCACCAGCGCCCGCGCTTCCTCGCCGTTTGAGCCCAGCAGCAAAGGCACGTCGCGATAGCGTCCCTGGACATAGGCATCGTAGGGCGACAAGGGCAGCACATCGGACTCGATCACGGGGTGGGTGACCCGGCCGGCGCCGCCGCCAATCAGGCGCTCGGCCGGCAGCGCGCGCATCGCCTCGAGGGTGGTGGCGCCGAGCGAGTTCATGTAGCTGGCGCCGTCGCGTTCGGCGTTGGCCAGCAGGTAACCGGGCGCCAGTTGCAGCGGCTCGAAGATGCCGCCGCTCTGCGCGATGGCGCGCTGGAACAGTCCCTGCGCGCGCGGCGACGCCAGCAGCGCACTGACGGCCATCGCGCCGGCCGACTGCCCGGCGATGGTGACGCGGCCCGGATCGCCGCCAAAGGCCGCGATATTGCGCCGCACCCACTCCAGCGCCGCAATCTGGTCCATCAAGCCGTAGTTGCCCGACGAGCGATGGGGCGATTCGGCGCTCAGCGCCGGATGGGCCAGGAACCCGAGCGCACCCAGCCGGTAGGCCACGGTGACCACCAGCACGCCCCGGCGGGCCAGCCGGTCGCCGTGATACAGCGGCATGGAAGCGGAACCGTTGGCATAGCCGCCGCCATGAATCCAGACGATCACCGGCAAACGCCGGCCGGCGCGCCGCGGCGGCGCCCACAGATTGAGGTACAGACAATCCTCGCTGACGGCCGGCGGCTGCTCGCCGGGCATCGACACCCCTTGTTGCATGCAGGCCGGGGCAAAGCTGCCCGCGTCGCGCACACCCCGCCATGCTGGCGCCGGCTGCGGCGGGCGCCAGCGCCATGGCCCCAACGGCGGCAGCGCGAACGGAATGGCGCGATACACATCCACCCCACCTTGCCGCCGCCCCGCCAACGCGCCGTCCGCGGTCATCACCGGCGCCGCCTGGGCCCAGCCCCAGGCCAGCAAAGCCAGCAACGTCGGCTTCGTCCGCCATCTGCACCATCTCCCCAGCATCTTGCCCATGTCCCCTCCCGAACGATTGGTGAGCGCCCAGTGTCGCCCGGCGGCGCGGCGCGGGCCAGACCGCTTGGTCACTTTCCTGCCCGGCCCGTCCCATTTCCGCAGCCGGCGCGATCGCTGCTAGAATCGGACGCATGACCACCTCCGCCCATCCAAGCCACGCGCCGGCTCCCCGGTCCAACTGGCTGCGTCCGCACGCCTGGAGCTTGTTGTACTGGCTAGCCTTCCTGCTGGTGCTCGAACCCGGCAACATCCTGCGCGCCAGCCAGGCCGGCCACACCTTGAGCCTGCCCCATGAAACGCTGCGCATCCTGCTGGCCGCCTTGCTGGGCACGACGGCCACCTCGGCGGTGCAGGCATTGATGGCGCGCTTCCCGCTGCGCGGCCCGGGGCGCGGCCGCCATCTGCTGATCCACGCCGCCGGCGCCGCCGCCCTGGCGTTGACACTGATACTGGCATCCTGTTTTCTGGCGGCGTGGGCCTTCGGCGGCCGCTGGCTGCCGTCCGGGGACGAAATCCGGGGCCAACTGGTGAGCAATTTCACGCTGCTGATGTTTGCGTTGGCCGCGCTCTCCGCGCTGTTCCAGGCCGGCCCGTGGCGGATGGGGGTGTCGGTGTCGGCGCCGCCGGCCCGGCCCGGCGCGCCGGAGCCCGCCCATGACGCGGCGCCCGCGTTGACCCATGTGGAAGTCAAACGGCGAGGCCAGCTGGTTTCGCTGCCGCTGTCGGAGGTGGACTGGATTGAAGCACAGGGCAACTATGTGGCGCTGCAGGTCGGCGCCGAACAGCATCTGGTGCGCGACACCGTGTCGGGCTTGATCGCCCGGCTCGATGCCGGCCAGTTCCTGCGCATCCACCGCAGCATGATCGTCGCGGTCGATCGTATCCGCAGGGTCGAAGCCTTGGCCAACGGCGACGCCCTGCTGCATCTGACGCACGGCGGCCCGCTGCGGGCCAGCCGCAGCCATGCGGCCGCGGTCAAGGCGGTGGCGGCGAAACTGCGCGACCAGGCGCCGGCCAAGAACCTCTAGTCCGCCAGCGAGAAGCTGCGCTGGTGCCACGCGGGATAGGCCGGCGACACATCGCTGGCCACTTCCAGCAGCGCGTTCTGCTCCGCGCTCAAACGCCAGCCGGTGGCGCCGATGTTGTCGATCAACTGCTGCTCGTCGCGCGCGCCGATGATGACGCTGGAGACGGTCTTCTTCCCCAGCAGCCAGTTCAACGCCACTTGCGGTATCGTCTTGCCGGCCTGCCCGGCCACCACATCGAGCGCATCGACGATGCGGTACAGGCGCTCCTCTTCAAAGACAGGGCCGGTGCCGGCGATGTCGTGCGCCCGCGTGCCCGGCTTGGCCGGTTGGCCGCGACGGATTTTTCCGGTCAGCTTGCCCCAGCCCAGCGGACTCCAGACCACCGCGCCCACGCCCTGGTCTTCGCCCAGCGGCATCAGCTCCCATTCGTAGTCGCGGTTCAGCAGCGAGTAGTAGACCTGATGCGCGACGTGGCGCGGATAACCGTAGCGGTCCGACACCGCCAGCGATTTCATCAAATGCCAGCCGGAGAAATTGGAGCCGCCGATATAGCGCACCTTGCCCGAGCGGACCAGCTGGTCCAGCGCGGACAGCGTTTCCTCGACCGGTGTGTAGTTGTCCTGGCAATGCAGTTGCAGCAGGTCGATGTGGTCGACTTGCAGCCGCTGCAGGCAGCCGTCGACCGCGGCGATCAGGTGCTGGCGCGACGAGCCGAAATCGTTGGCGCCGGTGCCGGCGGTGAAAGTCACTTTGGTGGAGATCAGCAAGCGGTTGCGCTTGCCCTTGATGGCCTGGCCGAGGATCTGCTCCGCCATGCCGTCGGAATAGACGTCGGCGGAATCGAACATCGACACGCCATGTTCAAGGCAGACATCGATCAGGCGGGCGGCGCCGCCCGCATCCGTGCTGCCCCAGGCTTTGAAAAAGTCGTTGCCGCCGCCAAAGGTGGCCGTGCCAAAACTGAGTTCCGGCACCCGCAGGCCGGATTTTCCAAGACGGTTGTGCTCCATCGCCACCCTCCATTAAGTGAATCCGGATTCTAGCTTAAAAAGCAACCCCGTACCGCCGGCCCGCGCGGCGCGTCTGGATCAGAACTCTTCCCATTCGTCCTTGCTGGCGACCGCGCTGGCCTTCAGCTTCTTCGGCGCGGCCGCCGGCTGGACGGCGGGCTTGGCGCGCGGCGCCTTGGGCAGCGTCGCCACCACCGATGCGGCCGCGCGCACCGGGCGCTTGGGCGGCGCATACGCGGCAGCCGAGGCGTTGATCTTGAACGCGCTGACGACTTGCTCCAGCTTGTCGGCCTGGTCGCGCAGGGTCTGCGCGGCGGCGGCGGTTTCTTCCACCAGCGCCGAATTCTGCTGCGTGGTCTGGTCCATCTGCGTCACCGCCTGGTGCACTTGCGCGATGCCGTCGTTCTGCTCCTGCGTGGCGGCGCTGATCTCGCCGACGATGTCGGTCACCTGCCTGATGCTGGCGACGACTTCCTGCATCGTCGTACCGGCCTGCTCCACCAGCTTGGTGCCGGAGCCTACCTTCTCCACCGAGTCGTCGATCAGCGCCTTGATCTCCTTGGCCGCGGCGGCCGAGCGTTGTGCCAGGTTGCGCACCTCGGTCGCCACCACCGCGAAACCGCGACCCTGCTCGCCGGCGCGCGCCGCTTCCACCGCCGCGTTCAGCGCCAGGATGTTGGTCTGGAAGGCGATGCCGTCGATGACCGAAATAATGTCGACGATCTTGCGCGACGATTCGTTGATCGATCCCATCGTCACCACCACCTGCTCCACCACCGTGCCGCCCTGCGCCGCCACGTCCGAGGCCGAACGCGCCAGCTGGTTGGCCTGGCGGGCGTTGTCGGCGTTCTGGCCGACGGTGGAAGTGAGCTGCTCCATGCTGGCCGCGGTCTGCTCCAGCGCCGCCGCCTGCGACGAGGTGCGCTGCGACAGGTCGCCGGTGCCGTTGGCGATATCCTGCGAGGCCGCGCCGACGGCGGCGGTCGATGCGCGCACGGTGTCGATCACGCCGGCGATCTGCTCCAGCAGCTTGTTGAACGCCACCGCCGTATGGCCGATTTCATCCATGCGCTCCACCTTGATCTGGTGCGTCAGGTCCAGCGACTGGCTCACGTCTTCCAGCGTATCGCGGATCGAGGCCAGGCTGCCCTTGATGATGACGTACAGCTGCCAGGCCAGCGCGCCGGTCACCAGCAGGCCAAGCACCACCGCGCCCACCATCAGGCGGAAGGCGAATTTGTAGGCGGCGTCGCTCTCTTCGCGGACGTCGCCGATCAGCTTGTTGTTGTAGGCGATATGGTCGTCGAAGCCCTTCTTGACGGCGCCGGCGGACAGCGCCAGCGGCGTGCCGGCCAGCAGCGTAGCGCGCACCGCGTCCATGTCGCCGGCGTGGGCGCCGGCCAGGAACGGAATCAGCGCCTGGCGGTAGGCCGCCATGTTGGCCTTGTCCGCCTCCAGCATCTTGCGGTCGGTGTCGTCGAAGATGCGTTCCTTCTCATAGGTCGCGATGACTTCGTCGAACTTGGCGTGGGCGTCGTTGTAGGCCTTGTCCAGGGCGGTCTTGTCGGGCAGGTTGGAGAACACCGACAGGCGGTAGCCGGCCAGGCGGCTATCGGCAAGAAAGCCTTTGGCCATATTCAGGCCGGCGATGCTGGGGATCAGGCGGGTTTGCACCATATCGAGGCGTTGCTGCGCCCGCGACAGTTGGGTGAGGCCGGTAATACCGACGAAGATCAGCGCGAGTAACGCCAGTGACAAAGTCATGATCAAGCGCTTTGTAATAGTCATGGTGACTGCCCATAGAAGTGGAGGAGTGATGAAAGAGCCGGCCGTCTGAGCGGCCATAGGCCAGTATAGCGGAACAGAATTACCGCAAAATAGCTAAGCAAGAATTTACGCCGCATTGCTACTAAAACGCAACGCATGCAAGTCGCAACCCCGTCAAGCCAGGTCGGGATATCCGGCGGCCCGCGCCTCGGCTTCGATTTGCAGGATGCGACCGTAGTCGGCATCGCCGCGGTACTCGTAGCCCTTGATGCATAGGCTTGCGCACAGCGCGCGCAATGCCGGCGCGGGTTCCAGCAAGGCGGCACGCAGCCGCGCCGTCAACTCCGGCGGCGCCTTGCTGCTTGCAACCAACGGCAATCCCGGCGCTGGCGCCGATTGCTGCAAAATGGTCAATCCCTGCAGACTCGCGGGGTCTTCCCGCATCAGGTAGCCGAAGGTCACGCAATCGATGGACGCGATCGCGGCCGCGCCTTCGCGCACCATGCGCAGGCTGGCCGCATGGCTGCCGGACCACTTCACCGATTCGAAGTGGCGCCCATCCAGCGACCAGCGCGCCACCGCGTGCCGCAACATGTTCATGCCGCTGTTCGATTGCGGATCGTTGACCGCAGCGACCCGCCCACGCGCATCGGCCAGGCTGCGGATCCCCCCGCCCTCGCGCGCGACGATGAAGCTGGAATGGTCGCTGCCCTCGCAGCCGGGAAAATCGAAGCATGGCGTGGCCAGCAGGGTCACATGGCCGCGCAACTGCGTCAAGTAGGGATATCCACAGGTCTGGGTCAGCAGCACATCCGGCTGGCGCCAGAATGCCGGCAGGTCCGCCGGCCGCGCCAATTCCGCCCGCACGCCCGCCTGGTCGGCCAGCGCCAGCAACAACGCCTCGTATCCGTGCTGGATGCGCGGCGAGACGTTGTACATCGGCAGGGCGAATTTCCAGTTCATGTGTCGGGCATGTTCGGGTGGACCGGCGCATCGACCGGGGTGAAGCCGAAGCGGCGCATCAGCTCTCCATAGCCGTGCAGATGGAAGCCGCCGCTGCGCGTATTGTAAGCCGACCGCCGCGCGCGATACACGCGCGGCAGCAGATACCACGGCAAAGACGGCAAGTCGTGATGCACCAGATGCAGGTTGTTGTTGAGGAAAAGCACCCGGAACACCAGCCCCGCCTCATTGAGCACGATGCGCTGCTTGTGCTCCGCCGCCGGGCGGTGCTCGTAGTAGGACCGTATCATCGTCAGCGACTGCGCCGGATACGAGATCGCCAACACGTAGTACAGCGGCGCCACGCCGAACGCCGCATGAACCCACCACAGCAGAGCGCCCAGCATCGCGAAGTGGATCAGCCACATCGGCACGTTGCGCCACTCGCCGCGCAGCGGCTGGCGCAGCGGCTGGCGCAGCGCCTCGCTCCACGCGGCGGCGACGGCGATCGCCGGGCCGACCAGCAGCCGTCCCCAGAACGTCTTGTTGAACCAGTACAGCAGCCGCACCGGCTTGCCCAGCCCCGCCCATACGGTGGGCGACACGTAATAGCTCTCGGTATCGAGCGCCGGCATCGTCAGGTGGAAGTCGATGTGGTGGCGCAGATGGCTGTCGCGGTACAGCCGGTACGGATACCAGATCGCCAGCGGCGCGTAGCCGAACAGGCGGTTGACCCAGGCCCACGGCGTCGGATGGCCGTGAATCAGCTCATGTTGCAGCGACATATACCAGGCGCACCACCAGATCATCAGCAAGGTGGCCGGCACGTCGCCGATCCGGCGCCAGTAAGTCAAGGTCAGGAACCAGCCGCCGTAAATCACGCCGATCAGCAACCAGGTCGGCCACTCCCCCAGCCACAGCAGACGCCTGCGCTCGGCCGCCACTTCGGCGCGCTGAGACGCATCGACGTATTCGGAGCGCTGCTGCTTCAGGCTGGGGGAGTCCATCGCGCGCTATCAGAAGCGCGCCTTGACGCGCAAGCCCAGCGTGCGCGGACGCACCATGAACAAGGTGTCTCCCGGCTGGATGGCGATGGTGTTCGGCGTGACGTCGCTGATCTTGGCGCCGTTGGTCAGGTTGCTGCCGAACAGGCCGAACTCGTAGGCGCCCGTCTTGTAGGTGACGGTGGCGTTGACCGTGTTCGACGACGGTATCTGCGCATAGCTGCCCTGCGCCGCCGCGAAGTTGGTGTAGGCGTCGCTGTGGTAGGCGTAGCTGGCGGCGATGCCCACTTCGTCGTTGCCGCGCACCGGCACGCTGTAGCTGGCCGTGGCCGTGGCGGACAGGCGCGGCGCGTACGGCGCGCGGCTGCCTTGCGGGATGTTCTGCGCGGCGATGCCGGTCACCACGGTGCGGGTGGCGTAGGCGTGGTTGTAGGCGGCGCTCAGTCCCAGCGCTGCGCGGCGCGTCAGCTTGAAGGCGGTTTCCAGCTCCAGGCCTTCGCTGCGGATCTTGCCGGCGTTCTGCGTGAAGTAGTAGGTGCACGGCAGCTTGTTAAACACCTGCACGTCCTTCCACTCGATCACATAGGCGCTGGCGTTGAAGGTCATGCGCTGGTCCAGCAAGGTGTTCTTCGAGCCTACTTCGTAGTTCCACAGGCTGTCCGGCGCGAAGGTGGCCGGCGCGTTCACGCCGCAGAAGTTGAAAGGCACCGGCTGGTTGTTGCCGCCGTAGCGGAAGCCCTTGCCCACCGAGGCATACAGCGTATGGTCCGCATCGACGCGATAGGCGGCGGCGAAGCGCGGATTGGCGCCCTGCGAGGTGGCGCTGCTGTTGCTCAGTTCCGGCTGGCCGACCGGCGCCGACGGCGTCGCGCCGACCAGGTTGCCGAACAGGCCGGTGAAGCGCAGGTCGAAGTCCTGCGTGCCCCTGAACAGGCGCACGCCGGCCGTCAGGTCCAGTTTGTCCCAGACGGTGTAGGTGCCTTCGGCGAACAAGGCCAGCTGGCGCGACCTGGTGTTCTGCGTGCCGGAGAAGAAATCGTTCGGGTTGAAGGCCAGGTCGTTGGTCTGCGAGTTATAGCCGGGGAAGTTGTGGGTGGCGGCGAAACGCTCGTCGAAGCCGGTGGTCGGTTCGTCCTGGCGCGTGTTGCGCTTGCCGGTTTCGAAGAAGGCGCCGGCGGTCCACTTCAGCGGGCCGGAACCCTTGGAGTTGAGGCGGAACTCCTGCGCGAAATCCTTGACCGCGTTGCCGATCGTGTAGGCGGCCTGCATCAGCGGGGCCTTGCCGCCGAAGATGAAGGCGGTGGCCGGATACTGGGCCGAGGTCACGTACAGGGTGTCGCGGTGCAGGTAGGAGGTCGACGACACCAGCTGCGCGTCGCCGAGGTCATAGCTGACGCCCAGGTTATACAGCTGCAGCTTGTCGTTGCTGGTCTGCGGCAGCAAGGCGATGGTGGTGAACGGCGCCAGTCCGGCATAGGCGTCGTTGACGCCGCCCTTGATGTTGGAGGCGGTGACGCTGGCGTCGATCACCAGGTCCGGCGAGGCGCGCAGGCGCAAGGCGGCGCGGCCCTGGTTGGTGGAGACGTCGTTAGTGGTGTTGCCGTTGACCTGGTTGCGGATGTAGCCGGAATCGTTGCCGGTGTAGGCCGTCAGGCGCAGGCCCAGCACGTCGGCCTTGAGCGGCACATTGACCATGCCGCGCAGATTGCGATTGGCGCCGCCGAAGCCGGAGGTGTTCGAACCGACCGCCTCCAGCGTGCCGAACAGATCGCCCAGGTCCGGCTTTTGCGTGATCTGGCGCACCGCGCCCGCCATCGCGCCAGCGCCGAACAACGTGCCCTGCGGCCCTTGCAGCACTTCGATGCGTTCCAGGTCCAGCACCTTCAGGTCGGGGTTGGACGATTTCAGCGTCACCGGCATGTCGTCGATATACACCGCCACCAGCGACGAATCCTGCACCTCGGACGGCACGATGCCGCGCACCACCAGTCCGCGCATGGTGATGTTGTTGACGCCGGGCGCCTGCTGCTGCACCGACATGGCCGGCACCAGGTTGGCGATATCGCCGAGGTTGCCCTGGCCGTAGCGGGTCAGGCTGTCCGGCTTCAGCACCGTGATCGCCGCCGGCACCTGCTGCACATCGACCGCGCCGGCCGAGCGCGTGGCGGTGACCTCGACCCGGTCGATCTTTTCCGTGCCCGCTTCCGTCTCGGCCGCCTGCGCGGCGGCCAGCGCGCCCACCGACCACAATGCCAACGCGCCACACACTTTCACTTGCTTACCCATCTGCACCCTCAAGTATTGTCTCTCAGGGGCGCAGTATAACGAGCGGCAAGCGCTTTGAACACGAAGATAATCGCGCTAGTTTATCTGCCGGCCGTTGGGCCGGGATGGCCGCACGGTGTGCCAACGCACAACGGCGGTGTTGAAACTGCGCCAGAATACAGGCATGGATATCTCGCCCACACGCCGCAAGCCGCCGCCCGCCGCCTATGCACTGCACCGCCAGATGCGGGCGGTGCAGCGCTGCATGACGGCGTCAACGGTGGAGGAATCGATCAGGGCGACCAGATGGGCGAGCGCCTGGTACAGGCTGGTGCAACGCAAGCTGGATCAGCTCCAGCATGCGCCCAGGTACAGGCACTAGTGTCACTAGACGGGGACGTAGCAGCAGCCGGCAAGGCGTTCCATGGCGCTGCGGTCGAGTACGACAACGGTGCCGCGGCGGCATTCGATCATGCCTTTTTCCTGCAACTTGCCGGCGCAGCAGGTGATGCTTTCGCGCCGTACGCCCAGCAGATTGGCGATCGATTCCTGGGTGACTTTCAATTCGTTCGACAGCGAACGGTCCAGCCGTTCCAGCAGCCAGCGGCACAGGCGCTGCTCGATGCTGCCGTGGCGCGCGCCGGCCACCGTCTGCGCCAGTTGCGAGAACAGCGCGCTGGTGTGGCGCATCAGCTGCTGGGCCAGTGCGCCGCCGTCGAAGAAGGCCGAGCGCAACACCGCGGCGCGGATGCGGTAGCCGTAGCCGGCGCTTTGCACCACGGCCGAGCAGTTGGCGCGCTCCGTTTCGTACATCGACACGCCGACCACGCCGTCGCGGCCGACCACGCCGATCTCGGACGCGCCGCCGTCTTCCGTCACGAATTGCAGTGAGACGATGGCGTTGGTGGGGAAGTAGGCATATTCCATTTTGTCGCCGAAGTCGAACAGGTGTTTGCCTGCGTCCAGCGGCACCAGTTCCAGGTGTTCGAACAGATTGATCAGCTCTTCGCGCGACAAGGCACGCAGCAAATCGTTTTGCTGGGCGCCGGTCAGGCTGACGACCGGTGCGGATGCTTCTGCCTGCGTGGAGCGCGCTACTTTCTGCGATACGGAAGGATGAGTAGCATGGTACATGGCGAGCCTCTTGGGGGGTTGTTTATCGTTGCGACCTGATGAACAACACTATATCCGCGCCATGTGCAGTCGATTATAGGAGCACGTACGGGCCATATGTAGGCTGGGAACATAGGGGGATGTGGTCCCTGTCCTACGGCGGTCAGTATCCGCCTAGGCCCGCCCGCCCCTTCAGAGCTTGAATTTGAAGCGCGATGCTTCTTCCAGCAGGCGCTCGTCGCGGTTGCGCAAGCGACCGGGATTGCGGCGATGTTCCGGCTCGGCAACCACGCGCTGGATCACCGTGTGCGCCACGCCGCGCTGGCTGAGATAGGCGGCCGCGCTGTCCGGACCTTTGCGGTCGGCAACTTCAATGCCGGCTTCGACGACTTCGGCGCCGACGTAGTCGGGACGGAAAGTATGGGTGGTCGACATCGCAGCCTCCGGGGCGGTAGTGAACTGTTGGACACCAGACTGCGATTGTATAGCAGTCTGGTCCAATGGAGCTTACTTTGCCGGTACGGCGGCCAGCGTTTCGTGGCTGGTGGTGGTGCGTTGTGGCGCTTTGTGCACCATGGTGTAGGCGTAGTCGACGCCCATGCCATAGGCGCCCGAGTGCTCGCGCACGATGGCCATCACGGCGTCGTAGGTGTCGCGGTGCGCCCAGTCACGCTGCCATTCCAGCAACACCTGCTGCCAGGTCACCGGCACCACGCCGGCCTGGATCATGCGCTGCATCGCGTAGTCGTGGGCTTCCTTCGAGGTGCCGCCGGACGCGTCGGCCACCATGTAGATTTCATAGTCGCCCTCGGCCATCGCGCACAGCGCGAAGCTGTTGTTGCACACCTCGGTCCACAGGCCCGAGACGATCACCTTCTTCTTGCCGTTGGCCTTGAGCGCGTCGCGCACTTTCTGGTCGTCCCAGGAATTCATCGACGAGCGTTCCAGGATAGGCTTGCCGGGGAACACATCCAGCAGCTCCGGATAGGTGTGGCCGGAGAACGCTTCGGTTTCGACGGTGGTGATGGTGGTCGGGATGTTGAACACCTTGGCGGCCTTGGCCAGCGCCACGGTGTTGTTCTTCAGCGCCTGGCGGTCCATCGATTGCACGCCGAAGGCCATTTGCGGTTGCTGGTCGATGAAGATCAGCTGGCAGTTGGTCGGCGTCAATACTTCAAGTTTGGGATTGGTCATGGTGGCTTCCATTGGGATGGGTTGAATACGGCGCCCGCTGCATTCAGCGCGGCTGCGACCATCTTAGGCCCGGCCCCGTGGGCGCGCCACTGGCTAAATGGAGAGGCCGGGCTACCCTTTTCCGGGCCGCGCAATCCGCACCACCCGCGCACCATCCGCACGCTAGACCGCGCGCCGGCGCTGCGCCAGCCAGACCAGCACGGCGGCGGCGCCCAGCGCCAGCGTGCCGGGTTCCGGCACCAGGAAGATGGTGCTGCCGACACCAGTACCGCTGGTGTACGTGACTTCCCGCGCAAAGACCGGGAACGGTACCGTGCCGAAGAAATCGTAATGAAAGTACGACAGGTCTATCGGCACGGGAAACAGCTCGCTCAGCTCGGGCTGGGCCAGTAGTTCCAGGATCGCGAGACGGGCCTCGTCCGGGGCCAGTTCAGCGGTCGGACCGGTGACGAAACCCTTCAACGACCCCGGGTCGGCGGGATTCGGCTGGCCCGGCAGCAACAACTTGCCGGGGATGGCCAGCGTTTCGCCGCCCTTGTACTTGATCAGCACTTCCTTGCCCTGCTGGATAGGCGGGCCGTCCAGGTTGCCGCCGACGTTGATGATGCGCCCGGTGGGGTCCTGCACACGGAAGCCTTTCACCGGTGGCGGCGGCACCGGTGGCGAGACGGCGAAATGGATGTACAGGTCCTTGGTGGCATGTTTGTCGACCCACCAGACCGTGCCCGGGGGCAGGTCCACGACCGCGCCGGTTGAGACCGGCACGCCGTCGACAACAAAAGCATGGGCGTCCGCCTGCGCCGTCCTGGCTGGCAGGACAAGGACGATGAGCAGGGACAACAGAATGGCGGGTAGTTTGGTCAACATGGGGGCTCCTCACGATTCATCGGAAACAACGTGAGGGAGCTGTCGCAAATAACAGGCCATGAACCTAAAGCCTTGATTTGCTGGGTCTAGGCCGTCGGCCGCCGCCGGCGGTGTAAGAAAAACCGGCGCTAGCGTTGCGGCATTTTGTCGTTCAGGAAAGCGACGGTGGCGTCGACGGTAGGCTGCAGCCACGGGTCGAACAGCCAGAACGCGTGCGGCGTGTTCGGCAGGACGACGGTCTGGCTGGCCACGCCGGCCTGCGTCATGCGGGCCGCCATCGCTACGCGGCCGACGGAAAAGCGCGGCTGCGCGCTGGCGATGAACAGGATCGGCGGCATGCCGGGACGCACGTAGCGGATCGGCGACGCTTCGGCCCACCGCGCGCCCTGCTCCGCGTAGCGTCCGCCGAACCAGGCGCCGGCCGCCGACGGCTGCTTGGCCGGGTCGTCCTCGTACTTCAGCGCCGCTTCGGCGGTAAAGTCCGACAAGCCGTCGATGTTGACGATGGCTTGCACCGCGCTCGACACGCCAGCATCGGCGGCGCCCGGATCGAACCGGTCGAGATGGCCGGTGACGCCGGCCAGGCTGGCGATCTGGCCGCCGGCCGAGCCGCCCGCGAGTGCGATGCGCCGTGGATCGAGGTGGTACTGGCCGGCGTGGCCGCGCACCCAGCGCACGGCGGCGCGCACATCGTGGATGGCGGCCGGATACAGCGCTTCGCCGGACAAGCGGTAGCTGAGCGCCACCGCCGCATAGCCCCGCTGCGCCAGCCGCACCGCCATCGGCGCGAACTCGGAACGGAAGCCGGCGCGCCAGCCGCCGCCATGCACCAGCAGCACCACCGGCATGCCGCCGTCGGCGCGCGCGGCCAGCGGCAGGTACAGGTCGAGCTTCAGGCAGCGCGTGCCAAGCTGCGCATACGTCAGGTCGGCGACGCGGCCCACGTCCACCGGCAGCGCCGCGCCGGCGATGCGGATCGTGGGATAGCTGGGCAGCAGCTTGGCGTAGGTATGTTGCGCGTCGTAGGTGTTGCCTGGATCGGCGGGCGGCTCCACGCATGGCGCCGCGGACGCCGCCATGTGCACACACAGCATGGCGGCAGCGGACAGGAAACGGGCGATGGGATCAGGCGTCATAGCCGCCGAGTATGCCACAAGCGCGCAGCGCGCCGGCCGCGTCAATCCCGTTGCGGCGTGCCAGGCGTATCCGGCTTGCCGGCGGCCAAGGGTTCGCGCGGGCGGCGCCGGCGTTCGGGGAACAGAAAGCCCACCGTTTCGCCCACCGCCGAACAGGCGGCGACCAGCTTGAGCGCCGGCATCGGCTCGGCGAACCCCACGGCCGAGGCCTCCGCCAGCGTCTTTTCCGTGGTCGGCAATTCGGTCGTGAACACGCCGTCTATGGTCAGGAGGCGCACCGACCGGATCTGGAGTTCACGCGCGATGGTTTCCTGGCTGGCACTTTCGGCGATCACGCTGCCGCCGACGCTCAAGGCCATGCGCACCACGCCCAGCTGCCGCGAAAACACGACTTCTGCGGTCTGCATAACACTTCCTTCCAAAAAAAGACTGCCTCCGTTCAGAGGCAGTAAGGGTAGACCACATCGGTGACTTCAGGAAGCGATCTTGCCAGATAGAAATTACCGGCGTGTGACATTGGCTTGCATTTGAGGATGTTCTTTGACGATATCAGCCGACTGGCGGCGGATGCGGGCGATTTTTTCCTCGAGCTTGGCCAATTCGTCTGCCGGAATGCCGGCCTGGCGGCCGCGCTCCAGGTCGGCCTGCAAACGCGGCAGCTCGGTCGTCGCGGCCGCGACATAGGCGCCCAGCAAGCGGGTGTGCTGGGCGGCTTCGTATTGTCGATAGGCTTGCGGGTCCGCCAGCTGGGCCGGCGTGGGCGCGCTGCGCGGTTCGGCGTCGCGCTCGATGGGCGGACTGCGCGGATCGCCGTTCTCGCGCGCCGCCGCCATGCTCAGCCAGGCCGAAGCGCTGCTGTCGACCGGCGTCAGCGGCACGAATTTCAACCCGCGCGCGGCGGCGGGTTCCGGCGTCGGCGGCGGCCATTGCGCGCCGCGCGCGGCGTCAGCGCCGGCCGGCGCCGCGCCCTGCGCCGCATCAACGCGCAACGGCAGCCTGGCGTCGCCGCGCCAGGCCAACCAGCAGCCGGCCAGCAGCAGGCAAGCGGCACCGGCGATCAGGGCAGGTTTCATTGCGCGTCGTCCAAGGTTGGCAGCGGCTGATCGAGCTGGCTGCGGTTGATGTCGATCTGCGCGGCGCGCAGCACTTGCTTGCGCAGCGAGGCCAGTTGCTGCCGCGCCGACACGCGCGCCAATGCGTTGCTGGCGGCATAGCGCACCGCCTCCGAGTCGGGCGCCTGGTAGCCCATCACGCGCTGCTCGACCAGGATGATTTCCCAAGCCGCCTCGTCACGCGCGGCAGCGGGCGTGCGGATGGGCCGCGAGATCTGGCCTTCCGGCTGGGCCAGCGCCAGTTGCGCCAGCCAGTCCGGCTTGCCTTCATGGCGTATCCAGCCGGACGCGCCGCCGTCGCTGGCGGTCGAATAGCGCCGCGCCGTGGCGGCGAAATCGGCACCGCCAGCGAGCGCCTTGTGGACTGTCTGCGCGGTCTGCTCGTCGGCCACGCGGATGTGGCGCGCCTTGACGCGCTCGATGCGCGTGAACTCGCCGCGGTGCCGCGCATAATATGCCGCGACCTGCGCCGGCGTCACCTCGGCGGCCAGCCGCTGCAACAAGGGACTGGTGTGCTCGATATCGTCGCCGATGCCGTGCTGCTGGCGCAGCGCCTGCACCTCGCCGCGTTCGGCCAGGGCATGGCGCAGGTCGGCGACGGCCGCCTCGCCGAACTGGCGCCGGCTCCAATCGAGCACAAAGCGTCCGGCCAGATCCTGCTTGACCTGCTGTTGCGGGAAGTCCGCCTGGCGGTTGTACAGCGCCACCCTGCCCTGCACGTTCTGGCGGCGGTAGATGTCGTACAGCGTGACCGTGCCGGCGCCGGACGGCAGCGTGTAGCGCAGCAGTACGATGCCACGCGCCCGCTCCAGTTGCTCGGCATTGAGCGTGAACTCCAGCTTGAGCTGTTCCGGCTTGCCGAACACCGCGTCCAGCGCCGCCGCCGAGGGCTTGGCTGCTTCGACCACCAGGCCGTCGAGCGAGCCGCCCGGCAGCCGCTGCAAGGCTAGCTGCATCTCCTTGCCGTACAGGCTGCGCAAGGTGGCGACCAACTGGTCGTCCAACGCCACCTCGCGCGCGAAGCCGACCCGCTGGCCGGCATACAGCTGCGCCTCGTCGAAGCGCGCGCGGGCGGCGCCGGCCAGCAGGCGGTTGAGCACCACCTCCTCCAACACCGCGCTGCGCGCCGTCCGAGCATCCTTGACGCGCGCCAGGCGCCACAGCGCATCTACACTGAAGGCCGTGACCGGCGCGCCGTCGATGCGCGCGGCCAGCGCCGGATCGTTCAGCCGGTAGCTTACCGTGGCGGCGGCCGGCAGCGCCAGCCCGCCCGCCAGCAACGCCAGGGCCAGCGAGCGCCGCATCGATGGCGGCAGCGATTGCAGCATCGGTTTCCGCATCAATTGGCCAGGCGTTCAGCGGCGCGGTTGAGCACCACCACGACCATCGCGATCGAATGCGGGACCATCATCTGCGCCACGCGGGTGCGGTCGCCCTGGTCGGTCGACGACAGCACGATGCCGCCGTTGGCGTACGAGTAGCTGCCGCCTTGCGTCAGCAGCGGCCGGATGTCGACCGCGTTCGGCGCCAGCGGCGTGAAATCGGCCAGCGCCGCGCGCACTAGCGCCGGATCGTTCAGGTGCTGGCTGGTGTAGTTGGCGCGCACCCACTGTTCCCACGACGAGTGGTTGTGCGCCGACGTGGCCCAGGTGTGGTGCGGTTGCAGCAGGTCGGTGGTGTGCAAGGTGAAGCCCAGGCTTTGCGCGGTCGGCTGCGCCAGGAACTGCTGCCACCAGTACTGGCCCAGGTTGTCGATCGGCTGGAACGGCATGCTCTCGAAATCGGCATATTGCGCGGCGCTGGAGACGCCGCCGAAACGGTAGTGCGCCTCGGTGACGCCAAAGCTGTTGTACTTGCTGCTGTCGCCGAACCAGCCTTTCAGGCCGCCGGCGCCGTCGTCCAGGTAGTCGCCATAGAGCCAGCCGGCGGCCATGTTGTCGATGTCGCCGGCCATGCCCAGCTTGGCGTAGTTGTAGCCGCCGAAGGGATTGCCGTGCACGTCCGCGCCGGTGGTGTGGTTCTGGAAGTGCCAGTACGAGGTGTACTTGACGATACTGGCGCCCGCGCCCCACACCGGCGCCAACTGGCAGTCGCCGGTGGAGGCGCCGCAGATGTAGGTGTCGGCGAAATCGTCGACATCGTAGGCGCCCTGGCCCAGCGCCGCGGCGAACTGGTCCACGGTGAAGCCGGCGCGCGTCACGCCCGCCACCAGCTTGTTGTAGTTGGTGGTGGACGGGTTGTTCTTCATGTAGTTCACGGCGTCCAGCACGATCTGGCGGTGGGTTTCCTGCTCCCATGCGAGGGCGGGCGTGCTGGCGCACGCGGCCATGGCGATGCTGGTGGCGATCAATGCAGTTTTCATAGGGTCTCCTGGTAGGGGACTCGAATACTACAATGCACATATTGCTTTTTTTAGAATCACTTTACTACTGGGCCATGCTAGAAAGTTGCTTGGAAGCATTTCCAATATGGAGGCGGTTCAGTCGGCCACCAGCTGCACCACGACCTCGCCTTTGGCGCGGCCTTTTTCCAGATACGCCAGGCCATCCTTGGCTTGCGCGAACTGGACCACCGAATCGATCACCGGACGGATGCGCGACGTCTCGATCAGCTTGGCGATCTCCGTCAGTTGCCGGCCATCGGGACGGACGAACAGGAAGGAGTATGTGGCTTAATGCTTGCCCGCGAGGCGAATGATCTTGCGGCTCAACAGGCCGAATACAAAAGTCATCAGGAAGTTCATTCCGCGCCGGCGCGCGAAGGCGGCGTCCGGCGGGCCGACCATCGGTATCGAAGCGGCCTGCACGAAACTGAGACTGGCCGGTTTCAGCGCGGCGGCCGGCTTCCACCACCACGCCCGCCAGGTCGCTGCCCATCGTGGCGGGCAACTGGAACTTCAGGATGGGCTAGAACATGCCTTTCGGGATCATGTAATCGATGGGATTGAGGCCGGCCGCGTGCACCCGCACCAGGATTTCGTCCGGCTTGATGGTGGGATGGGGAATATCGGCGAATTCAAGCTGGCCGGTCTTGCCGTAGCGTTTCAGGATGAGTGCTTTCATGATTGCCTTCTTTTTTGTTCGTGATGTCGTTATGCCAGCCGCAGATCCTTGCGCATGCCCGCGTCCATGACGCCGACCGGTGCGAAGGTGCGCAGCAGGCGCAGGCGCCTGGCCAGGCCGCCGGCGGTGTAGCGCAGTTTCGGCGTGCCGGCCAGGGCCGCTTTCAGCACCGTCGCCGCCACCACCTCCGGGCCCTCCGCGACGGCCATCACCTCCTGCACGCGCCGGGTCACGGCGGTGCGCACGTCGCGGTAGGTATCGAGCTTGGCGTCCGGCGCCAGCATGTGCGGCAGCACGGCGCGGGTCATGCGCACCATGCCGAAGAAGTTGGTGTCGAAGATGGACTGGGCCTGCCCGATCGAGCTTTCCTCCGCGCCGGCCGGGGCGACGCCGACGCCGGCGTTGTTCACCAGCAGGTCGATGCGCCCTTCGCGCCGCATCACCTCGGCGACGGCGGCCGCCACCGACGCGTCGCTGGTCACATCCAGCGACAACAGCGCGTATTGCCGCTGCCCCGCCTGGGCGCCGCGGCGGCTGGTGCCGTACACCTTGAAACCCGCCTCGACCAACGTCTTGGCCGTGGCGGCCCCTATGCCGGACGAGGCGCCGGTGACCAATGCGATCTTGCTGCTCATGGTGTTCCTTTCTAGCGACTGCCAGCACAAAATATGATGCTCATCATATTTCAATGCAAAAAAACGCCCGCCTGTTACATCAGGCGGCCGCCGGGGTGAGTTGTTTCAGCGTCGCCGCGCGCAGTGCCGCCGACAGTTTGGGATCGTCCACCGCGCGCGCGACCATGGTGGTGCCGATCAGCGCGCAGACCAGCGCCATCGCCTGTTCGTGCGCCTGCGGCTGGCCCCAATCGGGCAACTGGCGGGCGAACAGATCGATCATTTCCTTGATGTGGATGGTCGCCGCGCGCCGCACTTCCGGCGCCTGGCGCGGCATTTCCGATCCCAGCGCGGAGACCGGGCAGCCGGTCTCGATGGCGTCGATATGCTGTTGCGACAGGTAGGCTTGCATCATGGCCTGCAGGGCCTGCCCCGGCGGCGCGGACGCCGCCACCCGCGCCGCCAGCGCGACCGATTCCGCCCCCGCGCGGTCGCCGGCCTCGGCCAGCAAAGCGTCGCGGGATTCGAAGTGCGCGTAGAAGCCGCCGTGCGTCAGGCCCGCCTCTTTCATGATGTCGGCGACGCCGGTGCCGCCGTAGCCGCTGCGGCGAATCGCGCGCGCCGCCACTTCCACGATACGTTCGTGGGTGGCCTCCTTGCGGCTGAGCGTTGCGCGTTTGGTCGATTTCAAGTTCATGACGACCATCATATCTTATTTTCAGACATCATGCACGCGATCCGCGATTTCACACTTCGCTAGAAAATTCCAGCTTGAACGAAGTCCAATCGTCGCGCTCAACGGCTAATGTCGCCCGAAGCTGCACGGCCAGCTCGCGCACCAGCTGCATGCCGACCGACTTGACCTCCAGCGGGTTGAGGTTGGTCGGTATGCCCACCCCGTTGTCTTTGACGATCAAGCACAGGCGGTCGTGTCCGGCCAGATGCAGTTCCACCCGCACGATGCCGTGCTTATTATCCGGGAACCCATGCTTGAGCGCATTGGTAATCAACTCGTTCAGGATCAGGCCACAGGGGACGGCTTTATCGACATGCAGCTCGACTTTGTCGACGGTAAGCTCCAGCGAAACGCGGCCGCCGCTGGCGCCGCCGTCAGCCGCGCTGAATACATTGCCCGCCAGCTGATGGACGTATTCCGAAAAAGAAATATGCAAGTAGTCATGGGTTTGGTACAGCATCGAGTGGATCAGCGCGATCGCCTGCACCCGCGCCGCGCAGCCGCTCAGCGAGTCGCGGCTGGCGGCGTCATCGGTGCGGTTTAACTGGATGCTGATGAGGCTGGAAACAACTTGCAGATTGTTTTTGATCCGATGGTGGATCTCCTGCAGCAGCGTCTCGCGCTGGTGCTGCACCCGTATCCGCTCGGTGATATTGACCACCGAACAAAGTACGAATTTCCCGTCCGCCGTCTCCACCGGGTTGAGCGAAATCTCGATGGGGATCTCCTCGCCGCTTTTATGCAGCCCGCGCAAGTCGCGTCCCGCGCCCATCGGGCGACTGTGCGGCGCCTTGAAAAAATCCTGCCTGAATCCTGGATGGGGTTGACGGAATTGCTGAGGCACCAGCATCTCCACCGCGCGTCCGATCAGTTCCTCCCGCGCATAGCCGAACAATGCCTCCACATGCGCGTTCACCAAGACGATGCAACCATCCCGATCGACCATGATCATGCCGGTGGGCGAAGCCTCGATCGCCAGGCGGAATTGCTCGCTGGCGCGCTTGCGTTCCGTAATATCGACGATCGAACTCAGGACAAATACGCCTTCGGAGGTTTCGAGCGGATTGAGCCCGATTTCGATCGGCACTTCCCGTCCATCTTTATGCAAGCCATAGAGGTCGCGCCCTGCCCCCATCATGCGCGCATGCGGCGCGCCAAAGAATCCCGAACGGAACGACGGATGCGCGCCGCGAAATCGCACCGGCACCAGCAGCTCCACGGCCTGGCCTATCAATTCGGCACGCGTATAACCGAACAGGCTTTCAATCTGGGCGTTGACGAGCGCAATTCGACCGGACTGGTCAACGACAATCATGCCGGTCGGCGTCGCTTCTATCGCCAGGCGGAACTGCTGCGATCCCAGCGAGTTTTCGCCCAGGTCGCGAATGACGGCGCAGTATCCATTCAAGCCGCCATCGGCGTCACGCATGGTGGTCATCACTATGCTCGCCCAAAACCTGACCCCGTTGTGGCCCAGGCGCCATCCTTCACCGACATAGCCGCCGTCCCTGGCGACGGTGGCCAGATCGCATCGGAGCTGGTCGCCGGCGATGGCCTCGGCGGTAAATAAATTGGAGAAATCGCGTCCCAGCACGGTTTCCGTCTGCATGCCGTTGAAACGCGCCGCCTCGGCGTTCCAGCTCGAAATTTTGCCGTCCAGATCGACCATGAACACGGCGCAGTCGTGACCGGGGCCCACGCCGGCCGTCATAATTTCGCCCCGTTCAAGCTGGAGGGCAGGTGTCGAAACTTGGTTGCAACGGCTACCTGTGCCTGCTCCCCTATGCGCAACGGCAACCAAATGACAAAGGTGGACCCATGCTTCGGAATGCTGGACACGGCGACGGTGCCGCCATGCAATTCGGTGAGTTGCTTGACTAAACTCAATCCCAGGCCAGTCCCGTCACTTTCGCGCGCAAGCGATGAATCGAATTGTGTAAAGACCTGAAAGATCCTATCGAGATCATCGATGCCCATGCCAGTGTCGGCGATGGCGATTTCAATAAACTCCTGGAATGCATGCTCCGGCAGCGGCAGCAGTCGGGCCGCGCCGGCGGCCGGGACGTCTATCCTGACGGCATCGCGTCGGACTTCGCGTGCGCTGATGCTCACACTGCCGCCGTCGCGCATGAATTTAACCGCATTCGACAGCAAATTCAGGATAATCTGCTTAAACTTTCGCCGGTCGGCCAGCAGCAGGTGCATGGAATTGAATGGCACGATCTGGACATTTATATTTCGCTTCCGCGCGTGGTCCATGACTATCACCAGGCAGGAACTCAATTCGGAGTTAATATCCAGAAGTTCCAGCTCCAGCGTCATTTTCCCCGCCTCGATTTTCGACAGATCGAGAATATCGTTGATCAGCGACAGCAGATGATCTCCGCTCTCGGAGACGTATCGAATATATTTTCGTTGATTGTCTGTGAGTTCGCCTATTTTTCCTATTAGAAATAGCCTTGAGAATCCGATGATGGAATTGAGCGGCGTGCGCAATTCACGCGACATCCGGTTCAGAAATTCACTTTTCACCTTTGTTGCCGATAACAGCTGATTGTTCACCGTCAGCAGTTGATCCGTTCGTTCATCGACACGCCGCTCCAGCTCGACAGTCAATTGACGAATCTCCTCCAGATTCCGACGCTGCTCAGTGATGTCCCGAAACACCATCACCTGCCCAAGACCCATGCCGCTATCGTCAACTATCGCGGCCGTCACATCGTCGATCTCAATGGTTTCACCTTGCCGGTTGACAAAAAAAGTTTGCAGCTCCACCGGGGAAGGGATGTCTTCAAACGTGCCGCTGCTGCGTCTGACCACTTCGGGCAGCGACACGCGGATACGCACCAGTTCGAGAATTTCGCGGATTTCGCGCCCCTGGGCTTCCTTCGCGTCCCACCCCGTCAGCAATTCCGCCGAGGGATTGAGAAAACGGATCTTGTTTGAGGGGTCGGTGGCAATCACGGCGTCGCTCAGGGAGCGCAACGTGGTCGAAAACCAGCGTTCCTGTTCGCGCAGGCGCTCCTCGATGGTATTTTTATGCAGGGCGACTTCTATGGTGCAGCGCAACTCCAGCATCTTGAACGGCTTGACCAGGTAGCCGAACGGCGTAACTTGCTTGGCGCGATGCAGGGTTTGTTCATCCGAATACGCCGTGAGAAAAATAACCGGGCAGTTTAAGAAGCGGTGGATTTCCTCCGCAGCATCGATGCCATCGATCTTTCCATTCAATCGAATATCCATCAAAATTAGATCAGGACGCATTTCGCGCGCACACTCGATCGCTTCATCGCCTGAAATCACACTGCCTATCACGGAATAACCCAACTTCTCCAGCGTCGAGGAAAGATCGAGCGCGACTACTCTTTCGTCTTCAACTATCATGATTCGGGCAATATATTTCGATTCCTCAACATTCGGTACCACGGCGGCATTCATTGGTCGCATTCCTTATATTGCTTCGTCGGAATAAAAAAATGTACTCAACGGAATTCAACCCGAATAGTCGCAATAATAGCGATGGGGTCCGGGTCACTTGCAATTTCTATGTTTCGGCGTGCCTCTTATTTAAAATAAATAATCAATTCAATTGAGATTACACCCATATTCACGTTGGCGAAAGTTCTATTTTTCCTTGCAATAAATTACATTTTAACAACGAAAACTGCGGCGCCTTCCGCTGTCATGGCCTGTCAAGATTTGGGGCTTGACACGGCCATCGCCTTCGCCAATACTATACCTTATGGTTAACTATAAAGATCCCCAGCTGGACCTGGTCTTCGCGGCGCTGTCCGATGCCACGCGGCGCGGCGTGCTGGCGCAATTGGGCGACGGCAGTTGCACCGTCACGGAGTTGGCGCAGCGGTATCAGATGTCGCTGCCCGGCTTCATGAAACACCTGGCCGTGCTGGAAACGGCCGGCCTGATCGCCCGCTCGAAGGAAGGACGCGTGGTGCGCTGCGAGCTGCATGCGGCGCCCATGCAGGATGCCGCCGTGTGGATCGCCCACTACCAGCGTTTCTGGACCGACCAGCTCGATTCGCTGGGACGCTATCTCTATCACCAGGAGGAAATCGCATCATGCCAACCACCGAACAGCCCGCCCAAGTCAGCCTCCGACGGGTCTACCCCGTCAGCCCCGAAAAAGTCTGGCGCGCCTGGACCGACCCGCAAGCGCTGAGCCAGTGGTTCGGGCCCGGCGCAGCCTCGCTGACCAGGGCCGAGCTCGACCTGCGCGTAGGCGGCCAATATCACCTGGCCTTCGCCGGCCCGGACGGCGGCTTGAACCAATTGACCGGCGTTTATCAGGAAGTGGCGCCTTTTACGCGGCTGGTATTTACCTGGGCCTGGCATAGCACGCCGGAACGGCAGTCGCGCATCAGCATCGATTTAACGCCGGTGGCGGAAGGCACGGAACTGCGTTTCGTGCACGACCGCTTCTTCGACGAGCAGGCCCGCATCAATCATGAACGGGGCTGGGCTCTTTTCTTCAGCAGTCTTGATCGTTACTTTTCAGGAGGTTCGCTATGAAATACCAGGGAAGCTGCCATTGCGGCAGAGTGAAATTCGAGGCCGAAGGCGAGATCGCTTCGGCGCTGTCCTGCAACTGCTCGATGTGCCAGCGCAAGGGCACGCTAATGTGGTTCGTGCCGCGCCCGGACATGCATCTGCTGACGCCGGACGACAACGCCAGCACCTATCTGTTCAACAAGCACGTGATCAAACACCGCTTCTGCCCGACCTGCGGCATCTCGCCCTACAGCGAAGGGGTGGCGCCCAACGGCGACCCGGTGGCGGCGATCAATCTGCGTTGCATCGAGGGGATAGACCTGGCCGCCATCCCCGTCAATCACTACGACGGCCGCTCGATTTAATGCGCTCGACCTCCTGCGGATTTGCTTTTAAAATAAGACGCTGCAAAACCACAGGAGGCTGAGACATGAAACGCTGGTCGATTCCGTTTGCCGTACTGGTCGGGGGCGCCGTGGCCGGCGCGCTCGATATCACTTTCGCGATTTCGTTCGCCGTCTACAACGGCCTGACGCCGGAGCGCCTGCTGCAGATCGTCGCCAGCGGCCTGTTGGGCAGCGCGGCCTTCAGCGGCGGCGCGCTGACGGCGACGGTTGGATTGCTGAGCCACTTCGTCCTCAGCTTCGCGTGGATGGCGCTGTTCCTGCTGACGGCGCGGCAGGCGCCGGCCTTGCTGGCCAAGCCGCTGCTGTCGGCGGTGCTGTTCGGCATCCTGGTGTTCCTGGCGATGCGGCTGGTGGTGTTGCCGCTGTCGGCCTTCCCCCGCCCTGTCACGTTCCAGCCGCTGTCGACGGTGTTGGACCTCGCCTCCCATATACTATTGTTCGGCCTGCCGATTGTGTGGGCCAGCCGCAAGGCAACACTCTGAAACGACAAGGAAACGCAGATGGAATCACGCTCTACCGATGCAACTGAAATGCTATTCTCCTACGGCACGCTGCAACAGCCGGAAGTGCAGATGGCGACGTTTGGCCGCCTGCTGTCCGGCCATCAGGACAGCCTGCCGGGATATCGCCTGTCGGCCGTGGCCATAGACGATCCGGCCGTGGTCGCAACCAGCGGCAAGACGCATCACCCCATCGTTTCCTACACCGGCTCGGCGGAAGACCAGGTTGCAGGCTCGGTGCTGGCGGTGGCGGCCGATGAGCTGCGGGATTCGGACCGCTACGAGGTGGCGGCCTATCGCCGTCAGAGCGTTGTGCTGGCCTCGGGAACTGTCGCCTGGGCTTATGTGGATGCAAGGGATACGCCGACATAAAAAAGGGCAGCCTCGGCTGCCCTTTTTGCTACCAAACTACGCTAGCTTCAGATCGCTGCGATAGCCGCGTTGAAGGTGGCGCTTGGACGCATGACCGCTTCGGTCTTGGCTGGATCCGGATAGTAGTAACCGCCGATATCCATCGCCTTGCCCTGCACCGAGTTCAGCTCTTCGACGATCTTGGCTTCGTTGGCCGCCAGCGTCTTCGCCAACGGCGCGAAGTAAGCTTGCAGTTCGGCGTCGTCGGTCTGCGCCGCCAGCGCCTGCGACCAGTACAGCGACAGGTAGAAGTGGCTGCCACGGTTGTCCAGCTCGCCGGTGCGGGTCGATGGCGACTTGTTGTTGTCGAGCAGCTTGCCGGTGGCTTCGTCCAGCGTCTTGGCCAACAGCTTGGCCTTGGCGTTGCCGGTCTTGATGCCCAGGTCTTCCAGCGATACCGCCAGCGCCAGGAACTCGCCCAGCGAATCCCAGCGCAGGTGGTTTTCTTCCACCAGCTGCTTGACGTGCTTGGGCGCCGAGCCGCCGGCGCCGGTTTCGTACATGCCGCCGCCCGCCATCAGCGGAACGATGGACAACATCTTGGCGCTGGTGCCCAGTTCCAGGATCGGGAACAGGTCGGTCAGGTAGTCGCGCAGGATGTTGCCGGTCACCGAGATGGTGTCCAGGCCGCGGAAGGCGCGCTCCAGCGTGTAGCGCATGGCGCGGGTCTGCGACATGATATGGATTTCCAGCCCCGTGGTGTCGTGGTCCTTCAGGTAGGTTTGCACCTTCTTGATCACTTCATTCTCGTGCGGACGATAGCTGTCCAGCCAGAACACGGCAGGCATGCCGGAATTGCGGGCGCGGGTGACGGCCAGCTTGACCCAGTCGCGGATCGGCGCGTCCTTGACCTGGCACATGCGCCAGATATCGCCTTCTTCGACGTTCTGGGTCAGCAGCACTTCGCCGGTGGCCAGGTCGGTGATGTTGGCGACGCCGGCTTCCGACACTTCGAAGGTCTTGTCGTGCGAGCCGTATTCCTCGGCTTGCTGGGCCATCAGGCCGACGTTGGGCACGGTGCCCATGGTCTTCGGATCGAAGTTGCCATGCCATTTGCAGAAGCCGATCATTTCCTGGTAGATGCGGGCGAAGGTCGATTCCGGCATCACCGCCTTGACGTCCTTCGGACGGCCGTCGGCGCCCCACATCTTGCCGCCGATGCGGATCATGGCCGGCATCGAGGCGTCGACGATGATGTCGTTCGGCGAGTGGAAGTTGGTGATGCCCTTGGCCGAGTCGACCATGGCCAGTTCCGGACGGTTGGCGTGGCAGGCGTGCAGGTCCTTCAGAATCTCTTCCTTCTGCGAGGTCGGCAGCTTTTCGATCTTCTCGTACAGGTTGGCCATGCCGTTGTTGACGTTGACGCCCAGTTCATCGAACAGCGCCGCGTGCTTGGCGAACGCGTCCTTGTAGAAGATGCGCACGCAGTGGCCGAACACGATCGGGTGCGACACCTTCATCATGGTGGCCTTGACGTGCAGCGAGAACATCACGCCGGTCTTGAAGGCGTCGTCGATTTCCTTCTCGTAGAACTCCAGCAAGGCCTTTTTGCTCATGAACATGCTGTCGATGATTTCGCCGGCCTTCAGCGAGACCTTGGGTTTCAGCACGATGGTCTTGCCGGAAGCGGTGATCAGTTCCATCTTGACATCGCGCGCCTGGCCCAGGGTCAGCGATTTTTCGCCGTGGTAGAAGTCGCCGTGGTGCATGTGCGAAACGTGGGTGCGCGAAGCCTGGCTCCACTCGCCCATCGAATGCGGGTGCTTGCGGGCGAACTCTTTGACGGCCTTCGGCGCGCGGCGGTCGGAGTTACCTTCGCGCAGCACCGGGTTGACCGAGCTGCCGACGCACTTGCCGTAGCGGGCCTTGAGGGCCTTGTCGGCGTCGGTCTTGGCATCTTCCGGATAGTCCGGCAGCTTGTAGCCGCGCGCTTGCAACTCGCGGATGCAGGTGGTCAGCTGGCCGACCGAGGCGCTGATGTTCGGCAGCTTGATGATGTTGGTGTCGGCGAGCTGGGTCAGTGCGCCCAGTTCGGCCAGGGTATTCGGGACCTTCTGCTCGTCGCTCAGGAATTCGGGGAACTCGGCCAGCACCCGTGCCGCCACCGAAATGTCGCTGGAGGTCACGTCCACGCCAGCCGATGCCGCGAACTTCTTGATAATAGGCAGCAGCGAATAGGTCGCCAGCATGGGCGCTTCATCGGTCAGCGTGTAGATGATTTTAGTTTTCTGTGTTGCCATGTTCATTCCATGTCATGCGGGCGATACCCGCCGATTGAATTCCTCCGTTTCAGATTACAAGATGGTGTGTCGTAATCTGGCAACGGCCCCAACCTGCATTTTAGCCCTGTTGGCCGCTGATGCCCAGAGGCGGATTCTGCGTAGTGAGTCTTTGCCACCAACAAATGTAAAAAGAACATCCATTTGAGTTGCTGCATGGCATAACTTTAGCAACTAAAAGTTTCAACAGGCGCAACCAATAGATATTTCTTTGTTGCACCAGTGTTGAAAGTGATTATGTGAGAGTTTGCTAGCCTCTTCTGACCTCTAAGATCGTGGAAACGTTCTGCCAAATGCTCATATGGATATTTGGAATGCAAATAAGGCCTTAAGGAGGCAGCATGAAATTTCAGAATTGGACAGTGGCCAACCGGCTGGGACTGGGATTCGGCCTGGGCGCCGTGTTTCTGTTGGTAATCATCGCGCTGGCCCTGACCAGCATGCGGCAGATCCAGGGACGGCTGGACGAGATCACCAAGATCAACAATGTCGAAACCAAACTGGCCCAGACCATGGACCTGACAGTTACAGAGCGCGCGCTCGCCACGCGCAACCTGATCCTGCTCAAGGAAGACAAGGAAATCCAGATCGAGGTCAACCGCATCGCCGAGCAGCAGAAGAAATATGCGGCCGCCCAGGACAAGCTGGGGCAGATGTTCGCGACGCTGGCCGGCACCTCGGCCGAGGAAAAAGAGTTGCTGGATCAAATCCGCAAGCAAGCGGAGCTGGCGATACCGTTCATCGAGCGCGCCGCCGCGCTGGCGCTGGAACAAAAACAGGACGACGCCTATAAGCTGCTGCGCTATGAATTCCGGCCGGTGCAGAAGCGCTGGTGGGAATTGCTGCGCAAGCTGATCGCGATCGAGGAAGCACAGAACCTGGAGGCGACCGACGCGGCCGAGGTGGCCTATGCCCAGGCCCGCACCGTGATGCTGATCATCGGCTCGCTGGCCCTGCTGACCAGCGTGGTGGCGGCCTGGCTGATCACCCGCGGCGTCACCCGCGAGCTGGGCTGCGAGCCGGGCGAAGCGGCCGAGATCGCCGGCCAGATCGCCGCCGGCAACCTGACGGTGCGCATCGATCCCAGGGCCGACGACCAGCACAGCCTGCTGTTCGCCATGCGCACCATGCGCGACAGCCTGGCCCGCATCGTCAACCAGGTGCACGCCAGCACCGAGACCATCGCCGCCGCCGCCGGCCAGATCGCCTCCGGCAACCTGGACCTGTCCTCGCGCACCGAGCAGCAGGCCAGCACGCTGGAGGAAACCGCCTCGTCGATGGAGGAGCTCACCAGCACCGTGCGCCTGAACACCGACCATGCGCGCCAGGCCAACGGCCTGGCCGAATCGGCCTCCGACGTCGCCGCCAAGGGCGGCGCGGTGGTGGCGCAGGTGGTCGACACCATGGCCGCGATCGACGTCTCGGCGCGCAAGATCGTCGACATCATCGCCGTCATCGACGGCATCGCCTTCCAGACCAACATCCTGGCGCTGAACGCCGCCGTGGAAGCGGCGCGCGCCGGCGAACAGGGGCGCGGCTTCGCGGTGGTGGCCACCGAGGTGCGCAACCTGGCCCAGCGCTCGGCGGCGGCGGCCAAGGAAATCAAGGACTTGATCGGCGATTCGGTCGACAAGGTCCAGGCCGGCAACCGCCTGGTCGAGCAGGCCGGCACCACCATGCACGACGTCGTCTCCAGCGTCAAACGGGTGACCGACATCATGTCCGAGATCATGCTGGCCAGCCAGGAGCAATCGTCGGGCATCGAGCAGATCAACACGGCGGTCACGCAGATGGACGACGTGACCCAGCAAAACGCCGCGCTGGTGGAGGAAGCCGCCGCCGCCGCGCACGCCATGCAGGACCAGGTCAACAGCCTGAACGAGCTGGTCAGCGTATTCCGCACCGAGGCCAAGTCCGGCGCGGCGCGGCCGGCGCTGCAGCGGGTCGCGGTGGCGGTGCCGTCCAAGTCGGCGCGCGCCCCGGCCCTGACCACGGCGGTACGCCCGCGCGGCACGGCCAAGGTCGATGCGCAGGAATGGGAACAATTCTAATCCGGAGGGAATAGCGATGGGTAAGCTGGACAAAATCGAAGACATCGGCATGCAGGCCGCGCCGCATATATTCTGGCACGGCAGCCAGGTCAGCGCCGAGCTGCGCAGCCGCCAGGCCGGGCAGCGGCCGGCGACCATCTGGCTCACCGGCCTCAGCGGCGCGGGCAAGTCGACCCTGGCGTCGGCGCTGGAAGGCCGGCTGGTCGGCGCCGGCCACATGGCCTACGTGCTGGACGGCGACAACCTGCGCCACCACCTGAACCGCGACCTCGGTTTCTCGCCGGCCGACCGCCAGGAAAACATCCGCCGCAGCGCCGAAGTGGCCCGCATCATGAACGACGCCGGCCTGTTCGTGATCTGCGCCTTCATCTCGCCGCTGCGCCAGGACCGCGAGATGGCGCGCCAGATCATCGGCGCCGACAACTTCCTCGAAACCCATGTCAGCACCTCGGCCGCCGTGTGCGAGGCGCGCGACCCCAAGGGCCTGTACAAGAAGGCCCGCGCCGGGCTGATCGCGGAGTTCACCGGCATCTCGGCGCCGTACGAGGAACCGCTGGAGCCGGCGCTCAAGCTGGACACCGGCGCGCTGCCGCTGGACGCCTGCTGCGAGCGGCTGTATCAACAGCTGTCGCGCCGCTTCATCTGACGCCGCCATGGACGCCGCGCAGAACTACGATGTGTTCAACGGCGACGCCGACGGCATCTTCGCGCTGCACCAGATGCGCCTGCACACCCCGCTGCCGGCGCAGCTGGTGACCGGCGTCAAACGCGAGATCGAGCTGCTGCGGCGCGTGCCGGACGGCTGCGCCGGCCGGGTGCTGGTGCTCGACATCTCGCTCGACAGCAACTGCGCGGCGCTGCAGCGCCTGCTCGACGGCGGCGCCGAGGTCGACTATTTCGACCACCACTCGGCCGACCGCGCCTTCGAGCATCCGCGCCTGCGCCTGCATTGCGACGGCGCGCCCGACGTCTGCACCAGCATCCTGGTGGACCGCCACCTGCAAGGCCGCCACCGGCCCTGGGCGGTGGCGGCGGCGTTCGGCGACAATCTGGCCGAGGCCGCCTGCCGGCTGGCCCGCCGCAGTGGCCTGGACGGCGCCGCTGTCGAGGCGCTGGCGCAACTGGGCCAGGTGTTCAACTACAACGCCTACGGCGAATGCGAGCAGGACCTGCACATCGCCCCGGCCGCGCTGTACCGGGCGCTGGCCGGCCACGAGCAGCCGTTCGACTTCATCGCCGGCAGCGCCATCTACCGCGAACTGTGCGCCGGCTACCACGACGATTGCGCGCGCCTGCAAGGCTTGCGCCCGCACGCCGAACTCGGCGCCGGCGCGGTCTACATCCTGCCCGCCAGCGCCTGGGCGCGGCGCGTCAGCGGGGTGCTGGCCAACCGCCTGGCGGCCCAGCACCGCGGCGCCTCGTTCGCCGTGCTCAACGAACGCGACGACGGCTCCTACCTGGTCAGCGTGCGCTCCGGCGCGCCGCTGACGCACAGCGCCAGCGGCTTTTGCCTGCAATTCGACACCGGTGGCGGGCGCAAGGCCGCCGCCGGCATCAACCGCCTGCCGGCGGCGGAACTGGGCCGCTTCATGGACAGTTTCCGCCGCTATTACACCGCGCCGCCCGCCGGCCAGTTCTCAAAGGAAGAAATCGCATGAACGATATGTTTAGCAACAGCGGCCACCAGCGTCCGCGTCCCGTGATGATGATACCGCTGCGCCGCTGCGGCAGCCATGCGCTGCGCCTGCGGCTGAATATGTCGCCGCAGTTCTATTCGCCCTACCCGCTGCACATCGTCGACCTGGTGCCGCTGCTGCCGCTGTACGGCGACCTGCGCGACGACCGCGCCTACTTCAACCTGGTGGTCGACGTGGTCGGCCTGCAGGCGGTCAGCATGGTCAAGTGGCCGGAGGTGGTGTTCGATCCGGTGGAGATCTTCGAAACGCTGCGCAACCAGCCGCGCAGCGTGCACCGGGTGGTGTGGGAACTGCTGCTGCGCGCCGCCGAGCAGCGTGGCGCCCAGGTGGTGATGGACAAGTCGCTCGACAGCGTGCACTACGCGCAGGAGCTGATGACGCTGTATCCCGACATGCTGTTCGTGAACGTGGTGCGCGATCCGCGCGCCCAGGTGGCGTCGATGAACCGCGCCATCATCCACGATTTCGACACCCGCCTCAACGCCCGCACCTGGCTGGCCGCGCACCAGGCGGCCGACCGCGTGCTGCAGCAATGGCCGCAGCGCGTGCTGACGATACGCTACGAAGACTTCCTGTCGCGGCAGCAGGCCACGCTGGAATCGGTGTGCGATTTCATGGGCATCGACTTCCTGCCGCAAATGCTGGACGGCGCCGCCTCGCGCGAAGCGCGCCAGCTGTCGCAGATGTCGGCGCTGTGGTCGTCCAACTGCTATCCGCCGATCGCCGCCAACATCGACAAGTTCAAGCAGCAGCTGACGGTGGACGAGATCAACATCATCGAAACGCTGACCGGCGACTATATGGACCGCTACGGCTACACCCGCCTGGCCGCCGGCGACGCGCCGATGCAGCCGGCGCTGTTCGAAGCGGCCGCGGGCAGCTCCCAGACCGGCCGCCAGCAGGCCTGGCGCGATCTGGAACACAGCAACTTCCGCGACTACGCGCTGCGCCGCAGCCGCGCCGACTATCTGGAGCGGCTGCGCGCGCGCCTGCAGGGGCAAGCATCGCCGCCCGGCGGCGGCCAGCTCGTCACGCTCGACCAGCTGGACCCGGCCGCGTTCGCGCCGGCCGATTGAGGCGAGCGCGATAAGCGCCAATCCGTCATTCCCGCGCAGGCGGGAACGACGGGTATTTCAAGCCGATCAAGTCTGGGCCAGCTGCTCGGCGCACTTGGCCAGCGCCAGCCGCAGCTCGCGCATCTTGGGCGGCTTGCTCAGCACCTGGTCGACATGGACCGGCGCCTCGCCGCTGTCCGGGATCAGGCGCTGGCCCCAGCCGGTCAGCAACACCACCGGCGTGGCCGGCGCCAGCCGCTTGACCGTCTCGGCCACCTTGCGGCCGTCGACATACGGCATGCCGAGGTCGGTGATCACCACCGCGAACGGCTGCCCCGCCTGTTCGGCCGCGCAGAACAGGTCGATGCCGGCCTGGCCGCCGTCCGCCCTGGTGACCTGGTGGCCGTCCAGGCTCAGGATATTCTCCAGCGACGCCAGCACCGTCGGGTCGTCGTCCACCACCAGGATGCGCAGGCCCGGCCCCGGTTCCTGCGCCTGCGTGGGCGCCGAGCCGGCCGCCGTCGCCGGCGCCACCGGGAAATACATCTTGACCGCGGTGCCGTGGTTCAGCTGCGACTCGATGGCGATGCTGGCGGAATGGCGCTCGATCATGCCGTACACGGTGGCCAGGCCGAGGCCGGTGCCGCGTTCGCCCTTGGTGGTGAAGAACGGCTCCAGGCAGCGCCGCTGCGTCGCCTCGTCCATGCCGGTGCCGCTGTCGGCCACCTCCACCAGCACATACGGGCCGGAGCCGTCGTCCAGCCGCTCGACGTGGCGGGTGCGCAGCGTGACGGCGCCGCCTTCCGGCATGGCGTCGACGGCGTTGAAGATCAGGTTGGTCAAGGCTTCGCGGATCTCGCCCTCGACGCCGAGGATGGCCGGCAGCTCCACCCCCAGCTCCTGGCGCATCTCGATCACGATGCCGCGCTTCTGCGGCATGTCCGACCAGCGCGCGCGGGTCAGGTCGATCACGTGCTGCAGCATCAGGTTGACGTTGACGGTGCTGTGGGTCAGCTGCGGCTCGCGCTGGCGGTAGAACTCGCGCATGCGCGCCACGGTCGCGGCGACGTCGTCGATGGCGCGCTCGATCACCTGCAAGCAGGCGCGGCCGTTCTCGCTCAGGCCGCGCTCGGTTTCCAGCAGCGACTCGGCATACAGGCCGATCGGCGAGATGGCGTTGTTGATGTCGTGCGCGATGCCGCTGGCCATTTGGCCCAGCGCGCGCAGGCGCTCCTGCTTGGTCACCTGCACCTGGCTCTGGTGCAGGTCGTCGTAGGCCTGCTGCAGCGCGCCGTACAGCCGGGCCTGGTTGGCGGCCAGCGCCACGTGCTCGCTGAGCTGGCGCAGGAATTCGCAATCGGTGCTGGAAAAGGCGTCGGCCTCGGCGCGCGCCACGATCAGCACGCCGAACACGGTGCTTTCGGCCAGCAGCGGCGCCAGCACCATCGAACGCATGCCCACCTTGGCCAGCCGCCTGGGGAAAGGGAACTCGACCGCGCGGATGTCCGGCTCGTACACCAGCTGGCCGCGCACGCAGCGCGACAGGCCGTTCTCGTCGATCTCGATCTGGGCCGCCTCCCCCATCGCCATCGCCGCCGACAACTGGTGGCTCTGCATGCCGACGCAGCTGACCGTCAGCCTGGCGCCGTCGTACAGGCAGATGGCGCCGAAGGCTATCGGCAGCTGGTCTTCCAGGCAGCGCACCACCACCTGGAAAATGCTGGGCAAGTCCTGCCGCTCGCCGATCGAGCGGGTGATCTGGTGCAGCAGGCTCATGCGCGCCAGCTGGGCCACCACCTTGCGCTCGGCCGCCTGCCGTTCCGCCACCTCGGTTTGCAGCGCGACGTTGGCGTGGATCAGTTCATCGCGCGAGACCGTGGTCTGGCGCAGCCGCTCCACCATGCCGTCGAACGAGCGCGCCAGGTTGCCGATCTCGTCGTCCGAGCGCGCGTCCAGCACCACGTCCAGGCTGCCCGTGCCGATCACCCTGGTGGCCTGCTGCAGGCGCGCCAGCGGCTTGCTGACGCTGCGGATGGTCAGGCCCATCGCCCCCACCACCACCAGCAGCACCAGCGCGCCCAGCACCGCGCCGGCCGTCACCAGGTCGGACTGCGCCGCCAGCATGTTGACGCGGCTGATGCGGGCCAGGTCTTCGGCGTCGGACATCATCGCCTGGGCCCGGTTCATCATCAGGCCCGACAGCCTGGCCTCCAGCTCCCGCAGGATCTCGCGCCGCTCCGGCGTGCGGGCGAACTCCGCCTGCAACCCCTGCAATTCGTTGAACAGGCCCAGCAGCGACAGCTGGCGCTCGCGCACGTCGCGCAGCAGCGCCAGCTCGGACTCGTCGTCGAAGCCGCCGTCGTCGGCGATCATCTTTTGCAGCGACTGGTGCCGTTGCAGCCATTGCGCCTTGGTGCGGGTCTGGTGGTGCTGCACATATTCCAGCGACAGATAGCGCAGCGCGGCGGCGCCGCGCAGCACATCGCCGGTGATTTCCGCCTTGGCGATCTCGTGCCGCATCTGCTGCGTGCTGCGGCCGAACACCAGCGCCATGATCGCCAGCAGCACGATGCAGATGATTTGCGCCAGCTTGAGGCGGGTGGAAATTTTCACGCGTCGGCCCCTAGTAGATGATCGTCACTTCGGTCGGGCTCACCGTCCTGAGCCCGTCGAGATAAATGTAGTCGAGGAAATTGGGCACGTCGCGCGCGGCCGTCAGCCCGCCCTTGATGGCCCAGCGCGACTGGTCCTCCAGCACCAGCAGCAGGCTCTGGTCGAGCTCCAGGCCGAAATGGTGGGCCGGCCACGCGGCCAGCATGGCGCTGGCGCCGCTGGCCGACAGCTTGGGAAAGAAGGCCACGCCGGCGGCCGGATGTTCGCGGCAAAACCGCTCGCCCTGCTCCAGCGCCTGCAGCAACCGCACCATGGTCTGCGGGTTCTGCTTGATGTAGCGCGACAGCGCCACCATGTTGTAGATGCTCTCGTAGACGTCGGCCCCGGTGAAGCGGATGGCGTTGGCGCCCAGGCTTTCCTCGGCCACGCCCAGGAAGGGATCCCAGCCGCTGACGGCGTCCACCGCGCCGTCGGTGATCGCCTGCTGCAGGCCGTCGGGCGGATAGTTCACCAGCGTCACGTCGTGGGTGTCGAGGCGCTGGCGGTTCAGGAACACCTCCAGCGTGAAGTGGCCGGACGTGCCCAGCGTGACGCCGATGCGCTTGCCTTTGAGGTCGGCCGGCCGGGCGATGCCGCGGTCGCGCCGCGCCACCAGGCCGTGGTCGCGGCCGGTGCGGAAGATGGTGCTGATCACCTGGATCGGCGTGGCGTCCATGGCGAAGAACATGATCGGGATGTCGGCCACGGTCGCCATGTCGGCCAGGTTCGAGGTGACCGCCTCCAGCGCCTTGCGGCCGCTGGTGTGGGCTTGCAGCGTCACCGCCAGCTGCCGCTCCCTGAAATAGCCCTGGGCCTGGGCCGCCATCACCGGGCAGGCGCCCACGTATTCGGTGTTGGTGGCGATCACCAGCGCGGTCGGCGCCGGCGCGGGCCCGGCGGCCGGCCGCAGCAGCTGCCACATGCCGATCCCGGCCAGCACCACGAGCAGGGCTGGCAGCAACCAGGCGGTAAGGGACCAACGCTTCATAGGGACTCCCGGCATGGACGGCTGGTTCAACTGGCGTGCTGGGTGGGGACGCGCGCGCCCGGCATGGCCGCCACCCCGCTCTGCAGCGGCAACTCGATGCGGAAGGTGCTGCCCTCGCCGGGCCGGCTTTCCACGCTGATGCTGCCGCGCATGGCTTCGACCAGGCGCTTGGTGATGGTCAGGCCCAGGCCGGTGCCTTCCTCGGCGCTCTCGTCGCGGCCGGCGCGGCCGAACGGCAGGAAGATCACCTCGATCTGCTCGGGATTGAGGCCGATGCCGCTGTCGCTGACGGCGATGCAGGCCTGGCCGCCGCGCGTCACGCTGCAGTGGACCGTGACGCTGCCGTGCACATGGTTGTACTTGATCGCGTTCGACAGCAGGTTCACCAGGATCTGCTTGAGCCGCATGCGGTCGACGCACAGCTCGAGCTTGCAGTCGGCCGGCATCGTCAGCGCGATCAGCCTTTTCTCGGCCAGCGGCGCGACGATGGCCTGCACTTCGCGCAGCACCTCGTCCAGCAGCACCGCGCCCACCATCAGCGTCACCTTGCCGGCCTCGATCTTGGACAGGTCCAGCATCTCGTTGACCAGCTGCAGCAAGTGGCGGCCGGACGAGACGATGTTCTGGCAGAAGCGCTGGCGTTCGCCCTCGGCCTTGGGGAATTTGTCGCTGGCCAGGATCTGCGCGAAGCCGAGGATGCTGTTGAGCGGCGTGCGCAGCTCGTGGCTCATGTTCGACAGGAAGGCCGACTTCTCGCGGTTGGTGCGCTCGGCCTCCTTGCGCGCCGTTTCCAGGAACAGGTTCACCCGGCCCAGCTCGTCGATGCGGTCGCGCAGCGCCGCCTCCAGCCTGAGGTTCTGCGTGCGCAGCTGGCGCGAATCGAGCGCGCGCGCCAGCACCGGCACCAGGGTCGCCGCCTTGAACGGTTTGATGATGTAGTCGAAGGCGCCGATCTTCATCGCCTTGACGGCGGTATCGACCGTGCCCTCGCCGGTCATGATGATGCAGGCGATGGTGGAATCGAGCGCGCGCGCCGCTTCGATCAGGGTCAGCCCGTTCATGCCGGGCATGATCATGTCGGTCAGCAGCAGGTCGAAGCTGTGTTCGCGCAGGTGGTCCAGCGCCAGTTCGCCGGTGGCGAAGCCGGCCGCGTCGAACCCATGTTGCCCGAGGATGTCGCATAGCGCCTTCAGATGGGCAGCCTGATCGTCCACGACCATGATGCGTGTACGCGGGACAAACTCGGACATGTCGCCTCCTGAAACCATTGTTGGCCTTAGTAATTATGCCTACTTTACCGGGCGGAAATCTCACCAATTCTAACCATTGCTGGCCTGGCTTTCCGGCTGAGGCGGCCTGCCGAACATCATCTTCTGGTAGCGGAAGGCGTCGCGGATATTCTCGCGCAGCGTCAGGTCGTCCCAGGGCTTGGTGTAGAAGCGGTAAATCTCGCCGCGGTTGATGGCGCTCAGCACCGCCTCCAGCTCGGTGTAGCCCGACAGGATGATGCGTATCGTCTCGGGGTAGATGTCCTTCACGCGGCTGAGGAACTCGGTGCCGTTCATGCCCGGCATGCGCTGGTCGCTGATCACCACCTGCACCTGGTGGCTGGCCAGCAGATCGAAAGCTTCCTCGGCGGTGTTGGCGCGCAGGATGCGGTAGCCGTCGGGACGCAGCAGGCGCGTCAACGCGGAACGGATGCTGGACTCGTCGTCCAGCAACAACAGGGTCTGCTGCCCGCCCGGCGTTTCCTCGGCCGGCAGGGCCAGCGCGCGCTCGGCGCGCAGCAGCTCGCCGAAGTCCGGCGCCGGCAACGGCTTGCTGAACAAATAGCCCTGTATCTCGTCGCACAGGTAGCGCCGCAGATAGGCCAGCTGGGCTTCGGTCTCCACCCCCTCGGCGATGACCTTGAAGCCCAGGCTCTGGCCCAGCGCGATCACCGAGCGCACGATGGCGGCCACCTTGGGTTCGACCAGCATCTCGCGCACAAACGACTGGTCGATCTTCAGGTAGTCGACCGGGAACAGCCTCAGGTAGGCCAGGCTGGAATAGCCGGTGCCGAAATCGTCGATCGACAGCGCGATGCCCATCTGCTTGAGGTCGCGCACCACCGCCACCGCGCCGTCGACGTTGTGCATCACCAGGCTCTCGGTCAGTTCCAGCTCCAGGTAGTGGGCGTCGAGCCCGCTGTCCGACAGGGCCGCCTGCACTTCCCGGCTCAGGCCCGGATCGCGGAACTGGCGCGCCGACACATTGACCGCCACCCGCAGCGGCGTCAGGCCGGCCTGCTGCCACGCCATGTTCTGGAAGCAGGCGGTGCGCATCACCCAGCGCCCGATCGCCACGATCAGGCCGGTCTCCTCGGCCACGCCGATGAAGCGCGCCGGCGACACCATGCCCATGCTCGGATGGCACCAGCGCAACAACGCCTCCATGCCGACCACGGCGCCGTTGCGCAGGTCGACCTTGGGCTGGTAGTGCAGGCTCAGTTCGTCGCGCTCGAGCGCATGGCGCAGCTCGGCCTCGATCATGGCGCGCTCGGTGATGCGGCTGTGCATGGCCGCCTCGTAGAATTGCAGCTGGTTGCGGCCGCCCTCCTTGGCGCGGTACATGGCGATGTCCGCATGCTTGAGCAACTGGTGCGGCTCGCCGCCGTCGAGCGGGTAGACGCTGACGCCGATGCTGCAGGTGACGGTCAGCACCTGGCCGGCGATGGCGATCGGCAAGGCCACCGTTTCCTGCACCCGCTGCAACACGGCCGAGGCCGGCGACTCCGGCGTGTCCGACAGCAGCAGCAGGAATTCGTCGCCGCCCAGGCGGGCCACGGTGTCGCTGTCGGCCAGGCAGGCGCGCAGGCGGATCCCGACCGCGCACAGCAGCTCGTCGCCGGCCTGGTGGCCCAGGCTGTCGTTGACCAGCTTGAAGTTGTCCAGGTCGATGAACACCACCCACAGGTGATGGCCGTAGCGTTCCGCATAGCTGATCGCCTGCGCCATGCGGTCGCCGAACAGCGCCCGGTTCGGCAGGCCGGTCAGCGGATCGTGGTTGGCCTGGTGCTCCAGCTGGACCTGGTAATTGATCGACTCGGTCATGTCGGTCAGCACGCACACGTGGTGGCTGGGCGGGCCATTGGGCACCGGCACCGGCGCCACATGCAGCCGCACCCACAGCAGGTGGCCGTCGCGATGGACGATGCGCAGCATCATGGTCAGCTCGTGCACGCCGCTCAGGGCTTCCAGCAAGGCGTCGCGGTCGGCGTTTTCCTGCTCCAGCAGCAGGTCCAGCCGGCGCCCCACCGCCGCCGCCTCGCTGTAGCCGAACAGCCGCGTGAAAGCGGGATTGATGTAGTCGATCAGGTCGCCGTTGGCGCCGTGGGCGGTGATCACCACCGCGTTGTCGCTGGCCTCCAGCGCGCGGCCGCGCAGCTGCAAGGTCTGCTCCGCCTGCTTGCGGTCGGTGATGTCCTCGATCGTGCCGAGCACGCCGACGATGTTGCCGCGCTGGTCGTGGAACGGCAGCTTGTTGATCAGGTACCAGTGCAGGCGGCCGTCCTCGCGCAGCAGCTGGTCCTCGTCGTTGAAACGGGCCTGGCCGGTGGCGGCGATGCCGCGGTCGTCGGCGCGGATGGTCTCGGCGTTGTGGCGCCAGGGGAAATCGTCGTCGGTCTTGCCGACCACCTGCTCCACCACCTGCAGGCCGGCGGCGGCGGCGAACACGGTGTTGCAGCCGCAGTATTTGCCGTCCAGGTCCTTCCAGAAGATCTGGTGCGGGATGTGGTCGATGACCAGCTGCTTGAGCTCTTGCGAGGCGTGCAGTTCGGCCGCCATGCGCAATTGCTCGGTCACGTCGTTGGCCACCACGAAGCGCGCCTGGCGGCCGGCGATCACCAGCGAATGGGAGGAGATCTGCACCTGGATGCGGCCGCCGTCGGCCTTGACGTGGGTCCAGTCGCCGGCCCGCTCGGCGCCCCTGGCCGGCGCGGCGGCCAGGTTGCGCTCCAGCGCCGCGACCTGGTCCGGTGGACGGATGTCCTTGATCGTCATCTGCAGGAATTGCGCCTCGGTATAGCCGTAATGCGCCACGGCGGCGCCATTGACCATCAGGAAGCGCAGCGTTTGCAGGTCGTAGATCCACATCGGCTGCGGATGGTGCTCGAACAGCCGCTTGAAGCGCAGCAGCGATTCATAGACGTCGTAGTCGTTGAGCTCGTAAGCCATGCACAGGAAGCGGTCCGGCCGGTGCTCCGTTGCAGGTTGCAATTCGATCGACTGGGTCACCGGATGGAAGCTGCCGTCGGCGCCCAGCAGTTCCAGTTCGCCGTGCCAGTAGCCGCTTTCCTGCGCGGCCGCCAGCGCCGCATCCTGCAACACCAGCGCCGCCCAGTCGGTGTACAGGCGCGCCGCCGGCTCGCCCGGCTTGTAGGCCCCCAGGTGCTGGCGGCAGTACAGGTTCAGCGCCAGCACCCTGCCGTCCATGCCCACCGTGAACACAAAATACGGGCAATGGTCGAAGAAGGTTTGCGGATCGATGGCGTCGCCGTTGACGCGCTGCCGCCCCTCGACCATCGCTGGCATCGACTGGTCCGTGGTGGTGTTTGGCCGTGGCTCGATCTGCATGGGTTTATCTTAACAGAAGCAAATCGTGCACGGCACGCACTATTGGCCCCGCGCGCTATTTTGCGACGTTGACGAGGCTCTGGTTGAAACTGGTTTCGCCCTGCCCAGCAGCAACAACAAGCCCACACCCAGCGGCAGCGCCCGGCCCGGCTCCGGCACGGCGCTGGCCAGCGTAAAGTCGTCCATGACAAACCAGCCGTCGTCGCGCGCGATGTTCAGCCGGGCCACGTGGTTGAAGTTCGCCGCCACCCAGCTGTAGCTGCCGCCGATGGCGACCTTGCCGGTGCTGCCGATCAGGTGGTTGTGCGCGTCGTAGGCCGTGAGGTTGATCCAGCTGGCGGTGGCGCCGTTGGTGGCCGGCGCGGCGAACCAGGCGCCGGCGAAGTTGAAGCCGGCGGCGCTGCTGACGCCAAGGTCGTCGACGCCATAGCCGTTGGTGACGAACAGCGCGCCGGAATGGGCGCCGTTGCCGTAGCCTTCGACGCTGGTGTCGCCCAGATACCAGTCGCTACTCCAGCTGAGGCCTGCATAGGGACTGCTCATCGGCGTCAGGTCGCCGTCGGCCCGCAGGTCGTCGAAGTTGAGCGCGCCCGCGCTCGCCTGCACCGCCAGCAGCAGGCCGGCGCCGGCGAATAATCGGATCAGAAATTTTTTCATTGTGGCTCCTTGTTTAGTTGCAGGCGTCGCCGGTGACGACGGGAATCGCCGCGCCGCTGACCGTCATGCCGAATTCGACCGTGCTGCCCGGATAGATGTCGTGGTTCCAGCTCTGGTTGGGCGTGGCCGTGTAGCTCGGGCTGGCGCCGGCGACGGCGGCGTTCCAATAACCCTGCACCACCGAGTTGTCGCTATAGGTCCAGCTCACCGACCAGCCCTCGATCACGCTGCTGCGGTGGTTGGTGATGCGCACCGCCGCGTTGTAGCCGCCCTGCCAGGCCGCCGTCACCACATAGCTGCACTGGTTGACCGGCTGGTTGGGCGTGCCCGGGCCGGCCGCCACCGGCGTCACCGCCACCTCGCCGCCCGCATCCATCGCCTTGCCGTAGGCGATGCCGCGCCCCGCCGTGCTCATGTAGACCTGGCCGTAGATGTTCATGTCGCCGTTGACCATGCGGGCGTTGCCGGGGCCGCCGAACTGGCGGGCGTCGTCGTTGACCCGTACCCAGCTGGCGCCGGCGTCGGTGGAGCGCAGCACGCCGCTGGTCGTGCCCACCGTGCCCTGCATGTAGAGCGTCGGATAGCCGGCCCCCGGCGCCGCCTTGCCGAAGCCGACCGCGCCGCACTGGTTGACGCTGGCGATCTTGCTGAAGCTGGCGCCGGAATCGGTCGAGCGCGTCAAGCCGCCGCCGTTCAGGCAGACCCAGATGTCGCCCTCCTGTCCCGGCGCCACGCGGATCAGCGGCGAGCCGCCGGCCGCCAGCGTGCCCTGCTCGGCAAAGGACGCGCCGCCGTCGCTGCTGGCCAGCAGCTTGCCGTTGTCGTAGACATAGAACTTGTTGGGGTTGACCGGGTCGGCCACCGGCCGCGCGTTGCTCACGCCCAGGCCGGCCACCGCCGTCCAGCTGGCGCCGAAGTTGGTCGAGCGATAGCTGGTGGCCGAGTTGGCCGGGCTGTGCAGCAGGACGTAGCCGTCGGCCGACAGCGCCAGCTGGCCGTGGTCGCCGTTCATCGCGGCCGCCTTGTTCCAGCTGGCGCCGCCGTCCACGCTGTAATAGATCGCGGTGCCGGCGCGCGCCATGATGCGGCCGTCCCGCGCGGCGATCGCCAGGCCGGTGGTGGTGCCCATCTGCGGCGTGTGCTGCGCGCCGTACTGGCCGGCGTCGGCGTTGATGAAGCCGTCGAAGTCGCCGATCGTCGACACCAGCGGCCCCTGCGGCACGCTCTCGACCTGGAACGGCACCGTCTCCTCCAGGCCGGCCACGTCGAAGGCCCAGCTGGTGGTGGCGGCGTCGATGTCGCCGGTCTTGAACAGGCCGTTGCCCGAGCCGACCCACACCTTGCTGGTGTCGAAGGGATCGAACTCCACCGAACCGGCCCAGTGGATGGACTGGCCGTTGCCGATCCAGCCCACGCCCCGCTGGTCCAGCGCGAAACCACGCGCCACCACGTCGGTCCATGAGCGGCCGGCGTCCCTGGAGGTCAGGATGCGGTCGCCGTAGCTGTTGGCGCCCTGCGGCAGCCAGGTGTTGATGGTCGACGCCACCAGGTGTTTCGGATCGGCCGGATCGACGCTGATGCCGCCGTAGGGATGGGCCGCGCCGGCCGGCGTGATGTTGACCCAGTTGCCGCCGACCGCGTTGTATTCCCACACCTGGCCGTTGTCCATCGGCTCGTTGGTGGCGGGATGGGGGCCGGCGCCGTTGGCGTAGGTGATGTACAGCTTGCCCTTGGACGACATGACCGCGCGTTGCGGCATCAGGCCGGCGGCGGGGCCGCCCTTGACCGGTGCGAAGCTGGCGCCGCCGTTGGCGCTGAAGTACAGATTGGGTCCGACCGAGCCGTAGCGCGAGACGCCGACGAAGATGCGCTGCGCCACGCCGCCGCTGACGCTGGCCGGATCCAGCAGCACGAAGCTGACGCCGTTGTCGTTGGGCGTGCTGCTTACGGCCAGGCCGTCCACATGATTCCACGTCGCGCCCGAATCGATGCTCTTGAACAGGCCGTTGCGGCGGGTGCCGACGTACAGCACATTGCCCGAGCCTGGATCGACCTGCAACTTCTCGCCGTTCTGGCGGCCCATGCCGTTGCCGTGGGCCTTGAACTGCGCCGTCACGTCGGTCGCGGCGAAAGTCTTGCCGTAGTCGCTGGAGCGCAGGATCACGGTCTTGCCGTTGCTGAAGTAGCTGGTGCCGGCCAGCATATAGACGTTGGCCGCGCGGCGCGGATCGATGGCCAGCGACTCGATGCCCATCAGGCCGACATCGGCCTCGCCGACCCAGTCGGTCAGCGCGGACCAGCGCGACTGCGCCGCATCCCAGCGGTAGGCGCCGCCGACGTCGGTGCGGACGAACACCACGTCGCGCTCGCTCTTGCTGGCGATCACGCCCGAAACGAAACCGCCGCCGCCGATGGCGACCGAGTCCCAGTGGTAGGTTTCCGCCGTAGCGGCGAGCGGCATCAACAGCGCTGCAAGCAGCGCCGCCAGGGGTTGGACTCTCATTGTTGTCTCCGTTTGATCTATTTTTTATCGCGTAGCGGCACGCGTGCGACCATTCTGCGAGTTCGGCCCGCCGGTCGCAATTATGAAAATCACCAAACGACAGAACGAAATTGGGTCGGACGCCGCATCCGCCCGTTGCTGCGGCCATCACGGATTGACAGCCCGTGCATTGCCGCACAAACTTGCATGATGCATATCACCCCAAAACGCTCCACTTTCGGTCTCCAGCGCTGGCTGGCGCGCGGCCTGTTATGCGCCGGCCTGGGACTGTCCGCCGCGTGCGCCACCGCCGAACACCTGGTGATCGACTACGTGGTCTCCAACAGTCCCCAGCGCACCGCATGGCTGGGCATCATCAACCAGTTCGCCGCCGCCAATCCTGACGTCCAGGTCGAACACCACGGCTACCCGCAGGAGCAATACAAGCGGGACTTCAACGCGCGCCTGGCCACCGGCCGCGCCGACCTGGCCTTCTGGTACGCGGGCGAACGCCTGCGCGACGCCGCCAAAAACAAGCTGCTGTCCCCTCTCGATGGCGAGCTGGTCACGCAGTTGAAGAAAAAGAAGTTCGCGCCCGCCGCCATCGAAGGCACGCGCATCGACGGCGAGGTCTATGGCTTTCCGCTGTACTACTACGCCTGGGGATTCTTGTACCGCAAGTCGCTGTTCGAGCGCCTGGGCTTGCGGCCGCCGGCCAGCTGGAGCGAGTTCCTGCAAACCTGCGAACGCCTGCAGGCGGCGGGCGTGACGCCGCTGGCGGTGGGCGCCAGGAGCGGCTGGCCGGCGGCCGCCTGGTTCGACTACCTGAACCTGCGCATCAACGGCATCGACTTCCACCGCAAGCTGCTGCGCGGCGACGCCAGCTTCGGCGACGCCCGGGTACGCCAGGTGTTCGACACCTGGGGCGACTTGCTGCGCAAGGGCTACTTCCTGGAGGCGACGATGGAGCAGGAAGCGGACCGGGTGCCGCCGTATCTGTACCGCGATCATGTCGGCATGGTGCTGACGGCCAGCTTTGTCGCCGCCAAGTTCCCGGCGGCGATAGCGGCCGACATGGGATTCTTCGCCTTCCCGAACTACACGCCCAACCTGCCCGCATATGAGGAGGCGCCGCTCGACGTGCTGGTGCTGCCGGCCAGGGGCCTGAACACCCACGCCCGCCATCGCTTCCTGGCCTTCCTCGCGGACAGCGGCGCGCTGCGCCAGATCGCCGAGGCCGACCAGACCTTTTCGGTCCAGGCCGACCCGGCCACGCCGCCCACCTTGCTGGGCGAGGCCACCGGCGAGATCCTGGCCGGCGCGGCCGGACTCACCTATTTCTTCGATCGCGACGCCAGGGCGGACCTGGTCGCGCCCATGTATGAAGGACTGCGCCAGTTCCTCAAGCCGCCCCACGACACCGAGCTGCTGGTGCGCGGCATCGACAGCGCGCGCCAGAAATCCCGCGTGCCCGCCACCCGTCAGTAGGCGGGCAACGGGCACACGGCCGGGCGCTTACTCCGCGCGGTCGTAGGAGAACTGGATGCCGGCGGTGCCGCCGGTGGAGACGAACAGGTCGATGAAGGCCGGCACGGTGTCGCTGCGCTTCCAGTCGCGCTGCAATTCGCAGAACAGCTGCACCGTGCTGATCAGCTTGCCGCCGGCCTGCTCGATGCGGCGCAAGGCCATCTCGTGCGCGGCCAGCGAGGTGCCGCCGACGGCGTCGGCCACCACGTAGACTTCATAGCCGGCCGCCAGCGCGTCGAGCGCCGGGAAGGTCAGGCAGGCTTCGGTCCACAGCGCGGTCATGATCAGTTTCTTGCGGCCGGTGGCTTCCACCGCCTGGCGGAACTCGACGTCTTCCCACGAGTTGATGGTGGTGCGGTCGATGGTCGGATAGCCTTCCAGCACTTTGCGCAGCTGCGGAATCGGTGGTTTGTTCAGGCCGGTCTGGACGTTGACGGTCGAGTGGATGATCGGCAAACCGTAGACGACGGCGGCCTTGGAGGCGCCGACGATGTTGTTGATCAGCAGTTGGCGGTCCATCGAGGCTATCGAGTTCACCTGCACCGGCTGGTAGTCGATGACGACGAAGGCGCTGTTCTGTGGCGTGAGCAGATGGTCGCGGGCTGGATCGCGGATGGTTTCGCTGGTCATATGAATTCCTTGCTTCTGAAAAGATGCCCTGGTCGGGCGGGTGGAAAATATCCCCTGCGTTAAAGTGTCTTAAACGCAAGATTGCTTGAATGATAGGCCCAAGACAATCTTCCCGGAAGTGACATAAAATGCCATCAGTGTTCTTAATTTGGGACGATGATGGATTTGAACGATATTTTCTACTTCGTGAAAGTGGTCGATCACGGAGGCTTTACCCAGGCCGGCCGCGCGCTGAACATGCCGAAGTCCAAGCTCAGCCGCCGCATCGCGGCGCTGGAAGCGGCCCACAACGTCCGCCTGCTGCAGCGGACCACACGCCACTTCTCGGTCACCGCCATGGGCCAGGAATTCTACGAACGCTGCCAGGGCGTGCTGGTGGAGGCCGACGCGGCGCGCGAAGTCATGCAGCGGGTCCATAGCGAACCGCAGGGCGTGATCCGCATGAGCTGCCCCACCGCCCTGCTCGACTATCGGATCGGCGACCTGGTGGCGCGCTTCATGGCCGAGTATCCCAAGGTCCAGGTGCACCTGGACGCCACCAACCGCCGCGTCGACGTGCTGGGCGAAGGCCTGGACCTGGCCTTGCGGGTGCGCTTTCCGCCGCTGGAAAACGTCGACCTGGTGATGCGCGTGCTGTCCGGCAGTCCGCAGCGCCTGGTCGCCAGCCCCGGCCTGCTGGCCGCCCACGCCACGCCGGCCGATCCGGCCGCGCTGACCGACCTGCCCAGCCTGGATTGGGGACCGATGCGCGAACACGCGTGGCAGTTGCTCGGCCCCGGCGGCGCCGAAATGCTGGTCCGGCATCGCCCGCGCTACGTCACCGACGACATGACGGCCCTGCGGCAAGCGGCCTTGCACGGCACCGGCATCGTGCAACTGCCCGAGATGGTGGTCGAAGCCGACCTCAAGCAAGGCCTGCTGGTCGATGTGCTGCCGGGCTGGGCGCCCAAGGGCGGCATCATCCACGCGGTGTTTCCGTCGCGCCGCGGCCTGCTGCCCGGCATACGGCTGCTGATCGACTTCCTCGCCGAGCACATCCGCAAGGAGTGAGGCCGGCCTATTGCACCGGTTCCGCCGACAGCGCCCGCCGCAGCATCAACTCCAGCTCGGGCGCCGGCACCGGCCGCGAGAAATAATAGCCCTGCATGACATCGCAGTTGGCCTGGCGCAGGAACTCGACCTGCTGCGCGTTCTCCACGCCCTCCGCCACCACCGACAGGCCCAGGCTGTGCGCCAGCGCGATGATGGCGATGGCGATCGCCGCGCCGTCGCCCGGCACGTCGCTGACGAAGCTGCGGTCGATCTTCAACTGGTCGATCGGGAAGCGCTTCAGGTAGGCCATCGACGAATAGCCGGTGCCGAAATCGTCGATCGACAGATGGATGCCGGCCGCCTGGATGCGCTGCATCAGCGCCAGGTTGGCCTCGACGTTTTCCATCATCGCGCTTTCGGTCAGCTCCAGCTCCAGCAGGTGCGCCGGCAGCCCGGTCTCTTCCAGCAGCGCTTCGATCTCGTCCATCAAATCCTTGTCGCGGGTCTGGTGCGCCGACAGGTTGACCGCCACGTGGGAGATGCCCTCCAGCAGTCCCGCGCGCTGCCACTGCGCGGCCTGGCGGCAGGCGGTCTGCAACACCCAGCGCCCCAGCGGCACGATCACGCCGCTGTCCTCGGCAACCGGGATGAACTCCGCCGGGCTGACCGGTCCCAGTTCCGGACAGGTCCAGCGCGCCAGCACCTCGAAGCCGATCATACGGCCGCTGCGCGTGTCGATCTGCGGCTGGTAGTGCAGCATCAATTCATCGTTGTCCAGCGCGCGCCGCAGCCTGGCCTCCATCGTCAGGCGCTTGTTGGCGCGCAGCGTCATCTCCTGGTGGAACACCTGGCTGGTGTTCTTGCCCAGGTGCTTGGCGTGGTACATCGCCATGTCGGCGCCGCGCATCAGCGACTCGGCGTTGTCGCCATGCGCCGGATAGGTGGCGACGCCGATGCTGGCGCTGACGTACAGCTGCTGGCCTTCGATCGGGAACGGCGCCGCCAGCGCGCCCAGGATCTTGTCCGCCACGCCGGCCGTGACGCGGGCCGCGTCCTCCGCCTCGACGATGACCACGAATTCGTCGCCGCCGATGCGGCAAATGACGTCCTGCGCGCGCAGCGTCGCGAGCAGGCGCTGGGCCACCAGCTGCAGCAGCAGGTCGCCGCAGGTGTGGCCCAGCGTGTCGTTGACCACCTTGAAGTTGTCCAGGTCGAGCAGCAGCAGGCCGACCGCGCTGGCCTGGCGGTCGGCCCGGCTCAGGCAGGCGTCGAGGTTTTCGTTGAAGGCGTTGCGGTTCGGCAGCGCCGTCACCGGGTCGACGTGGGCCAGGTAGTTCAGGCGCCGCTCGGCCGCGCGCACGGTGGCGCGCATGCGCGACACCAGCAGCCAGGCCAGCGCCATCGACGCCAGCGCCACCGCCAGCGTATAGGCGGCAAACGCGGCCAGGCGGCGGTACAGCGGCGCCAGGGTCGCGCGCAAGACCACGCTGCCGATCACGGCGCCGTTGGCGGACACCGGCTCCAGCACTTCGAGCGCGCCGGCGGAAAACACCTGGCGCCCGGCCCACAATGCGTCGTCGACGGTGGGCGGCGCGCCGCCGCCGCGCCGGTAGCTGGCCAGCGGCACGCTGCGCCGATCGAGGATGGCGGCGCTCTCCACCACCGGCGACAGCGCCAGCCCGGCCAGCGTTTCGGCGGCGGCGCGCTGGTCCTCGAACATCAGCGCGGCGCTGCTGTTGCTGCCGACGATGCGCGCCTGCACCTGCACGTCGTCGAGCAGCGCGTCGCGCAGCACAAAATACTGGAACACCACCAGCAGCAAGGCGGCCACGCTGAGCGCGGCGCCGGCCACCAGCAGATTGCTGCGGGCGACCGTGCTGCCGAGCGGCCCCGCCGGGGCGCCCACGTCCGCGCCCATGTCGGCGACCCGGGGCCGCGCGCGCGTCATTGCACGCTCCTGGCCAGGCGCAGCAGCTTGGAGCTCAGCACCATATGGGCGGCGCGCAAGGCGCCGAGGTCGGCGTCGAACACCACCCGCTTGTCGTCCATGAACAGCGCCAGCATCACGCCGGCGCGGGCGATCTGGCGGTCGTCGGCGACGGTCAGCACGCTGGCGCCGCCCGCCGCCAGGTCCTGCCGCAGCTGCGGCCAGGCGTCGCGGTCCTGGCGGTCCAGCACCAGCAGGTGACAGTTGCGCGGCGCCGCGCCGGCGGCCAGCACCCGCACGTCAAGCCGATGGCCGTTGACGCTCTTGTCGCGCAGTTCCTGCAGCGCCGCCAGCAGCCCGTTGCCGCTGTACGCGCACAGCACCAGCGGACTGGCCTGCGGCAGCGCCTCGGCCGGCCATTCAGCAAACACCGCGAAGTTGAACACGAAGGCCGCCTTGAGCTGGTACTCCGGCACCGCGCTTTCCGCGCGCGCGGCGGCGCTCCACCCGCCCAGCAGCAGGGCAAACGGCAAGGTGGAAAACCACACGGCTATGGCACGCACCATCGGCATCTCAATAATCCAATATCAGTTTCAGTTGCAGCCGCCGGCCGTCCTGCCGGATCGCGTCTTGCAGGTGCTCCACCGAAGCCGGATCGGCATAGCGGCGGTTGAACAGGTTGTAGGCGGTCAGCGCCAAGTCGGCGTGCGGCGCCAGCCGGTGCGAATACAGGTTCAGGTTGGCCAGCAGGAAGGCGCCGCTGCTGCCGCCCTGGATCATGCTGCGCCGGCCCACGTACTGGGCCTCGGCGCCGGCGCGCCATGCGCCGTGCAGCGGCACAGTCAGGTTCAGCTTGGCCAGCTGGCCGGGCGTGTTGACGTTGCCACCCTCGCCGTCGCCGCCGTCCTGGCGCGTGCGCTGCCAGCTGTAACTGGCCTTCAGCCGCGCCGCGTTGCTCCAGTTTTGCTCGTATTCGAATTCCACCCCGCGCGCCACGGCGCGCCCGGCGTTGACGAAGATCGGCAAGCCGCCCTGCTCCACTTGCGTGATCAGCGCCGACACCACGTTGCGGAAAGCCGATACCGTCACGCGGCGATTGCCGGGCAGCTGGCGCACCAGCGCCAGCTCGGCGCTGACGATGCGCTCGCGGCCCAGCGTGGGATTGGCCAGTTGGCCGCCCTCGCCGGGCGCACTGTAATACAGCTCGTAACTATTGGGCGCGCGGTAGGCGTTGCCGTACATGGCCTTGACGGTGGTCGCGTCGTTCCACCGGTGCACCAGCGCCAGGCGCGGGCTGAACACGCCGCCGGTGGCGGCATGGCGGTCGTAGCGCAAGCCGGCGTTCAGCAGCAGGGCCGGCGTCAGCGCCACCTGGTCCTGCAGGTACAGGCCGTAGCGGTTGGCGTTGTGGTTTTCGTTCAGGTACAGCGCATACGGCGCTTCGTCGAAGTTGAGCATGCGCTGCCGATAGTCGTCCTCGAACGACAGGCCGCCCAGCAGCTTGTGCTCGCCCAGGTTGGCCAGCAGCGTCAGATCCGCGCCCCACCAGCGGCTGGCGAAAACGTCGCGGTTGAGGGTGCCGTCGGCATCGTCCGTGACGTAGGCGCCCAGCGAACCATATTCCGCCCAATAGACGCGCGCATTCATCTCGACCTGCCGCGTCAACATCGTGCGGTAGCCCAGGTCGGCGTAGTTTTGCGTGTCCACCGTGCGCGAGCGCGGATCGTTGAAGCGCTGGCTGTAGGAGGCGGTCGGCACACCCTTGTCGCGCTCCCCGTGGATCAGGGTGGCGGTCAAGGCGCCGTGGATGGCCTTGGCGAACAGGCGGTGGCCGCTTTCATAATCGAGGCCGCGCGCCACGCCGTCGCTGACGCCGTCCTGCGCGTAGGCGGCGTAGAACTGGTCGCGGCCATCGGTCTTGTAGCGGCTGGCGGCCAGCAGCCAGTCGGTGCCGAAACCGTCGGTCCAGGCCTGGCTGGCGTGGCCGCGGCGGGCGCCGTCCTGGCCGCCGGCCAGCGCCAGCGCGCTGCCCTCGACGTCGCGCGGGCGGCGCGTGATGACGTTGATCACGCCGAAGAAGGCGTTGGCGCCGTACACCGACGACCCGGGACCGGGGACGTACTCGATGCGCTCGACCAGCTCCAGGTCGAGCGGGAACTCGCCGCCCATCGGCGCCGAATCGAACACCGCGTCGTTGATGCGGTTGCCGTCGATCTGCAGCAGGAAGCGGGTGTTGTAGTCGCCCGGCCGCAGGAAGCCGCGCGCGCCGACGTAGCTGTAGTTGCGGTCGTAGCTGGCGTAGACGCCGCGCACGCTGCGCAGCACATCGGCCAGGCTGCGCCAGCCATAGGCGCGGATATCGGCGGCGGTGATCACGGTGACGCTGGACGGCGCCTCGCTGGCGCGCTGCACGAACTTCGACGCGCTGAACACTTCCAGCGACATCAGCTGTTCCAGCGGCAACGCGGTCAGGTCCTGCGGATCGTCGCCGGCCGAGGCGGTGGCGGCGCCAGGGTTGAACGCGAGCAAACCGCAAAGCATGGGGAGGTATAGCGGCGCCGGTCGCCGTGTATTCATTATTGCCATATGCCTCTCGCCACTCGAATAATTGCTCTAGTAAAACATGTTGGCAGGTTGAGGCGCGCTTGTACAGTCGGCGCTGACGATGACCATCATGCGCTGGTGTTTCCGCAACAACAGAGGCGCGCCCGCGCCGACTTCCCGCCATTTTTCGTCAGACGAACCAGGCTTGAGATTTATCAAGCCGTTTTGCGGTTGCCTAAGATATTGTTTGCGCAATATTTAATAATAAGCAACTAGGGACATGCAAGTGAGTTCGCCCAATCGATATCACTCTTGAACCACGCCAGTAATGCCCTAAACAGGGGCGGCACGCTGCACCTCCCGCCATACCAGCACACGGGGGGACATTTGGGTTAGTGGCTCAGGATTCACCAATAGGGAATTCTGAATGACCAATTATTCTGACATTTGCATCATCGGTGCCGGCATCGGCGGCTTGACTTGCGCCACCCGTCTGATCGGCGCCGCCATCAGCAAGCATCTGCGCATCCGGGTGTTCGATATGGATGCCGCAGTGGGCGGTCGTATCCAGTCGCGCAAGATCAATGGCGAGGAAGTCGCCGAACTGGGCGCCGCCCGCTATTCGCCCCAGCTGCATCCGAACTTCCAGCAACTGATGCAGGGCAGCGAACTGCCGCATGCGGTCTACCCGTTCACCGAGGCGGTATTTCACGAGCGCGCGCAGGAGCAACTGAAGGCCACCCTGCTGAGCCTGAGTACTATGGTCAAAGAACATCCACAGGACTCGTTCCTGCAGTTCGTCAGCCACTACCTGGGCGCCGCCGAAGCCACCCGCATCATCAAGGCCACCGGCTACGACGCCTTGCTGCTGCCGATCGTCTCGCCGGCGATGGCCTACGACATCATCAAAAAGCATCCTGAGACCCAAAGCATCACCGAGAACGCCGCCAACCAATGGCTGTACGCCACCGACGGCTACGGCCAGCTGCTGAGCCAGCTGCAAGGCCAGGCGCAGGCCGGCGGGGTGAAGTTCGAGCTGGGCCATCGCCTGCTGTCGGTCGAGAAATCCGGCGCCGACCATGTGCTGGCCTTCAACCACATGGGCGAACGGCGGGTGCACCGGGCGCGCCATCTGGTCATGGCCGTCCCGCCCACCGCGATGGCGCGCCTGAACCTGGACCTGCGCTCCGGCTGGAGTCCGTTCCAGTACGATTCCCTGCCCCTGTTCAAAGGCTTCCTGACCTTCGACACGGCCTGGTGGCAAGCGCTGGGACTGACCGACAAGGTGCTGATGGCCGAGAATCCGCTGCGGAAAATCTACTTCAAGGGCGACAAATACCTGCTGTTCTACACCGACAGCCACAGCGCGACCTATTGGCGGGACTGTCTGACGCAAGGCGAGGACGTCTATCTGGAACATGTCCGCCGCCACCTGGAAGAAGTGTTGCCGCTCAACGGCCAGCCGCTGCCGCCGATCAAGGGGCATTTTTACAAGCATTGGCCGCACGGCGTCGAGTTCTGCATGGACACCGACGCCGACCACCCCGCCGCCCTGCTGCACCAGGACGGCATCATCGCCTGCTCGGATGCCTACACCTCGCATTGCGGTTGGATGGAAGGCAGCCTGATCAGCGCACGCCACGCCAGCCAGCTGCTGCTCGAAAGGCTGAGCCAACAGACCGAGGCATCGAACGACGCCCAGGCGTTCGCCACCTCCGCCACCGAGGGCGTATGAGTTTACTTGATTTTCCGCGCTTCCATTTTCGGGGTTTCGCTCGCGCCAATGTGCCGACCGCCAATCGCAACACGCACGGCCACATCGATATCGCCACCAACACGATCTCGATGGCGGGTGAACCTTTCGACCTGGACCGTCCTCCGTCCGACTTCCACCAGCACCTGAAGCAGCTCGCGCCGCGCTTCAATGCCGCCGGCAAGCCGGATCCGGAAGGCGTGTTCAGCCAGGCCGCCGGCTACAACGCCTGCGGCAACAACCACTTTTCCTGGGAAAACGCCAGGATCACCGGCGTCCAGCTGCGGCACGGGGAGGTCGATACCGAGGACACGCTGGTCGGCGCCAGGCTGGCCCTGTGGGGCCACTACAACGACTATCTGCGCACCACGTTTAACCGCGCCCGCTGGGTCGACAACAACCCCGCCCAGCCGGACACCACGCTGATCTACGCCGGCCAGTTCACGCTGAGCGGCATGCAGGCGAGCGCCAACACGCCGGCCCTGTTCAGCGCCGACATCGCGCAGGCGCATTCGGTGCGCTGGCTGGGCAGCGGCCACATCACCGAACGCAACGGCCATTTCCTGGACGAAGAGTTCGGCCGCTCCAGGCTGTTCCAGTTTTCGGTGGCGAAGCAGGATCCGCATTTCCTCTTCAATCCGGACACGCCGCTGCCGGCCAGCATGCGCGCGCTGCAACAGGCGCTGGCCGGCGACGATGTGCTGGGGCTGACGATCCAGTACGCCCTGTTCAATATGTCGACGCCGCAAAAGCCGGACTCGCCGGTGTTCTACGACCTGGCCGGCAGCATCGGCCTGTGGCGCCGGGACGAGCTGGCCACCTATCCGGCCGGCCGCCTGCTGCTGCCGCGCCAGGCCAGCCTGGGGCCGGTGCTGGTCAAGGTGGAGGGGGAGCGGGTCTCGCTCAATATGCCGACCGCGATTCCGTTCACCACCCGCGCGGCCGGCCCCGTGTCCGAGCAACATCCGACCCATGCGCTGGGCGGCAAGGCGGCGCTGGGCGACCTGCTGCTGCACAACGCCGATGGCGTGCTGGTTGCCCGCATCCCCCAGCAACTCTATCTGGATCACTGGCGCCATCATGGCGTGCTCGACGTGCCGCTGCTGCACGCCGGCGCGGCCGCCGATTCGCTCATCCTGGGCAGCGCGCAGGCGCAATGGGACGAAGCCGATTGGGTGCACCAGTCCGACAGCAACCAGCTGTATCTGGAAGCGCCCAACCGGCAACAGCAACAGGACTACCCGCAGACGATCACGCTGCAAAGCCGTTACCGTGGCGAGTTGAAGACGCATCCGGCGCTGGCCGCGCAGGCCGAGCACGGCGAGCTGCTGGCGCTGGAGCTGCAAGCTTCGGCGCTGGGAGCGGGCTACAGCGAGCTGACCGTCACCGGCCGCGCTGCCGGCGCCACCCGCATCCTGCTGGGCGAGGGACGGCAAGCCCAACACCTCGGCGCCCGCGTGCTGCCCGACGACTGGCATCTGGACGAGGTACCGGCCGAACAGGTCGACTATGCCTTCCTCTACCGCCACGTGATGAGCTACTACGAGCTGGTCTATCCCTTCATGGCGGACAAGGTGTTCAGCCTGGCGGACCATTGCAAGTGCGAGACCTATTCGCGCCTGATGTGGCAGATGTGCGATCCGCACAACCGCGACAAAAGCTACTACATGCCGAGCACGCGCGAACTGTCGCTGCCGAAATCGCGGCTGTTCCTGAAATACCTGACCCAGGTCGAAGCCGCCGCCAAGACCGCCGCGCCGCCGGAGCCGGCGCCGCATGTCATCCGCAGCAAGGAAGCCTTGATCGACGAACTGAAAACGGCGGTCGACCTGGAACTGTCGCTGATGATGCAGTACCTGTACGCCGCCTACAGCATCCCCAACTATGAACAGGGCCAGAAGCTGGTCGAGGCCGGCCGCTGGCAGGCGGACGAGCTGGAGCTGGCCTGCGGCGACGCCGACCGGCGCCGCAACAGCGGCGCGCGCGGCGCGCTGCTGGAGATCGCCCATGAGGAGATGATCCACTACCTGTTGATCAACAATGTGCTGATGGCGCTGGGCGAGCCCTTCTACGCCGGCGTGCCGCTGCTGGGCCGGCAGGCGCGCGAGCGCTTCGGCCTGGACACGGAGTTTTCCTTCGAACCATTCTCCGAGCACGTGCTGGCCAGGTTCGTGCGCTTCGAGTGGCCCGACTACCTGCCGACGCCGGGCAAGTCCATCGCCACCTTCTACCGCGCCATCCGCCAGGCCCTGGCCGACCTGCCCGAGCTGTTCGACGCCAACGGCGGCAAGCGCGGCGGCGAGCACCACCTGTTCCTCAAGGAGCTGACCAACCGCGCCTATCCCGGCTACCAGATGGAGGTCGGCGACCGCGCCAGCGCGCTGTTCGCGATCGACTTCGTCACCGAGCAGGGCGAAGGCGTGGCGGTCGATTCGCCGCATTTCGAGGTGTCGCACTTCCACCGGCTGCGCGCGCTGGGCGGCCGTTTTTCGTCGCGCGAAAAACCGTTCGAACCGGCCCTGCCGTCGCTGAAGAACCCGGTGCTGGCGGCGCGCGCCGACTGCACCGTGGTGACCGACACCAACGCCCGCTCGCTGATGCAGCTGTATCAAGGCTGCCATGAGCTGACCTTCGGGCTGATGGCCCTCCATTTCGCGCAACAGCCGCTGGGCAGCCTGCGCCGTTCACGCCTGATGAACGCCGCCATCGACTTCATGACCGGCTTGTTGCGGCCCTTGTCGGCGGCGCTGATGAACATGCCGTCCGGCCTGCCCGGCCGCAACGCCGGGCCGCCGGTGCCGGAGCCGGCGGGCGCCGCCATCAGCGGCGACTACAGCCTGGGTTGCGAACAGCTGGCGCAGAAATGCCTGGCGCTGGCGCAGTACGGCCGCAGCCTGGAGGCCGGCGTGGTCGGCCAGGCGCAGATCGACATGTTGGAGTTTTTTAATCAGCAATTAACCGATTTATCTCGGGGAAAGATGTCTAGAGAGGCTTAAATGAACAAGATCATCATCGTCGGCGGCGGCCTGGCGGGCAGCCTGACCGCCATCTACATGGCGCGACGGGGGCACGACGTCCATGTCATCGAAAAGCGCGCCGATCCCCTGGGCCCCAACGCAGCCAGCGCCGATCCGATCGGCTCGCGCGCGATCGGCGTCAGCATGACCGTGCGCGGCATCAAGGCGGTGCTGGGGGCCGGCATCAGCAAGCAGGAGCTGGACCAGTGCGGCGAACCCATCATCGGCATGGCGTTCTCCGTGCGCGGCGACTTCAAGGTGCGCGAGCTGACCCCGCTCGAAGGCCTGTTCCCGCTGTCGCTGGACCGCACCGCCTTCCAGCGGCTGTTGAACCGGCACGCCGTCAAGCAAGAAGTGAAGTACTACTTCGAACATAAATGCCTGGATGTCGACCTCGACCGGAAATCCGTGCTGATCCAGGACAGCAAGGGCGACCTGCAACACCTGCAAGGCGACCTGATCATCGGCGCCGACGGCGCCCACTCGGCGGTGCGGCGCGCCATGCAAAGCGGCATGCGCCGTTTCGAGTTCAAGCAGACCTTCTTCCGCCACGGCTACAAGACCCTGGTGCTGCCGAACGCCGCCAAGCTGGGCTTCCGCAAGGACCTGCTGTACTTCTTCGGCATGGATTCCAAGGGCCTGTTCGCCGGCCGCGCCGCCACCATCCCGGACGGCAGCATCAGCTTCGCCATCTGCCTGCCCTACACCGGCACGCCCAGCCTGGCCACGCACAACCGCGAAGCGATGGCGGCGTTCTTCAGCCGCTACTTCGGCAGCCTGCCGCCGGCCAGCCGCCAGGAACTGCTGGACCAGTTCATCGCCCTGCCCAGCAACGACCTGATCAACGTTCGCTCCAACACCTTCCACTACAAGGGCAATGTGCTGCTGATCGGCGACTCGGCGCACGCCACCGCGCCCTTCCTCGGCCAGGGCATGAACATGGCGCTGGAGGATGTGCACGTGTTCGCCACCCTGCTGGACCGCCAGCCCGACGCCATGCCCCAGGTGCTGGCCGAGTTCACCCGCCAGCGCAAGGTGCAGGCCGACGCCATGCAGGATATGGCGATCGCCAACTACGACGCGCTGAGCAACCCGAATCTGATTTTCTTCCTGCAAACCCGGTACACCCGCTACATGCACAAGAAATTCCCCCGTGTTTATCCGCCCGACATGGCGGAGAAACTGTACTTCACATCGGTTCCCTACGATGAGTTGCAACAAATCCAGAAGAAACAAAACGTTTGGTACAAACTTGGAAGGGTAAATTAATGAAGATTCTCGTTATCGGCGCCGGACCCGCAGGACTGATTTTCGCCAGTCAGATGAAGCAAGCCCAACCGGGCTGGGACATCAGCATCGCGGAAAAGAATACCCAGGAAGAAGTGCTGGGCTGGGGCGTGGTGCTGCCGGGACGGCCGCCGCGCCACCCGGCCAATCCGCTGTCCTACCTGGCGCAGCCGGAACTGCTCAATCCGCAGTTCCTGGAAGAGTTCAAGCTGGTGCATCACGACCAGCCCAATCTGATGAGCACCGGCATCACGCTGTGCGGCGTCGGACGCCAGGCCCTGGTGCAGGCGCTGCGCGCCAAATGCGTGGCGGCCGGCATCGCGATCCAGTACCAGACGCCGCTGGCCAGCAAGGAACAGCTGGAAGCCGAGTACGACCTGGTGGTGGTGTCCAACGGCGTCAACCACAAATCGCTGGAGTTGCCGCAGGCGCTGGCGGCGCAGGTCGAGTTCGGCCGCAACAAATACATCTGGTACGGCACCACCCAGCTGTTCGACCAGATGAACCTGGTCTTCCGCAGCAACGAGCAAGGCATCTTCATCGGCCACGCCTATAAATACTCGGACACGATGAGCACCTTCATCGTCGAGTGCAGCGAGCATAGCTATGCCCGCGCCGGGCTGGAGGACCGCAGCGACAGCGAGGTCGCCGCCTATATCGCCCAGACCTTCAAGGCGGAACTGGGCGATCACGGCCTGGTCAGCCAGCCGGGCCAGGGCTGGCGCAACTTCATGACGCTCAGCCGCGAGCAGGCCAGCGACGGCAAGTTCGTGCTGATCGGCGACGCGCTGCAGTCCGGCCACTTCTCGATCGGCCACGGCACCACCATGGCGGTGACGGTGGCGCTGCTGCTGGCCAAAACCCTGAGCGCCGAGGCCGACACCGCCGCCGCCCTGGCCAACTTCAACGCCCGCGCCGTGCCGCTGGTGCGGCTGTTCAAGGACCATGCCGACAGCAGCCGCCACTGGTTCGAAACCGTCAGCGACCGTATCGGACTGAGCAACGCCGAACTGACCATCAGCTTCGACGCCCGCCGCAAGGACTTGCCGCCGTTGCAGGATGCGCTGATGTCCACGCTGGGCTACGCCCTCGGTCGATAAGGAGCCGCCATGCCGACCTACGCCACGCCGCCGCTGCTGCCGCCGCAATGGAGCAGCGCCTACATCTCCTACTGGTCGCCGATGCGGGAGGACGACGAGGTCACCTCCGGCTATTGCTGGTTCGACTATGACCGCAATATCTGCCGCATCGACGGCCTGTTCAATCCCTGGTCGGAACGGGAAACCGGACACCGGCTGTGGATGTCGGAAATCGGCGACGCCGGACGCGAGCGCAGCCGCAAGCAAAAAGTGGCGTATGCCCGGCAAGGCGTGCAATTGCAGGAAACGGCGCTGCCCGACGAGGTGGCGCCGTTCCGCGAACTGTTCCTGCCGCAGGCCGTCCTGCGCGACGGCGCGGCCTTGCACGACGGCCGCCACGCCGTGCTGGGCCATCAGGCCGACGCCTGGGTGATCGAACGGCCGGGCAAGGCCCGTTCGGTCTTCTACCTGCAAGCCGGCGGCAACCAACTGCTGCGCATGGTCACCGGCAACGACCCGCAGCATCTGTCGGTGCGCGATTTTCCAAACTTTTCAAGCGCCGACATTGCGGACAGCATTTTCATCCCCGCCCAGTCTTAGCCATTATTTTCGAAGGAAACCTGTATGCCCTTGCTTGTCTATATACTCGGCTTGACGATCTTCTCGTTGACCACGTCCGAATTCATGGTGGCGGGCATGATGCCGTCGCTGGCGCTGGCCCTGGGCGAGCCGGTGACGCGGATCGGCTACCTGATCTCGCTCTACGCCATCGGCATGGTGGTCGGCGGACCGCTGATCACCGTCGCCATGCTCAAGCTGCGCATCACCAAAAAAGAAGGCTTGCTTGGGTTGCTGAGCCTGTATGTGATCGCCCAATCCATCGCCGCCTCGGCCACCAGCTACGACATCATGGCCTACGCGCGGCTGGCCACCGGCGTGGCCGCCTCGGCCTGCTTCGGCGTATCGCTGGCGATCTGTGCCGACGCGGTCGGCGTCCACGCGCGCGGGCGCGCCGCCGCCGTCGTGATCGGCGGCCTCATGCTCGCTTCGGTGGTCGGCCTGCCGATGGCCACGCTGATCGACCAGCATCTGGGCTGGCGCGCCAGCTTCTGGCTGGTGGTGGTGTTGACGGTGCTGTGCATGGTGCTGGTCACGCTGCTGGTGCCGCGCTCCAAGGCATCCCAGGCTGTCAGCCTGGGCAGCGAACTGAAGGAGTTCCGCAATCCCCATCTGTGGACGGCCTTCGCCAGCAGCGGCCTGATCATCGGTGCGATCTTCGCCGCCTTCAGCTACTTCGCGCCCATCCTGATCGAGGTGACCGGCTTCCCGCCCTCCTCGATACCCTGGTTGCTGGGCGTGTACGGCATCGCCAACGTGGTCGGCAATGGCGTGGTGGGGCGCTTTGCGGACCAGTACACCATCCCACTCATGGTCGGGGGCATGCTGATCCTGGCCGTCAGCCTGGCGCTGTTCGCCGTCTTCGCGCAGGACCAGACGATCAGCGTAGTTTTGCTGGTGGTGACCGGCCTGGTCGGCATGTCGATGAATCCCGCCATCATCGCGCGGGTGATGCGGACCGCGCACCCGGGGCCGCTGGTCAACACCATCCACACTTCGGTCATCAACATCGGCCTGGGCGCCGGGTCGTGGATCGGCGGGCTGGGGATAGCCGCCGGCTACGGCCTGCGCTCGCCACTATGGGTCGGCGTCGCGCTGGCCGTGCTTGCACTGATCAGCCTGCTGCCCTATCTCGGGCACAGGACTACAGAACGGGCGCCGCTTCCGTCAGCAGCGCCACAGCGTTGACCAGCTTGGCATTCAGTTCCTCGTGCTTGAGCACGCCTCGCTCCAGATCGTAGTTGTCATGGAAACTGGGAATGGCGAGGCTGGCTTTGACGTGGCCGCCGAGAAATGGCGCGGAGCCGGTCGCGGCGGCCAGCACGGAGGCGCCGCCACGGGCCCCCGGCGAGGTGGACAGCAGGACCATGGGCTTGTTCTGAAACACCTTGGGTTCGATCCGCGAGCACCAGTCGAACAGGTTTTTAAAGGCCGCGCTGTACGAGCCGTTGTGTTCGGCAAACGAGATGATCATGGCATCGCAGGCCGCGATTTTTTGCAGGAAGGCCTTGGCCAGTGCCGGGTGGCCGATGGCCGCTTCCCTGTCGACGCTGAACAGCGGCATTTCATAATCGTTTAAATCCAGCAGGTCGACCTCGGCGCCGGCCACCAGGCCGGCGGCGTAGCTCGCCAATTTCTTGTTGATCGACTTGCTGCTGTTGCTTGCTGCGAATGCTAATACTTTCATATTTCTCCTGATGGATACGGTGTCGAACTGACACTTATTGTATAGTACATGTTTTATTTTTAATAAATTTCCGAAAGGCAAGCGACATGAAAACAGCATCTCTCGTCCTGGGCGTCGCATTGGCGCTGGCCGGCAGCGCCCACGCAGGCAACTACACGCTCGACTTCGACGGCCCGAAAATCTGCACCGCCAACGGCAGCGGCTACGGCGCGCACCAGGATTGCTCCAACGGCAATGGCAGCATCGGGCAGGATTACGGCGACGTGGCCGGCGTGGTCGATGTGCAATACGCCGCGCCCTATACCGGCGCCGGCACGCTCAATTGGTGGAGCACCGGCTACAACGCCCTGCACGGCGTGCTGTGGGCCGGCACCAGCGACGCCCATTCGGCCGCCCGCATCGATCTGCTGCCGCAGCAAGCCGGCCAGTTGGTGAGCCTGTCGAGTTTCGACCTGGGCACCTATGGCGGCGCGCACACCACCTCGCTGACGGTGTCGGCCATCGGCGGCGCGGTGTTGTTCAGCTTTGACGGCATTATCCCGACCGGCAACTCGGCCACCACCCTGATCCCGAACGTCTCGTCGGCCAGCGGCCTGAGCATCCTGTGGCATGACAGCGCCTACAACGTCGGCATCGACAACATCAAATTCTCGGTGAGCGCCGTGCCGGAACCGTCGTCGTACGCCATGCTGGCGGGCGGTTTGCTGTTGATCGGCGCGATCGCGCGCCGCCGCCGCGCCTGATTAGCCGGGCAATAAGCAGCGCCTCGAAGTGGTGCCTTACCCAAACGATATAGCTGATTGCAAAAGTCGTATTGGCGTTTTCCGGCTCAAATCGCCTAAGATTTTCACTTGGCAGATTGAGCAAACAGGGAACGGTCGCAACAAGGCCGTCCATCCGGAGACAAACCTTACATTTCGAGCGCTGCATGAGCACTTTTTCCACGTTGGACGTCACCGTCTTTCTCGTTTATTTCGTCCTGGTCGCCGGCTATGGCATCTGGGTTTACCGCCGCAAGCAAGGCGGCTCCGGCAAAGCCTCGCATGACTACTTCCTGGCCGAAGGGTCGCTGACCTGGTGGGCCATCGGCGCATCGCTGATCGCCTCCAACATCTCGGCCGAGCAGTTCATCGGCATGAGCGGCTCCGGCTACCGCATCGGCATGGCGATCGCCGTCTATGAACTGATGGCCGCCGCCACGCTGGTGATCGTGGCCGTGTTCTTCATGCCGGTCTACCTGAAGAACCGCATCTACACGATGCCGCAGTTCCTCGAACAGCGCTACGGCAAGGCCGTGGCGACCACGATGGCGCTGTTCTGGCTGGGCCTGTACGTAGTGGTCAACCTGACCTCCATCCTCTACCTGGGCGCGCTGGCGATCAGCAGCCTGTCGGGCATCGCCCTGCTGCCGTGCATGCTGTTCCTGGCGCTGTTCGCGGCGGTCATCACGCTGGGCGGCATGAAGGTGATCGGCTACACCGATGTGGTGCAGGTCACCTGCCTGGTGGTCGGCGGCCTGGTCACGACCTGGCTGGCGCTCGACATGGTGGCCGCGCTGGCGCACAAGCAAGGCGCGCTGGCGGGCCTGTCCGAACTGTACGGCCATACCCGCGACCACTTCGACATGGTGCTCACGCGCGACAATCCCAACTACATGGACCTGCCCGGCCTGTCGGTGCTGCTGGGCGGCATGTGGATCGTCAACCTGAACTATTGGGGCTGCAACCAGTACATCACCCAGCGCGCCCTGGGCGCCGACCTGCCGACCGCGCGCAAGGGCTTGCTGTTCGCGGCCTTCCTGAAGCTGCTGATGCCGGTGATCGTGGTGCTGCCTGGCATCGCCGCCTATGCGCTCGACAAATCCGGCGCGCTGGGCGACGCCATGAAGGTGGGCGGCGAAGTCAATCCCGACCGCGCCTACCCTATCCTGCTCAACCTGCTGCCATCGGGCCTGAAGGGCATCGCCTTCGCCGCGCTGACGGCGGCGGTGGTGGCCTCGCTGGCCGGCAAAGCCAACAGCATCGCCACCATCTTCACGCTCGACATCTACAACAAGGCCTTCAACAAGCAGGCCAGCGAACAGCGCATGGTGTGGATCGGCCGCGTCAGCGTGGTGGTGGCGATGGCGCTGGCCGTGCTGATCGCGCCGATGCTGGGCATCGACAAGAAAGGCGGCTTCCAGTACATCCAGGAATACACCGGCTTTGTCTCGCCCGGCATCCTGGCCATGTTCCTGCTGGGTTTCTTCTGGAAAAAGACCACGGCCGGCGCCGCCATGTTCGCCACCTTGGGCGGCCTGGTCGGTTCGATCGTGTTGAAGTTCCTGCCGACGATGATGGACCTGTCGTTCCTGGTGCCGATCGGCTTTGCCAAGGTCACCGCCAGCGGCCTGGCCGAGATCCCCTTCCTCGACCGCATGTTCATCGTGTTCTGGGTGGTGGTGGCCGGCATGGTCGCGATCAGCAAAATGGCCGACGTCAAGCGCGACAGCTTATCGAAGCACATGCACATCGATACTTCGCTGTTCCGCGTTGATGGCGCTTTTGCCTTGGGTTCGGCTGTGATCGCCGTCGCGTTGACGACGATCTACAGCCTTTGGTGGTAATGATTTAGCGGGAGCGCTTGCCGTTCACATCGTAGACGGCGGCCTCCAGATGAACCACGGTGCTGACGGCCTTGTCGTCGGCAGCGCTGGACGCCAGGGTGAGCTTGTAGTCGCCCTTGGCGACCTTCCAGGTCTTCGATGCCGAGTCATAGACCGCCAGCAAGCGCGGATCGACCGTGACGGCAGCCTTGACGACCGCCCCCGGCTGCAGCTCGACCTTCTGGAAGCCTGCCAAGCGCTTGGGCGCTTCCCAGCGGACCTTCAACGGCGACACGTAGACCTGGGCCACCTGCTTGCCCGTCACCTTGCCCGTATTCTTCACCGTGAACGACGCCCGCAGCACGCCGTCCTTGACGCTGGCGGCCAGGTCCGAGAAGGCAAACTCGGTGTAGGACAGGCCGTGGCCGAACGGGAACAAAGGCTTGAGTCCCTTCAGGTCGAACCACTTGTAGCCGACCGCCGCGCCTTCGCTGTAGTCGACATCGAAGCGCCGGTCCGCCACTTCGGGGAAGCCGTCCAGCGCTGGGCGCGGCAATTGCGATTCCGACGCCGGGAAGGTGGCCGGCAAACGCCCCGACGGATTGACCTCGCCGAACAGCACCCCGGCAATCGCCTCGCCGCCATCGCTGCCGGGATACCAGGCCTCCAGCACGGCCGACACCTTCGGCAACCACGGCATCGTCACCGGGCCGCCGGTTTCCAGCACCACCACGGTGTTGGCGTTGGCCGCCGCCACCGTTGCGATCAGCTCGTCCTGCTTGTCGGGCAGCGACAGGTTCGGCATGTCGAAGCCCTCGCCTGTCCATTGGGTGGCGAACACCAGCACCACGTCGCTGTCGCGCGCCAGCTTGGCCGCTGCGGCGCGGTCGGCGCCGTCGTGGTACGCCACCGTTGCCGACGGCATGCGCGCCTGTATGGCTTTCAGCGGCGACGACGGGTACACCATGACCGGGCCGGGCCAGGTCTTGGGCGTCAGCTCCGGCGCGGCATTGCCGCCGGCCGGATACACCAGCGACGAACCGCCGCCGGCCAGCACGCCACGGTCGGCATAGCCGCCGATCACAGCGATCCGTTTGGCGGCGCGGTTCAACGGCAAGGCGCCGGCGCTGTTCTTCAGCAGCACCATGCCCTCCTGCGCATCCTTGCGCGACACCGCCGCGTTCGTTTTGAAGTCGATCGTCTCCGGCGCCGGCGCCACCGGATGATCCACCACGCCGTGCGCAAACATCGCATACAGGATGCGGCGCACCATGTCGTCCAGGCGCGCCTGCGGCACCCAGCCGTTCAACACCGCCTCCTTCAGCGGCGGGCCGAAATAATCGGCCTGGTCGAACGGCATGCCGGATTGTTGGTCCAGCCCGGCATTGGCGGCCGGCACCGTGCTGTGCACCGCGCCCCAGTCCGACATCACCCAACCCTTGAAGCCCCAGTCCTTCTTCAGCACCTCGTTCAGCAGATAGCTGTTCTCGCACGCATAGGCGCCGTTGACGCGGTTGTAGGAACACATGACCGAACCAGGATTGCCGTCCTCGTTCGCGATCTGCAAGGCCAGCAGGTCCGACATGCGCGCCGAACGGTCGTCGATCTTTACGTTGAGCGTATTGCGGCCGGTTTCCTGGTCGTTCAAGGCAAAGTGCTTGAGCGTGGATACCACGCGGTTCGACTGGATGCCCTTGATCTGCGCGCCGACGATCTTGCCGGCCAGCAGAGGATCCTCGCCCGCGTATTCGAAGTTGCGGCCGTTGCGCGGCTCGCGCATCAGGTTGACGCCGCCGGCCAACAGCACGTTGAAGCCGTAGGCGCGCGCTTCCGCGCCGATCATGGCGCCGCCAGCATAGGCGGTCTGCAAATCCCAGGTGGCCGCAGTATTCAGGCCCGACGGCAGCGCCGTGCCCGGCCGCACGTCCGGACCGGCCTGGCTGGCAACGCCCAGGCCGGCGTCGGTCTCCCACAAATGAGGAATGCCCAGGCGCGGCACGCCGTAGATGAAGCCAGCCGATTGCTTGTGCGACGGCGCCGGCCGGGTGCTCTTCTTCGATTCCATGTCGGCGCCGAAGTAGCCGTAGACCAGCTTGAGCTTCTCGTCGAACGTCATCGCCGCGACCGCCAGGCGGGCCCGTTCCTCAGCGCCCAGCTGCGCGTTCATCCACGGCGTGGCCGCAGGTGCGACCGCCTCGCCGGCAACGCCGGTTTGCGCGCCGACGCTACCGCAGCACAGCGCCACGGCGGCCGATATCAGGCTGATTTTTCTCCGCAGTTTCATTATCTCCATCACTTTCTGAATTGTTTGCGGGCGATTGTGCCCCCGGCGCGCAGACCGGGCAATTACGAAAATGACGAATCGCCGGAACGATATTCCGCAACACCTTCTTGTTGTTAGCACAATCCCTATGTAATATACGGTATACGATTTCTGGAATACGGCAAATCATGAATCAGCTCAATCAGCTCACGCAGGCCTTCGGATGGGGCAACTCCGACACGCTCAAGGAATGCTTCCGGCGCAGCGGGGCGACGGAGCCGCTGCGGGCCTGCATCGGGCCGCTGCCGATGTCGGGCGCGGTGATCGTGCGCTGGACCGCCGACGGCGCCGACCACGCGATCCGCTCCATCGTGCCGCACCCCGACAGCTACCGCATCGCCATCCAGCTGGAGCCACAGCAATCGGAAGTCTGGAACGACAGCGCCCCGGTCTGGAGCGGCGTGATCGGCGCCAACCGTTTTCGCGTCTGCATGCCGGGCGCCCAAGGCCGCTGGCTGCGCCTGAGTGGTTGCGACATCGTCAACATCTTCGTGCCGACGGCGACCGTCCAGGCCATGGCGGCGAGTTGCGGCCAGAGCCTTAGCACCCTGTCCAGCAACTGGATCGCACCGGATCGCGTGGTCATGGACCTGACCCTGAAGCTGCTCGACGCCGACACCCTGGCCGGCGCCTGGGCGCCGCAGTTCCGCGACCATCTGACATCGGCACTTGTGGCATATTTGCTACAGCAACACGCGCAATTGCCCGCCGCCTCCGCCACCAGCAGCCTGGCCGGTTCGCGCCTGCAAAAGATCCTGGCCTATATGGCCGAGCGGCTGGCGGAGGAAATCGCCGTGGTGGACATGGCCGAGGCCTGCGCGATGAGCGAATCCCACTTCTCGCGCGAATTCCATAAATCGGTCGGCATGCCGCCGCACCAGTACCTGATGAAGCTGCGCATCGAGCGCGCGCGGGAGATCCTGGTCGCCGGCGACGCCCGCATCATCGACGTCGCGCTCGACCTTGGCTTCTCCAATGCCAGCCATTTCTCCCGTGCCTTTGCGCGCCGCTATGGCGTGGCGCCGGCGGCCTTCCGCCAGTTGGCGCGCGACGTGCAACCCGAGGCGTGCACGGTCGCAGATTGAAGCGTTTTTGTGCTACTTCCGCAGGATTTGACGCGCAGCTTCCTCTTGAAAATTTCAAGATTGAAGTTGCCAGGTTTTATAAGTCGTCAATAAAAAGGGAGACACCACGATATGTTTCAAATGACTCGCATCCACCGCGCCGTACTGCTCGCATTGGGCGGCGCCGCCATCACAGCCACCCTGCCCGCGCTCGCCCAGGAGCAGGAACCGTCAACCGAAGTCCAGCGCGTGACCGTGACCGGCTCGTCCATCAAGCGCATTGCCGGCGAATCCGCGCTGCCGGTCACGATCATGAAGGCCGACGAATTCGTCAGCAAGGGCATGACCACGATCGAGGAAGTACTGTCCTCGGTCTCCGCCAACCAGCAGACCACCGTCGGCAGCACCAGCATCGGCTTCGACGGCGGCGGCAAATCGTCGGCCAATCTGCGCGGCCTGGGCGACGACCGGACGCTGGTGCTGCTCAACGGCCGCCGCCTGGCCAACCATCCCTTCGACGGCAGCAGCGTCGACCTGAACGCCATCCCGTTCGCGGCGCTGGACCGGGTGGAAATCCTGCGCGACGGCGCCTCCCATATCTACGGCACCGACGCGGTGGCCGGCGTGATCAACTTCATCACCAAGCGCTCGTTCACCGGCGTGTCCGCCACTGTTGAAACCGTCATTCCACAGCAGACCGGCGGCCGCGAAAAGCGCGGCAACGTCACCGCCGGCTTCGGCGACCTGCAAAAAGACGGCTACAACGTGTTCGGCGTGCTCGACTACCATGACCAGGGCCGGGTGCGCTCGACCGACCGGCCCTACTCGTCCACCGGCATCCAGCCGGCGTACGGCATCAACAAGACCAGCGGCACCACCTTCCCGGCCAACTTCTTTTCCGCCAAGGGCATCACCGGCAACCCGCGCTACGCCAGTGGCTGCTTTGCACCGAACACGGTGCCGCAAGCCGGCAATGGCGTCACCGACATGGGCACCTGCCGCCAGGACTATGCCCGCCTGGTCGACGACATTCCGGATACCAAGCAGACCACCGGCTACGTCAAAGGCTCGCTGCGTTTCGGCGCCTACGGCCTGGCCACGCTCGACTACCTGCACTCGGAGAGCGAGAACACCAGCCGCATCGCGCCACCGCCGCTGACCGGGCTGAAAATGAGCTCGGACAACAAGTGGTATCCGGGCGCGGCGGGCGGCACGCCCGCCGTGAGCGGCCTCACCGGCGAAGACCTGACCATCAACTGGCGTCCGCTGGAAACGGGACAGCGGACCTCGAAGAACCTCGGCGTGTCCGACCGCGTGGTGCTCAACGTGGAAAGCTCGGCCTTCGGATGGGAGCTGACGGGTGGCGCCAGCTACGCGCAAACGCGGGTCACCCAGGATTTCACCAGCGGCTATGTGAAAGACGCCCTGATCCAGCCGGGCATCAGCGCCGGCACGCTCAACCCGTTCGGCGCGCAGGACGCCCAGGGCGCGGCCTACCTGCAAAACGCGCTGTTGGTCGGCAATGCCCTGAACGCCAAGGCGAAGAACGCCAGCGTCGACGTGCGCGCAACGCGCGACCTGATGGCGCTGCCCGGCGGCGCCCTGGCGCTGGCGATCGGCGCCGAGCATCGCAGCGAAAAATCCAGCTATACCGTCAACCACGCGGTCGTCGACCAAGGCGCGATCTACCGCGCCACCGCCCTGTTTGGCGTGAAGGACAAGGACGCCTCGCGGTCGCTCTCGGCTGTGTACGCGGAACTCGTCGCCCCGCTGCACAAGACGCTGGAGCTGCAATTCGCCGCCCGTTCGGACCGGTATAGCGACGCCGGCAACACCTTCAATCCCAAGCTCGGCATCCGTTTCCAGCCGTTGAAACAGGTGATGCTGCGCGCCTCGGCCAACACCGGTTTCCGCGCGCCGACCTTGTACGAGATGCACTCGCCGGTATTCGACACCTATACCGTGGGCGCCTACGACGATCCGCAACTATGTCCCGGCGGCGTGCCCAAGACCGGCGTCAATCCGCTCACGGCATGCCATTCCATCCAGCCGGGCAAGAACGGCGGCAATCCCGAGCTGCACCCGGAGAAGTCGCGCTCGTACTCGTTCGGCGTGGTGTTCGAGCCGGCGAAGGACCTGACCGCATCGCTCGATTACTGGCACATCAAAGTGGTCGACGGCATCGGCGCGGCGCTGACCGAGGCGGAGCTGTTCGACAGTCCCGACAAATATCGCGAACGCTTCCATTACAACGCCAACGGCACCGCGCTCGACTACGTCAACCTGTCCTCGCTGGCCAACCTGGGGATCCGCAAGAGCAGCGGCATCGACCTGACGCTCCAGTACCGCCTCCCGCAAACGCCGATAGGCTGGTTCGACACCTGGGTCAACGGCACCTACGTCACCAGCAATGTGTGGCAGCTGACGCCGGACGTCGATCCTTTCAAAAGCATCGGCGTGTACAACGGCGCGACGCGCTGGAAACACAATCTCGCCCTGCGCTGGATGAACGGCGCCTGGAGCTCGACGCTGTCGCAACGCTATACGTCCGGCTACGTCGACCAGAATGCGGTGGCGGCGCAATACCAGCGCGATGTCTCGGCCAATTCGGTGTGGACGCTGTCGGGCGCCTATACCGGCTTCAAGAACACCACCGTGACCGCCGGCATCAAGAACCTGCTGAACAGCGATCCACCGTTCTCCAACCAGAACGTCAATCCGCAGACCGGCTACGATCCGCGCTTGTCCGATCCGATCGGCCGCGCCTACTATGTTCGACTGACCTACAAATTCCAATGAAAACCAAACTAATCAAACCAGCCAGGGCGCTGGCCGCCCTGGCCGTCGCGACGGGCCTCGCGGCCTGCGCGCACGTTGACCTGATCCGAACGCCGCCGTCGAGCTTCGGCTTCGATCCCTTCTATGCCAAATATGCCGACGCCCAGGGCATCCCCATCACCGGCTCCGGCCAGGTGCCGGACGCGGCGCTACTGGCGGCGCGCGACATCGTGATCGCCATGCTGGCGTACCGCCCCGACGTCCGCGACGAGCTGGCGCGCCAGGGCGCCCGCGTCGGCGTCATGGCGATCACGGAAAACACCACCGACCTGCCGGAACAGCGCGACTGGAAAAAGCCCGCGATCGACGACCCCAGGCTGACCAAGTGCGAAGTGCGCGATTATGCCAAGACGATAGGCCAGATGACGGACCGCCAGTACTGGGATGCGCGCTCACGCGGCATGGGCGGCTTGTACACCACGGGCGCCGCCGAGAACATCATGGGTGTGCCGAAGACGCGCTATTTCGGCGAGAACATCATGGTGCACGAGTTCTCGCACAACATCATGAACGCGCTGCGCACCGTCGATCCGCAGCTGATCGCGCGCCTTGAAACCGCCTACGCCCACGCCCGGGAAAAGCGCCTGTGGCAAGGCGCCTACATGGCCAATACGCTGGAGGAGTATTGGGCCGAAGGCACGCAGTTCTGGTTCAATTCCAACAAGGCCTACATCACGGACACGCTCACCGTGGTCAACGACCAGCACTTGCTGGCCCACGACCCGGAGCTCTACGCCATCCTGGCTGAAGCGTATGGCGGCAACCACCATATCGCGGCCGACGTGTTCTACATGCACGCGGCCCGCATGGACAGCGCCCGCGTATCGCTGGACAATTCAGGCAAGGCCAGGAACGACTGCTACTCCTGACGCCCCGCCTTCTCAAAGCTTGAATTCCCGCCGCAGGTCTTCCAGCGTCGAAGCAATGTGGTCGTGCATCATCGCCGCGACCACATTGCCCTTACCCTGCGACCACAGCTTCAGCATCGCCAGATGTTCCTTGTGCGCCCGGTCCTCGCGGCCGGCGGGCTCCAGGTGCTTGCGCACATAGCGCTCGGAAATGATATTGAGGCGGGCTATCATCTGGATGGTCAACGGACGGCCGAGCGGCCGCACCAGCGACATGTGGAAGTCGCGGTTGAGGCCGCCCACCATGTCCTTGTTCGAGATCATCGCCTCGTCCAGCGCATCCAGTGCGCGCTTGGCCGCGGCCTTGTCCTCCGGCGTGGCCAGCCTGCTCGCCTCGCCTACCGAATCGGGTTCCAGTTTCAGGCGCAGCGCGTAGACCTCTTCGGCCTCTTCAGCGCTCAAGGGCCGCACGAAGTAGCCGCGATTGGGATGGGAGACCAGCAGGCTTTCCTGCTCAAGGCGCGCCAGGGCTTCCCGTAAGGGGATTTTGCTCACGCCCAGTTCGGCGGCCAGCGCGTCCTGGCGGATGGAAGCGTCCGGCGGAATCCGGCCGGCGATGATGCGCTCGCGTATCAGCGTGAAGATTTGTTCGGAGAGTGTTCGGACTACAAGGCTCATGCTCCAGCAACCATGCGAATAAGGTATACGAATTATACGCGCAAAAAAAATCCGGCCGCCTCCCGAAAGAGGACGGCCGGATCGTCAGCAACGCTTATTTGAAGCTGTAGTCCAGGCTGACATACACGTAGCGGCCGCGCGGATCGCCCCAGCTATCGTTGTAGCCGAGCGAGGAGCCCGGGTCGAAGGCCGGATCGCGGTTGAACACATTGTTGGCGCCGACGCGCACCACCGTGTTCTTGATGCCCGAATAGGACAGCGACGCGTCCAGCGTGGCGATGGAAGGAATCCGCCGACCCTTGGCATAGAAGTCATACCATTGGTTCTGCACGGCCGATGGTGTGCGATCGACCTTGGTGCCGGCCACGTATTTGACGATGCCGGTGGCGCTCCATGCGCCCAGGTCCCAGTTCACGCCGACGTTGGCCAGCACGCGCGGATTGCCGTATTCGCCGGTGTCGCACGAAGTATTGTTCGCGCAGTTGATGTAGACGTTATCGGCCAACAGCACCGTGTCGTAGCGCAGCGTGTAGTTGGCGTCGCCAAACACCTTGATGCGGCCCAGCTTCTCGGTGCGGAAGACGTAGGACGCCTCCAGGTCGATGCCGGCGGTGTGCGACTGGAAGCGGTTGACCCAGCCAGTCTTGATGTTGGCCAGCTCGCCGCGCAAAGGACCCAGCCGTGCCCGGTCGGCCGCCGACAGCGCCGCATAGGCCGCGATATCGTCGGCGGTGACTTCGTCGCGAATCACGTGCGACTTGTAGGCGCCGTCTTCGTTATCGAGCACCGTCGTGTTGTCGAGCACGTCGATCTTGTTCTTCCACTTGATGTCGTAGTAGGTCAGGCCGATGTTCAGGTCCTTGAATGGTTCGATGACGAAGCCGATGTTGTACTGATTCGATTTCTCCGGCTGCAGATTCTTGGTGCCGACGTTGGACGCCTTCACGTAACGGGTGCAATAGGAATCGAAATACACGTCGCCCTCGACGCAACGGTGCGGGTCCTTGGTCGCAGAGAAAGAATCCCGGCCTTCGCTGAAGCGCTGCGGCAACGACGGCGCCACCATGCCGGTGCTGTAGTTCGCGCGCAGCATGACCGTCTTGCTCGGCTTCCACTTCACGCCGAACTTGGGATTGGTGGTGGCGCCGGCCAGCTCATATTTGTCATAGCGCACGGCGGCCTGGGCCTCCAGCGTCTTCAGCAGCGGCAGGCTCAGCTCCGCATACACGGCCGACAATTTTTCCGAACCTGAGATCGGCGGCAATACCGCGTACATGCCCAGCAAGCCTTGCTGCCAATCCTGCGACGGCGTGTACGACAACGAATTCTTGCGCAGCTCGGAGCCCACCGAGACGCCGACCTTCCCGCCCGGCAGCTCGCCGAATTCGGTCGAGGCCTGCACTTTGATGGAATCGGATTTGCTGCGGGTCTTCACAAACATCTCGCCCGACAGCTCCCTGATCAAGGCATCCGAATTGCTGTTGGCGCCGAAGGGATTGAAGCGCCCGTCGTCGACCGCCTTGTTCAGCGCCTCCAGCTTGTAGGCGCCCAGGGTATCGGTCTGGCCCCGCTCCTCGCCGTGCGACAAGGTCGCCGACCAGTCCCAGCCGCCCAGCTCGCCCTTGAGCCCGGTCAGCAGCCAGATATTGTCGACGTTGGTCTTGAGGCCGCCCTCGTAGATCGGGAAGTCGCGCCGCACCGTCACCGGCTTGCCGTAGGTATTGAAGGGATTCGAGGCCGGGATGACCAGGTTGTTGCGCGCGCGGTTCTGCAGCCACGACGACTGGCCGACGATGCGCTTGGTGAAGTTGGTGGCGAAGGCGTTGGCGAACAGCGTCAGGTCCGGCGCGATGTCCCAGTTCAGCGCGGCCGTTGCGCCGGCGCGGCGCGACGGCTTGACCAGGTCGGTGAATTCCGCCGTCGCCGACAGGCAGCCGTTGCGGGTCGGCGAAGGGAACCATTCGGCGCCGCTCGGATATGGCAGCTTGGACCCGGGCAGGCAGCCCGGGTCGGCGAAGCGGTTGCCGCCGATCGACAGCGTGCCGGCGTCGGTGCCATGGGCGCCGTAGACGTTGGCGTACTGCAGGCCACCGCTGGCGCCGAAGTCGATGTGGTTGGCCCAGTCGCGGTCGATGCCCTTGATGCGCTTGGTGTCCTCGTACATCGCGGCGTAGGTCAGGTTGAATTTCTGCGTGGCGCGGTCGCCGTAGCCGCCGGCCACCGACAGCTTGCGCACATCGCCGCCGCCCAGCGTGGTGGTGCCGTAGCTGGTGCTCAGGTCCACGCCCTGGTAGTTCTGGCGCATGATGAAGTTGATCACGCCGCCCACCGCATCGGTGCCGTAGATCGCCGAGGCGCCATCCTTGAGCACCTCGATGCGCTCGATCGCCGCCAGCGGCAGCATGTTCAAGTCCACCGAGGTGAAGCCGTTGGAATCGTCCGAGCCGGAGACCGGCAGCCGGTTGCCGTTCAACAGGATCAGGGTCGGCATGCCGCGCAGGCTGGCCGTGGTGGCGCCGTTGCGGAAATCGTTGCCGCCGCCAAAATCGCGGCCGTTGCCCCCGACCGACGGCAGGTTGCGCAACACGTCGAGCACCGAGGTCGCGCCCGAGCGCTTGATGTCTTCCTTGGTGATCAGGGTCATCGGCGAGACGCCCTCTTGCGCGATGCGCTTGATGTTACTGCCGGTGACTTCCACCCGCTCCATCCTGGGGTCCGGCTTGGGCGCCTCCGCCAGCTGCGCGTGCGCCACGCCGTGGGCCGACAACAGGGCCAGCGCCAACTTCACCCAGCGCACACATATCTTTTCCTGAAACATATTACTCGTCTCCTAGTGATGACGTCCCGCATCGACTGTGAGGGATCGTTGTAATGAAACTGCCGGTTTGCTTCGATGGCGTGCTTCAACAGGCTATCGAATCGCAACAGAGCTTACGTGGCTCGGCTGGGGACGTCTTGGCAGTCTCAGTACTGGAAACGCGCGAAATCGGCACAACGGCACCTGGAAGTGACGTGGCGCAATACCATGCAAAGGGTTTCATGAACGAGTATGGCTCGGACCGGAGGCGGGGGCCAAGCGGGCGGCGCCGGCCAAGTGAGCGGGACACCTATCGGCCTAGCCGGGGTGTTCTTCCGTCTGCTTGACTGCGTACATGGCCTGGTCGGCGTAGCGCATCAACTGCTCGATGTCGACGCCGTGCTCGGGATAGTGCGCGACGCCGACGCTGGCGGTGATCTCCAGGCCGAGACCGGTGGCCAGCAGCATCGGCGCCGCCAGCACCTGGTGGATCTTGTCGACGATCTGCAAGGCGTCGTCGGGCACCAGCACTTCTTCCACGATGATGACGAACTCGTCCCCGCCCAGCCGCGCCACGGTGTCCGCTTCGCGCACGCAGTACTTCAGCCGGTGCGCCACCTCGCGCAGCAGCAGGTCGCCGCAGGCATGGCCGTGCACGTCGTTGACCTGCTTGAACTTGTTCAGGTCGATGAACAACAAGGCCAGCCGGCCCTGGTGGCGCTGGGCGCGCGCCACCGCCATCTGCAAGCGGTCGAGGAACAGCCGGCGGTTCGGCAACTGGGTCAGCTCGTCATGCTGGGCCATGAAGCGCAGCCGGGAATGCAGCTGCTTGCGCTGGATCGCCGTGGCCACCTGCTTGGACACAAACATCAACAATTCCTGGTCCTGGTCGGTGTAGCCGTACTGGTCGGGGCCGTCGCCGCTTTGCAGCATCAACACGCCGATATGGCCCTGGGTGGTCGTCAACGGCACGCCCAGCCAGCAATCGGGCAGCCTGCCGGCCGCCTGCAGGGCCGGCGGCAGCGCGGCCGCCGTGGCCGGCGTCAGCAATACCGCTTGGCCGTTGCGCAGCACTTGCTCCCCCAGCCAGCACGCCAGCGGATGCGGCTCGGCGCGGCCATCGGCGTTGACGTGATAGGAGAATTCCACGCATTCGCCCTGCCCGCCCCGCAACGCGACCGCGAATCCCGGCGCCGGCAGCATGGCGCCGATAATCTGGTGGATATGCCGGAACAAGGCCGGCAGCTCGTCGCTGGCATGGGCGGCCTCCGAAATCGCATACAGCGCCGCTTGCATCGCTTCGGCCCGCTTGGCGGCCGTGATATCGCGCGCCACGGCCACGCGCATCTGGTCGCTCTCGGACCAGCGCGCCGACCACACGATATGGACGATCTTGCCGTCCTTGCGGACGTAGCGGTTTTCAAAGTGGGCGGTGGGCTGGCCGTCCATGATGGCGCGCGCCGCCGACAGGGTGCGCGCGCGGTCGGCCGGCGCCACCAGATCGATCATCTGCATGCCGATCATTTCCTGTGGCGTGTAGCCGAAGATGCGCTCGCAGGCGGCGCTGACGAACACGAAGCGGCCGTCCGCATCGACCATGCAGACGGCGTCCATGAGCAAGTCCGTAAAACGGGCGATCTTGGCGGCAAGAAATTTTCCCATAGTAGGCAATTCTAGTCCCGATTGGCGCTGTCAAGGTGTTTGCCCGCTGATTGTGACGAAAGACCAACACCCGCCCCTGCGGCAGCGCGCTAGCCATTTGTGCCTAGTCACTTTGGAAAATGCGATTTTGATCTGCATCAAGGAAATTCACCGACCACAAGGACATCATGCAGCTCTGTTTTGAAATTTCTTACCAGCAGGCAAACCACGAGGACTCGCATGATGAACAAGGACAAAAAAACAACACCAGAAGATGCGCGCGTCGCCGGACGCCGCCAATTCCTGAACACGGCGGCATTGGTCGGCATCGGCGGCCTGGCCGCCTGCGGCGACAAACCGGCCAGCGCCGGCGCGGCCGCTTCGGCCTCCGCTTCGGCCAGCGCGGCGGCCCATGGCGGCGCGGCCAACGCCACCCATCTGAAGCCAGGCGAGCTCGACACCTACTATGGCCTGTGGAGCGGCGGCCACACCGGCGACATGCGCGTGCTGGGCCTGCCCTCGGGCCGCGAGATCCACCGCATCCCCTGCTTCGTGCCGGACGCGCTGGTGGGCTGGGGCATCACCAACGAATCGAAGAAGATCATGGGCACCAAGCCCGACGGCAGCCTGAAGTACACGGTGGCCGACACCCACCACACCCACGCCTCCTACACCGACGGCAACTACGACGGCCGCTACGCCTGGATCAACGACAAGATCAACGCCCGCATCGCCCGCATCCGCCTCGACTACTTCATCTGCGACAAGATCACCGACCTGCCCAATGTGCAGGGCTTCCACGGCATCTTCCCGGACAAGCGCGACCCGGTCGACGAAAAGATCAACCACACCACCCGCGTGTTCTGCGGCGGCGAGTTCGCCATTCCGCTGCCCAACACCGGCCTCGACGACAACGCCAAGTACCGCTCGCTGTTCAGCTGCGTCGACGCCGAGAGCATGGAAGTGCGCTGGCAGGTGCTGATCGACGGCAACTGCGACCTGGTCGCCACCACCTACGACGGCAAGCTGGCCGCCACCAACCAGTACAACACCGAGATGGGCGCGCACTACGAAGACATGATGTCCGCCGAGCGCGACGCCTGCCTGTTCTTCCACATCGCCCGCATCGAGGCGGCCGTCAAGGCCGGCAAGTTCAAGACCATCGGCGACTCCAAGGTGCCGGTGGTCGACGGCACCCTGGCCGCCAACAAGGATCCGAAAACCGCGCTGACCGGCTACGTCTCGGTGCCGAAGAACCCGCACGGCGTCAACGCCAGCCCGGACGGCAAGTACTTCATCTGCGCCGGCAAGCTGTCGCCGACCGGCACCGTGATCGAGCTGGCCCGCGTGCTGGACTGGTTCGACGGCAAGCTGGAAAAACTCGACGGCGCCATCGTCGCCGAAGTCGAACTCGGCCTGGGCCCGCTGCATACCGCCTTCGACGGCCGCGGCAACGCCTTCACCACGCTGTTCCTCGACAGCCAGGTGGTCAAATGGAACGTCGAAGCGGCGATCAAGTTCCACAAGGGCGACAAGACCGCCAAATACGTGGTCGACCGTATGGACCTGCAATACCAGCCGGGCCACCTGAACGCTTCGCACTCGGAAACCAAGGCCGCCGACGGCAAATACCTGGCGGTCGGCTGCAAGTTTTCCAAGGACCGCTTCCTGCCGGTCGGCCCGCTGCATCCGGAGAACGAGCAGTTCATCGACATCTCCGGCGACAAGATGGTGCTGCTGGCCGACCACCCGGTGCGCGGCGAACCGCACGACTTCATCATCTTCAAGCGCGAGCTGGTCCATCCGAAGCAGATCTACGCGCTGGACGACTTCCCGCTGGCGACCAAGGATCCCAAGGATTCCGGTGTGGTCCGCAACGGCAAGAAGGTGACCGTCCGCATGACCTCGCAGGCGCCCGCCTTCAGCCTGCGCGAGTTCAAGCTGAAGAAGGGTGACGAGGTGACCCTGATCCTGACCAACCTCGACAAGGTGGAAGACTTGACGCACGGCTTCGCCATTCCGAAGTACAACGTCAACTTCATCGTCAACCCGCAGGAAACCGCCTCGGTCAGCTTCATCGCCGACAAGCCGGGCGTGTTCTGGTGCTATTGCACCCACTTCTGCCACGCGCTGCACCTGGAAATGCGCACGCGCATGATCGTCGAAGGCTAAACGCCGACGGCAGCACCAGCGCGCCCCGCTCCGGGGCGCGCTCTTCACCAGGGACTACCATGTTTTCTTACCGCGACTTTTTTGCCAGGCAAGGGCTCGCCAAGCAGCTGCTCACGCTGCTGATGCTCGGCGCCCTGTGGCTGGCCGCGGCCCCCGGCCGCGCCGCCAGCGGCTCCTATGAGGCGGCCCTGCCGCCCGAGCTGGCCACCGCCAAGGACCTGTGCGCGCTGGTCGCCTGCGCCGAGGTGTTCCCCGGCGCCGCCAGCTTTTCCGAACGGCTGGGCCAGCCGCCCTATGTGCAAGCCTTCGGCCCCGAGGTCGCGGGCCGCAAGCCGCTGCTCGGCTACGTCATGCTGTCGACCGACATCACCGACACCCCGGCCTACTCCGGCAAGCCGGTGGTCACCCTGATGGGCATGGACTTGAAGGGCCGCTTCGTCGGCATCAAGGTGCTCAAGCACTCCGAACCTATCCTGCTGCTGGGCATACCGGAATCGGCCCTGCTCAACTTCAACCGCCAGTATCTGGGCAAATCGGTGGCCGACAAGATCGAGGTCGGCCAGTCGCGTCCCGACGAGGGCGTGCTGGGGGTCGACGCGATCTCCGGCGCCACCGTCACGGTGATCGTGCAAAACCAGGTCATGATGAGCTCGGGCATGGCGATCGCCCGCCAGGTCGGCATCGTCGCGCCCACCGTGCGCGCGCCGGCCGTCTACGCGGTGCGCGGCGCCCACCTGTCGTGGGAGCAGCTGGTCAAGCAGGGCAGCGTGCAGCGGCTGCTGGTCAAGCCGCAGCAGGTCGGCCTGGAGCCGGGCGGCAGCCCCTTCATCGAACTGTGGTTCGGCGACCTGGGCCACCCCGACGTCGGCGCCAGCCTGCTGGGCGACGCCGGCTACCGTTCGCTGCAGGCCCAGCTCGGTCCGCACGACCACGCGCTGTTCATCGTCCGCAGCGGCGGCATCGAATCGTTCAAGGGTTCAGGCTTCGTGCGCGGCGGCCTGTACGACCGCATCCAGGTCAAGCAGGGCGCCGATTCCTATACCTTCCGCGACACCGACTACCTGAACCTGTACGGCCTGGAGGCGGCCGGCGCGCCGGCCTACAACGAGTCGGCGATCTTCGTGATCCGCTCGGCCGCCTTCTCCAGCGCCTATCCGTGGAAGCTGTCCTTCCTCGGCAACCGGGTCGACCGCGCCACCGGCGCGCGCAGCTTCACCACCTTCGACGCCGGCTACTGGCTGGCCGCCGAGCTGCTGCAGGGCGGCCGTCCCGCCGTCGCCGAGGCCGCCGCGCCCTACGAGCGCATCTGGCGTTCGCGCGCGCTCGAGATCGTCCTGTTCGGCCTGCTGCTGGTGGGCGTCACCGTGGTGTACGCGCTGCGCGAACGCCTGACCCGGCGCGCCACCCACAAGAACAAATGGCCGGTGAACGCCTTCAAGTACAGCGCCTGGGGCCTGAGCATCGGCCTGGTCGGCTTCGGCGCCATGGCCCAGCCCTCGATCACCCAGGTGCTGACCTGGTTCCACGCGCTGCTGTTCCAGTGGACCTGGTCGCTGTTCCTGACCGACCCGTTCATCTTCCTGTTCTGGATCTTCATCATCGTCACGGTGTTCCTGTTCGGACGCGGCCTGTTCTGCGGCTGGATGTGCCCGTTCGGCTCGCTGTCCGAGGCGCTCTACAAGGTCGGCCGCGCGATCGGTCTCAAACGCTTCCAGCGGCAACTGCCGCGCGCCCTGCACGACCGCCTCAAATGGCTCAAGTACGCGATCTTCCTGGCGCTGCTGACGGTGTCGATGTTCTCCATGGGCCTGGCCGAGAAGCTGGCCGAAGTCGAGCCGTTCAAGACCACCTTCCTGGTCGGCATCACCCACCGCGCGTGGCCGTACGGCTTGTTCGTCAGCGTGCTGCTGGGCCTGTCGCTGTTCATCGAGCGGCCGTATTGCAAATACATCTGCCCGCTGGGCGCGGCGCTGGCCGTGCCGAGCACCTTCCGCTGGTTCGGTCTCAAGCGCAAGCAGGACTGCAACAGCTGCAAGGCCTGCGCGGTCGGCTGCGGCGCCCAGGCGATCGACGCCGACGGCCGCATCGACCACCGCGAATGCCTGCACTGCCTCGACTGCATGGTGTTGTACACCGATCCCAAGGCGTGCCCGCCGCTGTCCAAGGAACGCAAGCGGCGCGAGCGCGACGGCCTGGAGATCAAGGCGATCGGCGCCGACGGCTACTTCATCCCGATCTACCCGGTGCCGTCCACACCGGCCTCGGCCGCCGTGCTGGCCGGCCCCGACCCGCGCATGCCGACCGATCCGGCGACGCCGCCACGGCCGGCCAGCAGCGGCCCGGCCTGGGTGGTGCGGGAAGTGTTCGAGCACCTGTGGCCGTGGAGCGCAGCCGGCTGGGCCGCGCAGCGCTGGCTGCAACTGGCCGGCTACGCGCTGGCCGTCGCGGCCAGCCTGGCCTGGCTGTTCGCCGGACTGGGCCAGCTGTCGGCCGGCGCCATCATCGGCTGGTGGACCGGCTGGAGCGTGTTCGAAGTGGCGCTGCGCCTGTCCGGCCGCCGCTACGTCAAGGACGGCCCGTGGTGGCAGGCCCACTACCGCCGCGCCAGCCTGATGGACATGCTGAGCTACGTCAGCTTCAAGAACCTGCTGGTCGGCGCCGCGCTGTTCCTCGCGCTCAAGACCTGGGGGGCGCTGTCGGTATGATGCCCGCCGCCCCGCTCCGCGCGCTGACGCCGCTGTTGTTGCTGCTGTGCCTGGCTGCGACGCCGGCGCGCGCCGCCACGCTGCAGGTCGGCCCCGGGGCGTCGCTGCAGCAGGCGATCGCCGCCGCCCGGCCCGGCGACGTGCTGGAGATCGCGCGCGGCCACTACCACGGCAACTTCGTGGTCGACAAGCCGCTGACCCTGCGCGGCCTGCAGCGCCCGACCCTGAGCGGCGACGGCCACGGCGACACCTTGCGCGTGACCGCCGCCGACGTCGTCATCGAAGGCTTGATCGTGCGCGACTCCGGCGACAGCCTGAAGGACCAGAACGCCGGCATCTACCTGTATCCGGGCGCCCACCGCGCCATCGTGCGCCACTGCGACCTGACCTACAACCTGTTCGGCCTGTGGATAGAAAAATCCAACGACGTGCTCATCGAGGGCAACCTGATCACCGGCAAACGCGACTACAACTCCTCGCAGCGCGGCAACGGCGTCCAGCTGTACAACACCACCGGCGCCCGCATCATCGGCAACAACATCAGCTTCGTGCGCGACGCGCTGTACGTCGACGTCTCGCACCACGCCGTGTTTCGCGGCAACCGGCTGCACCACAGCCGCTACGGCAGCCACTACATGAACTCCTACTACAACCTGTGGGAGGACAACGACAGCTACTACAACCGCGGCGGCCTGGCGCTGATGGAGGTGCGCAACCAGGTGGTGCGCAACAACCGCACCTGGGGCAATTCCGACCACGGCATCATGCTGCGCACCATGCAGGACTCGCTGGTCGAGCACAACGTGGTCGCCGGCAACCAGCGCGGCCTGTTCATCTACGACGTCGAGTACGTCACCATCCGCGACAACCTGGTGGTCGACAACCGCGTCGGCGTGCACCTGTCGGCCGGCTCGATCCACAACCAGGTCGAGAACAACGACTTCATCGCCAACCGCGAGCAGGTGCGCTACGTCGGCGCCCGCGACGAACGCTGGGGCGGCGAGCGCGGCAACCACTGGAGCAACTACCTGGGCTGGGACCGCAACGGCGACGGCATCGGCGACTTCGCCTACGAAGCCAACGACATGGTCGACCGCCTGACCTGGCGCCATCCCGGCACCCGCCTGCTGATGGCCAGCCCGGCGGTGCAGGCGCTGCGCCTGGTGTCGCAGCAATTCCCGCTGCTGCGCGTGCCCAGCGTGGTCGATCCCAAGCCGCATATGCAGCCCAATAACAAAAACTGGAGCACCTGGTATGGCAAGCACTATCCCGGACAATAAGCCCGCCGACGCCGCGATCCTGGTGGCCGGCGTGAGCAAGCACTACGGCGCGCTGCGCGCGGTCGACGGCGTCGACCTGGCGGTGGCCGAAGGCGAGATCTTCGGCCTGATCGGCCACAACGGCGCCGGCAAGAGCACGCTGTTCAAGATGATGCTCGGCCTGGTCGCGCCCGACGCCGGCACGATCCGCATCCACGGCACGGCGGTGGACGGACGCGGCTTCCGCCACACCCGGCGCCAGCTCGGCTACCTGCCCGAGAACGTGGTGTTGTACGACAATCTGAGCGGCCTCGAGACGCTGGCCTTCTTCGCCCGCCTGAAGGGCGCGCCGGCCAGCCAGTGCGCGCCCATGCTGGAACAGGTCGGCCTGGCGCACGCCGGCCACAAGCCGCTGCGCGACTATTCGAAGGGCATGCGCCAGCGCCTCGGCTTCGCCCAGGCGCTGCTGGGCTCGCCACGGGTGCTGTTCCTCGACGAGCCCACCAACGGCCTCGACCCGCAGGCGATCCGCGACTTCTACGCCACGCTGCGCGGCCTGCGCGACCAGGGCGTGACCATCATCATCACCTCGCACATCCTGGCCGAGCTGCAGGAGCGGGTCGACCGGCTGGCGATCATGTCGGCGGGGAAAATCCAGGCGCTCGGCAGCGTGGCCCAGCTGCGCGAGCAGACCCATTTGCCGCTGACGCTGCACCTGACGCTGGCGCCGGACGACCACGCGCTGGCGCGCCGCCTGACCGCCCACCTGCCCGGCGTAGCCGCCACCGACGGCCCGCGCGGCCTGACCCTGCGCTGCCCGCGCGAGGCCAAGATGGCGGTGCTGGCGGCGCTGTCCGGCCTGGGCCCGCGCCTGGCCGACCTCGACCTGCGGGAGCCGTCGCTGGAAGACGTCTTCTTCGGCTTTTCGGACTAACAAAGGAATACCCGCCATGGAATGGTCCCAAATCTACACGCTGGCCGCGAAGGAATTCCGCGACCGCATCCGCAACCGCTGGGTGCTGGCGGTGGCGCTGGTGTTCACCGTGTTCTCGCTGGTGATCACCTACCTGGGCGCGGCCCAGCAGGGCGAGATCGGCCTGAAGTCGATCGAGCTCACCATCAGCAGCCTGGTCAGCCTGGTGATCTACCTGATCCCGCTGATCGCCCTGCTGCTCGGCTTCGACGCCATCGTCGGCGAGCGCGAGCGCGGCTCGCTGGACCTGCTGCTGGCGCTGCCGCTGACGCGGCTCGAACTGCTGCTGGGCAAATACCTGGGCCTGGCGGCCGCACTGAGCTTGTCGACCTTGGCCGGCTTCGCGCTGGTGGCGGTGCTGCTGTACCAGCAGTTCAGCTGGCCCGGCCTGGTGCACTACCTGGGCTTCATGTTCAGCTCGGTTCTGCTGGGGCTGGCCTTCCTCAGCCTGGCCGTCTGCATGTCGGTGCTGGCGCGCGAGCGCACCCGCGCCTCCGGCCTGGCGATCGCGCTGTGGTTCTTCTATGTGCTGGTGTTCGACTTGATCGTGCTGGGCGCGCTGGTGGCCAGCGGCGGCAGCTACGGCGGCGACCTGTTCGCCTACGTGCTGCTGTTCAACCCGGCCGACGTGTTCCGCATCATGAACATCTTTTCCCTCGACGAGGTCCGCACCATGTACGGCCTGAGCAGCATCATTCCCGCTGCGCTGGCCAAACCGTGGATGATGGGCAGCGTCATGTTTGCCTGGATTATCGCGCCGCTCGCCGTGGCGCGCTGGAGATTTACATCATGAAAACCACCCGCCGCAACTTCCTCTTCGCCACCGCCGCCGTGCTGCTGGCGCCCGCGCTGGCCGGCTGCCAGCGCCGCGTGCCCTCCGCCCTGACCGCGCCGCTGGAGATCGACGCCCGCACCACCTGCGACCTGGACGGCATGCTGCTGGCCGACTACCCCGGCCCGAAGGCGCAGCTGTTCTACGCCGGCCAGAGCACGCCGGTGTACTTCTGCGACACCGTCGAACTATTCCACACGCTGCTGGCGCCGGAGCAGCTGCGGGCGGTCGCGGCCGTGTTCGTGCAGGACATGGGCAAGACCGACTGGGAACAGCCGCGCGGCCACTGGTTCGACGCCAGCACCGGCTTCTACGTGCTGGGCAGCAAGCGCCACGGTTCGATGGGACCGTCGATCGCCAGCTTCTCGCGCCAGGCCGACGCCGACGCCTTCGTCACGCAATGGGGCGGACGCCGCCTGCGCTACGCCGAGATCAAACGCGACATGGTCGACCTGTCGGGCGGCGCGCTGCACGACAGCAAAATGTAAAACGACATCGCCACCAAGGACCAAACCATGCACCACTATTCCCTCGGCCCCTCCAGCGCGGACGGCGCGGGCCTGCCGGCGCTGGCGCTCAAGGGCGCGCTGGTCGGCGCCGCCCACCTCGCGCTGCTGCTGACGGCGCTGCACACCAGCGGCGTCATCACGCTCAAGGCCAAGCCGCGCCCGGCCGGGGTGTTGACCGTGATGCTGGTCGCTACCCCCGCCCGGCCGACGCCGGCCGCCCCCGCGCGCAAGCCGGTGCCGGTGTTGGCGCAGACCGCGCCGGCGCGCCAGGCCGCCGTGGCGCCGCCCAAGGCCGCCGCGCTCGCCATGGCCGAAACCGCCATGCCCGCCGCCGCGCCGGCCGCCGCCATCGTCGCTGCCGTGGCCAGCGTGGCCGGCACGCCGGCCGCCAGCGCGCCGGAGCAGCGCAGCGAGGCCAGCTTCAATGCCGCCTACCTGAACAATCCGGAACCGGTCTATCCGCTGGCGTCGCGCCGCCAGGGCGAATCCGGCAAGGTGGTGCTGCTGGTGCAGGTCAGCCCGCAGGGCACGGTCGAGCGGGTCGAGGTGCGCCAGAGCTGCGGCCACGCCCGCCTCGACCAGGCCGCGCTGGACGCCGTGCGGCGCTGGCGCTTCGTGCCGGCCCGCCTGGGCGAGCACGCCATCGCGGCCAGCGTGCTGGTGCCGCTCACTTTCAGTCTGAACAGCTAAGCAACACCCCAAACAAGAACAGGAACGCAGCATGAGCACCCACTACTCCCCGCGCCGCCTGGCCGGGCTCGCCATATTGGCCGCCGCCAACGCCGGCGCCACCGAACCGCAGCAACTGGAAGAAATGGTGGTGTCCGCTTCGCGCGGCGCCACCCGGCTGGCCGAGACGCCGACCGCGATCGGCGTGGTCCGCCAAGACATCTTGCAACGCGACCGCCCCAAGACCATGGGCGAAGTGGTCAACCGCATCGCCGGCGTCCACTGGAACGACCTCGGCAACGAGCAGCACAGCATGAGCATCCGCCAGCCGGTCAGCACCAACGCCGTCTACCAGTACCTGGAGGACGGCATCCCGATCCGCCCGCTGGGGGTGTTCAACCACAACGCCCTCAACGAGATCAACCTGGCCGGCACCGACAGCGTCGAGGTGGTCAAGGGCGCGGCCTCGTCGCTGTACGGCAGCAACGCGGTCGGCGGCGCGATCAACTTCATGACGGCGGCGCCCTCGCCCACGCCCTACGCCAGCGTCAGCGTCCGGCGCGACCACATCAACGGCTACCAGCGCTTCGACACCGCCGCCAGCAACACCTGGGGCGATCTCGGCCTGCGCTTCTCGCACTACAGCGCGCGCCGCAGCGGCGACAACTGGCAGCAGTACAGCCGCGGCGACAAGGATGCCTTCTCGCTGCGCGGCGACTACGTGCTGAGCGACCGCGCCCTGCTGCGCGCCACCTTGGTGCACACCGAGCTGGACGCCGCGATGACGGGCACCCTGAACCAGACCGACTACCAGCGCCAGCCCGGCAAGAGCGTCAACCGCTTCACCTACCGGCGCGACATCAGCACCCGCGCCAACCTGGCGTGGGAGGCCGAGACCGTCGCCCGTGGCCTGAGCACGGTCACGCTGTTCTCGCGCAAGAACGACCACGGCCAGCTGCCCAGCTACACCCTGGTCGGCTGCAGCGCCGGCGCCAGCGTGTGCCAGGGCAGCGAGAACAACAGCCATGTCGATTCGCTCGGCCTGGACCTCAAGCACCAGCAGGACTACAGCTGGCTGGCCTCGCGGCTGGTGGCCGGCGTTTACCTCGACAACAGCGCCGCGCCCTACACCAGCAACAATCTGCGCGTGCTGCGCGACCCCGCCAGCGGCAACAACCTCAGCTACAGCAACGCCAACCTGCTCAACCCCAGGGGCGTGCGCGACTACCAGGCCGACATCCGCAACCTCGCCCTGTTCGGCCAGTGGGAAGCCAGTCCGCTGGCGGCGACCCGGGTGGTGCTGGGCGCGCGCGCCGACCGCATCCGCTACGACTACCGCAACACGCTGGCCCCGGCCGGCAGCGACAACTACGGCGCCGCCAGCGAAACGCGCAGTTTCTCGCGGATCAGCCCGAAACTGGGCGCGACCTACGCGCTCGACACCCGCAGCAACGTCTACGCCAACCTCAGCCGAGGCTTCACGCCGCCGGAACTGAGCCAGCTATATGGCAAGACCGGCGTGCCGGACCTGCGCCCGGCCACCTACGACAACTACGAACTGGGCCTGCGCAGCACCCGGTTGGACGGCGCGCTCAAGCTCAACGCCGCGCTGTACCGGCTCGACGGGCGCGACACCATCGTCAGCTACACCATCGCTCCGGGCAACAGCGAGAACCGCAACGCCGGCCGCACCCGCAGCCAGGGGCTGGAGCTGGGACTGAACTACGACGCCGGCCGCTTCGACGCGCGCCTGGCGACGGCGCTGGCCAGCCACCGCTACCAGTCCTACCGCGTGGCGGCCAACCTGGACTACAGCGGCAAGCAGATGCCGCAGGCGCCGGCCGACATCAGCAGCGCCGAGCTGGGCTACCGCCCGGCGGCCGGCGCGCGCGTCGCGCTGGAGCTGCTGCACCAGGGCCGCTACTGGATGAACAACGCCAACACCGTGCGCTATGGCGGCCACACCCTGCTCAATCTGCGCGCCAACCAGGTGCTGGCCGGCGGCTGGGAAGTGTGGCTGCAGGTGCGCAACCTGACCGACCGCCGCTACGCCGACAACGCCAGCAGCGCCTACTCGGGCAGCGGCGCCTACCTGCCCGACAGCCAGAACGCCTATACCCCGGGGGCGCCGCGCAGCGTCATGCTGGGGCTGAACTACACCTACGGCAAACGCTGACACCATGGACACCGAGGCCACCATGACGATCTCCCTTTCGACGCCGCGCCGCGCGCTGGCCGCCCTCGGGCTGGCGGCGCTGGCCGCGCATGCAACAGCGGCGCCGCCTGCCCCCTACGCCGGCAACGCCTTCGCGCCGGACGGCACGCTGTGGAGCGTGCAGCTGGACGCGCAGGGCCGGCTGGCCGCCCACCGCAGCGCCGACGACGGCCGCCACTGGCTGCCGCCGCTGCTGCTCGACACCGGCGGCGACCCGATCAAGACCAGCGGCGAGGGGCCGCCGAAAATCTTGTTCGGCCCGCAGGGGCTGGTGCTGATCAGCTATGCACGGCCGCTGGCGCAAAAGTACGCGGCCGAGATCCGCCTGCTGCGCTCGACCGACGGCGGCGCCCATTTCGCCGCGCCGGTCACGCTGCACCAGGACCGCCAGCCGACCAGCCACAGCTACGCCGCCATGGCCTTCGACGCCGCCGGCGCGCTGCACACGGTGTGGATCGACGGCCGCGACAAGCTGGCCGCGACCGCTGCCGCCACCGTCGCAGGCACCAGCGCCAACTATCGCGGCGCCACGCTGTACCGCAACGTCTCGCTGGACGGCGGCGCCAGCTTCGGTCCCGACCTGCGGCTGTCCGACCACAGCTGCGAGTGCTGCCGCATCGCGCTGTCGCCCACGGCGGACGGCCGGGTGGCGGCGCTGTGGCGCCATGTCAGCGCGCCCAATATCCGCGACCACGCCTTCCTGCTGCTGCCCGGCGCCGACAACGCGGCGGCCGCGCCGGTGCGCGCCAGCTACGACAACTGGGCCGTCGACGGCTGCCCGCACCACGGCCCGGCGCTGACGCCGGCCGCCGCCGGCGGCTACCACGCGCTCTGGTTCGGCGTGCGCGACGGCGCCGCCCAGGTGCGCTACGGCCGGCTGGATCCGTCCGGCGCGCCGCTGGGCGCGGCCCAGGCGCTGCCCGACAGCCAGGCCGAACACGCCGACATCCTCGCCAGCGGCGCGCGCCTGGCCATCGTCTGGCGCAGCTACGACGGCAGCGCCACCCACCTGCGGGCCTGGCTGTCGGACGACGACGGCCGGCATTTCACCCTGCGCGAACTGGCCAGCAGCGGCGCCGACAACGGCTATCCGCAACTGCTGCAAAAGAACGGCCGGCTGTTTGTGATCTGGAACACCACGGAGGAACGCCATGTCGACGCACTGTGACAGCCGCGCGGCACGGCCGCGCCGCAACGGGTCCGCCTGGCTGGCGGCGGCGCTGCTGACGCTGGCCCAGGCCGGCGCCGCGCACGCCGCCGGCCGCATCGAAAGCTTCGACACCCACAGCTGGCAGCGCTTGCAGCAGGACTTGCCGCGCCCGGCGGTGGTGGTGTTCTCCACCACCGACTGCGGCCACTGCCCCGGCACCATCGCGGCGCTGGCCGCGCAGCTCCGGCAGCAAACGCCCCGGCAGCCCAAAGTTCCGCTGGTGGTGGTGGTGATGGACGGCGACGGCCAGCCCGAGCTGCTGCAGGAACCCCATTACCGCGCGGCCGACCGGCTGTTCGTGTTCCGCGGCCAGGGCACGGCGCTGCAATACTCGGTCCATCCGGGCTGGCGCGGCATGACGCCGTATGTCGCCCTGCTGCCGCGCGAGGGCGCGGTCGAACTGGTGCTGGGCCGGCCGTCGGCGCAGGCGCTGGAACGCTGGCTGCAACCCGGCCGTCAACCTTGACTCACATCATGAAAACCGCAATCCGGCGCGCATTTTGATCTGGATCAAGGAATCGGTGCATCCCCACGTGCAACACTCTCAGCACGCCCATGCACTACACCCATTTTTCTAAGGAACACCATCATGAAAACCCCTATCGCACTACTGAGCATCCTGAGCCTGGCGCTGCTGAGCGCCTGCGGCCAGAAGGAGGCGGCGGCGCCCGCCGCCGAGCCGGCCGCCGTCGCGGTGGCCGCCGCCCCGCCGGCTGCCGAGAACGTCATCGGCAAGGCGACCTACGGCAAGACCTGCTCGCTGTGCCACGCCGCCAATGTGGCCGGCGCCCCCAAGCCGGGCGACAAGGCCGACTGGGCGCCGCGCATCGCCCAGGGCGTGGACGTGCTGTACCAGCACGCGTTGGAAGGATTCACCGGCGCCAAGGGCCAGATGCCGGCACGCGGCGGCTCGCCGACGCTGAGCGACGCCGACGTCAAGGCCACGGTCGACTACATGGTGGCGCAATCGCGCTGAGCGCGCAGGAGAATGTGATGTTGACTTCCCTCGACGCCAGCCAGCTGCGCCGCCGGCGCCTGTTGCTGGCCGTGCCGCTGGTGGCCTGCGGCCTGGTGGTGGCGCCGGTGCAGGCGCAGCCCGGCATCCACCAGGCCTCGCGCAACCTGATGGGCACCCGGCTCGACCTGACCCTGCAAGGCGGCGACAGCCGCCGCCTGAGCGAAGCGGCCGACGCCGCCTTTGCCGAGATGACGCGGCTGGCCGACATGATGAGCCGCTACCGCCAGGACAGCGTGCTCAACGCGATCAACCTGGCGGCCGGCCTGCAGCCGGTGCAAGTGCCGGCGGAATTGATGCGGGTGCTGGAGATGGCGCAGCAGGCGGCCCTGGCCAGCGGCGGCGCCTTCGACGCGACCGTCGGCACCCTGAAGGACTGGAATTTCGACGCCGACCATCCCGGCCTGCCGACGGCCGCGCAACTGGCCGCGCAACTCCCGCTGGTGGGCAGCAAGGGTTTGCAGCTGGACCGCCGGCGCGGCACCGCCTACCTGCGCGAGCGCGGCATGCGGCTCGACCTGGGCGGCATCGCCAAGTTGCCGATCCTGCAGGCCGGCCTGGACCGGCTGCACGCGCACGGCGTGCGCAACGCCATGCTCAACGGCGGCGGCGACGTGCTGGTCAGCGGCAAGCTCGATGGCCGTCCCTGGCGGGTTGGCCTGCGCGATCCGCGCCGGCCAGACCAACTGCTCGGCGCGGTCGAGTTGACGCGCGGCTTTGTCGCCGCATCGGGCGACTACGAGCGCTACTTCATGCACCAGGGCAAGCGGCTGCACCATATCCTCGATCCGCACACCGGCTACCCGAGCCAGGGGCCGCACGGATTGGCGCTGGTCGGCGACGACCTGGCCGCCATCAACGGCCTGGGCGCGGCCATCATGGTCGCCGGCGCGGCGGCGGGACAGCGCCGCCTGGCCAGGCTGCCCGGCATCGACGCCTTCATCGTCGACGCCGACCGCCAGCTGTGGCTGTCCGACGGCATGCGCACGCGCCTGCGCCAGGCGTAAACGCGCGGGCGTGGGATATTCCCTTGTGCGCCAGCAGTTTGCGGCAGCGCTCGGCAACGTTGCGGGCGGCGTCCATGTCGGTGGCCGGCGGCGGCATCTTAGTCGAAGAGGTCGGTGAGCCGGCGATCATCCCGGCAAGACTGGGATCTCAATCCATTTTCTCGATGGTATCCGCATTCGCCGACGGCGCGATCCAGCGCACCACCATCGCATGGAACTGCAGCGCGCTAAATGGCTTGCTCAGATAGTCGTCCATGCCGGCCGCCATACAGCGCTCGCGATCGCCTTCGATGGCGCTGGCCGTCAGCGCCACCACCGGTATGCGGGCCAGGCCGCGCTGCTGTTCGCCCTGGCGCCAGCACAGGCAGGCGTGGTAGCCGTCCATGACTGGCATCATACAATCCATCAACACCAGGTCGTAGCGCTGCAGCGCCAGCGCGTCGAGCGCCTGCTGGCCGTCATGCGCTTCGTCCACCGCGCAGCCGAGGCGGGTCAGCAGGATGCGTGCCAATTGCCGGTTCATTTCATTGTCGTCCGCCACCAGCACACGCCGCTGGCCGACGTCGGGCATGGCCGGCGGCGGCGCGGCCGGCACCGCCACCGGCGCCCTGCCCGCCAGCGACACCGGAAAGTCGAACGCGAAGCGCGTGCCGGCGCCGGGACGGCTGCTGCAGCTGATGCGTCCATCCATCAACGCCACCAGGTGCTTGCAGATCGCCAGGCCGAGGCCGGTGCCGCCATATCGGCTGCTGATGCTGTCGTCGGCCTGGCTGAACGGTTCGAACAGCCGCTGCTGCACCGCCGCGTCGATGCCGATGCCCTGGTCGGTGACGGCGTAGCGCAGGCGCCAGAGGCCGGTGCGCTCGCCGTCGACCTCGGCGCTGTATTCCAGCGCGATCACGCCCGACGGGGTGAACTTGATGGCGTTGCTCAGCAAGTTGCCCAGCACCTGGCGCACGCGGGCGGCGTCGCCGCTGACCCAGAACGGCCCCTCGCCCACGCTGGCCTGCAGCCGCAAGCCCTTGCGCTCGGCCGTGACACGGTGCAGTTCGATCACCTGCTGCAGTTGCGCGGCCGGGTCGAAGGCTTGCCGCTCCAGCGCCATGTGGCCGGACTCGATCTTGGAAAAGTCCAGCACCTCGTTGATGATATGCATCAGCTCGCGGATGCCGCGGCAGACATTGTCGGCGTAGCCGCGCTGCGCCGCGTCGAGTTCGGTTTCCAGCATCAGCTCGGCCATGCCGGCCACGCCGCCCATCGGCGTGCGGATCTCGTGGCTCATCATGGCCAGGAAGCGCGACTTGGCCAGATTGGCGGCGTCGGCCTGTTGCTGCAGCGCCAGCGCCTGCTCGGCATCGCGCGCGCGCCGCGCCAGCAGCCGCGCCACCATCCAGAACGCCGCCAGCAGCCCCAGCAAGCCGACCATGGCGACCGCGCCCAGCAGCTTCATATTGCGCCACCAGCCGGCCAGCAGCATTTGCTCGGTGACGGTGGCGTTGATGATCAACGGGTAACCGCGCACCCGGCGCACCGCCCCCATGCGCAACACCGGCAGTTGGCCTTCGGCGGCGCGCGGCGCGCGCGTGATGCGCACATCGGCGTCGAGGCCGTCGCGCATCACGGCCTCGGTGACGCCGGTCACCACCTTCTGCCCGATCAGGGCGCTGGCTTCGGGCCAGCGCGCCATCAGCGTGAAATCGTCGCGGTACAGCGTGATCGCCGCCTGCGGGCCCAGGCTGACCCGCTTGAAGTAATTGACGAAATAGTCGACCGAGATGCCCACCGCGATCACGCCGGCGAAGCTGCCGTCGGCATCGTTGAGGCGCCGGCTCACACTGTACATCCACTTGCCGCTCACCTTGCTGCGCACCGGCGCGCTGATGTACGGCGCCGGGCTGGCATGGTCGCGATGCCAGGTGAAATAATCGCGCTGCGCCAGGTTCACGGCCGGCGGCGGCGGAAAAGCGCGGTTGAAATTGAGCAGTGCGCCATCGGCGCCGGCCACGCTGATCGCCTCGACCTGCGACAGGCCGAGGCCGATGTCGTGCAGCGTCAGGTACAGCTGGCGCGAGCGCAGTGCGGCGCTGCCGGCCTCGCCGCCGGCCAGCCCGGTCTGCACGCGTTCGGTGATGCCGTCCAGCGCCTGGATGGCCGAGCCCATGTTCTGCGCCGTGGTCTCGGTCAGCGTCAGCGTCAGGTTGCCCAGCGCCTGGCGCCAGCCGTCGACCTCCTGCTGGCGCAGCGTATAGCCGACCCCGGCCGTGGTGACCGCCAGCAGCAGCAACAGCGCGGCCCCGATCAGCGCCAGCGTGCCGCGTCCCTGCGGCAGGCGGGCGCGCAGCACCTGCGCGCTGCGGCTGCGCAACAAGCGGCGCATCATGGCGGCGGCTCCGCGCCGTGGTAGTGCGCCATGCTGGCGGCCACCTCGTCCATGACGCCGCGCAACAGGCCGGCCAGGGCGGCGGGCGGCGCCGCCGCGCCGGCCCTGGCCTGGCGCTCCAGCTCCTGCAACAAGGCGCTCAGCTGGTCGGCCCCCACCAGCAAGGTCATGCCCTTGAGCGCGTGGCTGGCGGCGGCGACGGCGCCACCCTGGCCACGCGCCAGCGCCTGCTCCAGTTCCGCCAGCCGGCCCGGCGCCAGGTCGAGAAACAGCTGCGACAGCGAGCGAAAGGTGTCCAGGTCGGCGCCGGCCGCCCGCCACAGCACCTGCGGCGCGATCAGGCGATAGCCGGCGCTCATGCGGCCTCCGCGCCGTCCGGGTCGCGCTGGGCCGGCAGCTCGACGATGAACAGCGCGCCCGGCGCGCTGTCCTTGTGCAGCCAGATGCGTCCGCGCATCAGTTCCACCAGGCGGCCGGCGATCGCCAGGCCCAGGCCGGCGCCTTCCTTGCTGCGGCTGGCGGCGTCGTCGGCCTGGGTGAATTTTTGGAAGATGGTGCGCCGCAGTTCCTTGGCGATACCGGGGCCGGTGTCGCGCACCTCGCAACGCAACGCGCCGCCGCCGGCCGGCGCCACCCGCAGCACCACCTCGCCGGACGGCGTCGCCGCCACCGCGTTGTGCAACAGCAGGTCGAGGATGCGCAGCAGTTTGGCGCGGTCGCATGGCCAGACGTCGGGCAGGCCGGCGTCCAGCTCGGCGCGCAGCACCAGTCCCTTGGCGGCGGCCGCGTCGCGCTGACGGGACAGGGCCAGCTGCGGCAGCTCGGCCATCGTCATCGGCTCGATCACCAGCGGTTCGCGCCCCGATTCCAGCGCGCTCAGTTCCAGCACCGCTTCGATCAGGCCCAGCAGCCGCATGCCGCTCTTGTGTATGGCGTCGGCAAAGCCGCCGGCGCGGCTGTCGCCCATTTCGTGCTGCAACAGCTCGGAGTAGCCGAGGATGCCGTTCAGCGGCGTGCGCAATTCGTGCGACATATTGGCCAGGAAGCGCGACTTGGCCAGGTTGGCCGCCACCGCGCGCGCGCGGCTGCGGATCAGTTTGCCGGTCAGGATGTGCAGTCCCAGCGTGAACAGCACGACCACCAGCGTGACGCCGGCGGCCAGCGCCAGCGTGCGCTGGCGCTCGGCCGCGTACTGCAGCCCGCGCTCTTCGATGTCGATGCCGACCAGCACATACAGCGGGAAGCGGTCCAGCCGCTGGAAGGCGTAGACCCGCAGGCGGCCGTCGATCGGTCCGGTCTGGGTCAGCAACCCGTGGCGTTGGGCCCGCATGGCGACAAACACCGGGCTCGACGAAATATCCTGGCCCAGGCTGTCGTCGCCGCCGACCCGGCGCACCCGCATCACGCCGTCGACGCCGACCAGCGCGATCGACCCCTGGCGGCCGACGTCGATGTCGTGGTACAGCCGGGTGAAGTATTGCGGGTCCATCGACACCACCACGGCGCCCTTGAAACGTCCGTCCGGATAGTTGATGCGTCGCGTCAGTTGCAGCGACCATTTGTTCGACACCCGGCCCAGCACCGGCTTGCTGATGTAGAGCAAGCCTTCGTCGCCCCGCATGTGCACGCGGATATGCTCGCGGTCGCCGACGTTGACGGCCTTGAACGGCATGCTCGACAGGATCACGTCCGCATGCTCGTCGACGATGCTGAACTGGTTGTAGATGTCGCTCGGCCCCAGGCCTTGCTGCAGTTCGTGGTTGATGTCGAGGCGCATGCCCTCGGCGTTGTAGCGGTGGCGCAGGAACGTCACCGCCTGGTCGGCGGCCTCCACCGTGCGGGACGCGTGCTCGCTGAACAGGCGCACCAGCATGCTGGCGTCGCGGCGCGCGTCGTCGAGTTGCATCCGCCGGGCTTCGCCGAGCTGATAGCGGGTCAGCGACCAGGTGCCGGCCACCAGCAACAGCGCAAAGCTCAGCAACAGCCAACGCAGGTCGACCCGCGCCGCGATTTTCTGCAACATCTTACCTCCCGCCATCAATAGTTGCCGCGCTGAATGCGCAGAGTACGAGTCGATGCTGCCCGAGTATCAGATATTTGTCAAATTCAATTAATTCATTGCGCTATGCGTCCCATCCGGCCACGCGCTCCAACTGCGCGCAGCAGGCCCGCATATAGCCACGCAATTCGTCGTAGTTGAGTGGCTTGCCAAAAAATACCACCCCGGCCGGCACCCCGCCGCGCTCGTCCAGTTCCTCCAATGTCAGGCTGGACAGGATGGCGATGTGCATGCCGGCCAGTTGCGGATCGGCCAGGATGGTCTTGATGACTTCGTAACCGTCGATGCCGTCCATGACGATGTCGGCCAGCAGCACATGCGGCCGGCGGCGGGCGATCTCCATCAGGGCCTGGTAGCCGTTCTCGCAAAAGATCAGGTTGACCGGCAGGTTCCACAAGGAAAACTGACGTTCGTAGACGGCGCGCTGCATCGGGTTGTCCTCGACCACCAGCACCGTCGCCGGCGCGCCCTGCGCGGCCGTGGCGATCTGCCGCTGGGCTGGATCGCCCGGCGAAACCGACCTGTAGCGTAGCACCGCCGACAAGGGAATGCGCCGATGCCCGCCCTTGGTTTTCCAGGCCTCGATCACGCCGGCCTCGACCAATTGTTGCACGGAGGATACAGAAATACCCAGGATTTCTGCTGCGCGCTGGGTCGTACAGACCTCCTCCACCGGCGAATCGCTGCGTTTATTGATCACACCAACCTCTTAAAAAAAATAATTAAAACGAATTTGCTATTTTCAACGAAAAATCATTACAATTGGCATCAGTTACTGAATTTGATGAAACCAGTATCTGTCTGTCATTATGCCGCGAAAGCGGCGCCGCGCCAATCCGCGGCGGCAGGCGCGATGCCGAATTTTGATCCCCCGACCCCAAGCCCTGAAACCGGAAGCTAGCTCATGAAGATCCTGATCGTCGACGACAACCAGTCCAACCTGGACCTGTTCGGGCACATGCTGGAAATACTGTGCGAATCGCCGCCAGTAACGATGACCGACCCCGCCGCCGCGCTGGACTGGTGCGCCGCCAACGACCCCGACCTGGTGGTGGTCGACTACATGATGCCGGACATCGACGGCCTGGAATTCCTGCGTCGCTTCCGCACCCTGCCCGGCAAGCGGCAAACCCCGCTGGTGATGGTCACCGCCGACACCCAGAGCAGGGTGCGCCACGAGGCGCTACGCCTGAGCGCAAATGACTTCCTGACCAAGCCGGTCAACTTCGTCGAGCTGAACGCGCGCGTCGGCAACCTGCTGGCGCTGCGGCGCGCCCAGCTGCAACTGGCCAGCCATGCGGCCAGCCTGGCCGAAGAGGTGCGCAAGGCCACTGCCGCCATCGCCGCGCGCGAGCGCGAAGCGATTTATCGATTGTCGCGGGCGGCGGAGTTCCGCGATCCCGAAACCGGCAGCCACCTGCTGCGCATGGCGGCCTACTCGGAACTGATCGCCCGCAACCTGGGCTTGCCGGAGGACGAATGCGAACGCATCCTGACCGCCGCGCCGATGCACGACATCGGCAAGCTCGGCATCCCCGACGCCATCCTGCTCAAGCCGGGTCCGCTAGACAGCGCCGAGATGGCGATCATGCGCAGCCACGCCGAGATCGGCGCGCAAATCCTGGCCGACAGCGCCTCGCCCCTGCTGCAAACGGGTGCCGTGATCGCCGCCAGCCACCACGAGCGCTACGACGGCAGCGGCTACCCGAACGGCCTGGCCGGTACCGCCATTCCGCTGAGCGGACGCATAGTGACCGCCGCCGACGTCTTCGACGCGCTCACTTCCGTCCGCCCCTACAAGGACGCATGGTCGTTCGCGCGGGCGCGGGCCGCCATGGAGGCGGACAGCGGCAAGCATTTCGATCCCGCATGCCTGCTGGCCTTGTTCCGCGACGAGGGCGCGCTGCTGGCCATCCAGCAACGCTACAACGATAGCCATCAATCTACCCAGCCACACCAGGAGGCCGCATGAGCAACCACATCCCCACTCCGCTGACCGCGGCCAGCGCCCGCTGCCCGCATCCGCTGCTCGACCACATGCTGGAACACTTGCGCCTGAAAAACGACGCCGCGCTGGCGCGGGCGCTGCGCATTGCGCCACCGCGCATCAGCAAGATACGCCGCGGCCACACCCAGGTCAGCTCCGATCTGCTGCTACGCTTGCACGAGGCGGCCGAGATACCGGTGGCCGACCTGCGGCGCCTGCTGGATGGCGTCCAGTAGCGCAGCCGCCGCCGGCCGCCAAGGCTCAGCGCACGTCCAGCAGCTCGACGTCGAAGATCAGCGTGGCGTTCGGCGGGATCGGGCCGGCGCCGTTTTCGCCGTAGCCCATGGCGGCCGGCACGATCAGCGTGCGCTTGCCGCCGACCTTCATGCCTTTGACGCCCTCATCCCAGCCCGGAATGACGCGGCCGGCGCCGAGCGGGAAGCTGAACGGCTCGCGGCCGATCGAGGAGTCGAACTGGGCGCCGTGCTGGGCTGGCGCATCCGGCAGGTACAGCCAGCCGGTGTAGTTGACCACGGCGGTGGCGCCGGCCACCGCTTCCTTGCCGGTGCCGGCCACGGTGTCGATCTTTTGCAAAGGTGCGGCGTTGGCCGCGGCAGGCGTCGGCGCCTTGGCGCGCTCGCAGCCCGCCAGGGCGAAAGTCAGGGTGAGGCCGATAACGCAGGAGGACAGCAGTTGTTTCATCTAGTACTTTCGTTTGGAATATAAACAGGCCTTCCAGTTCACGCCGGAGCTGCAGGATAGTCTGGGTGCGCAGAAATCAAGAGTCGCGGGAATGAGCTGGAACGGCGTCATTGTGCACTAAATGTGGCGACCTCATACTGCTATGCTATCGCGATGATCTGGCGACGCCCACCGGCTGCCCCACTGACAAATGCGCGGAACGGGCAATCGCCGCCGGGATACGTACCGCCAGGCTATTGCCCCACTGTTGAATGGTAAGTTTTGCTGGCTTTGCCATAGTATCCTCCAGAGGCATCTACAAGTATCCACATGGCCAGGCCCATGTCAACAAGCCAGACCGCCATGACAAAAAGGGCAGCCACATCGGCTGCCCGGCGCTGCATCATCGATCGCGTCAGCTCCAGGATAGGCTGGCCGGCAACGACGCCGGCGTGGCGGCGGCGCCCTCCCCGCCGGCACGCTTCAACAGACCAGACAACAAATCCGCGAAGGCGGCCGCATGGTCGCGATGCAGCACGGTGTAGTGATTGCCGGCGACGGTGTGGACGCGCAAGTCATCCGCGCCCAGGCCTTGCCACCCTCCGGACAGCCGGTCCCCCGAGTCGATCCCGGCGCGGCCCTCCTCGGCCACGAACAGATGCACCGGTCCGGCCGGCATGACGGGCAAGTGCGCGCCCTCCAGCTGGCGCAAGTACTTGACGATCCGGATCATGTGGTTCAGCTGGGCCGCCGAAGTCAGCGCGCCTGGATCGAACGCCGCCAGCAAGGCGTGCAGCGGGTGCCCGCGCAGCGCCTCGGGGCTGCCATCCGCCACGTAGTCGATATCGGCGAGGCGGTAGTCGTAGCGGTCGGCGTCGGGCACCTCGCTGTCGACCATGCCGATGAAGCTCAAGGTCTCGCCGCGTTGCTGCAGCTGGCGAGCGATCTCCAGCGCCAGCAAGCCACCGGACGACCAACCGAGGACGCGATACGGTCCCGCAGGCTGCACTTGCCGCATCACGTCGCAGTAATGCGCCGCCAGCAGCGTGAACGAGCGGTGTTCTTCCAGCGCCAGCGGGGCATGCCGCACCAGCAGCGGGTCGTCGCTCGCGGCCTCGAAGCCGGGAACCTGGATCCCCCACACGCTGGCGTGCGGCACCAACTGGGCCGCCAGTTCCCGGTAGGAGAACGCATCGCCGGTGCCGGGATGGATGCAGAACAGCGGGTCGGCCCGATGCGGGCCCGTCAGCGGCACGGCAACGCCAAACTGCGCCGCCACGCCTGGCGCCGCAGCATCCTGCACCTCCACGCAGCGGCAGAAGGCTTCCAGCGTCCGATGCGTGAAGATGCTGATCAGCGACAAATGGCGACCGGTCAGTTTCTTCACCTGGGCGACCAGCTCCACGCCCAGCAGCGAGTGCCCGCCCAGCGCAAAGAAGTCGGCCGTCATCGACACCTTGTCGAGCTTGAGCAGCTCGCACCACAGCTGCGCCACCTGTTGTTCCAGCGCGGTGCGCGGGGCGACGTACAGCCCCTGGTCCTGCGCCAGCTGGCTGGCCGTCTTGGGTAGCGGCAGCGCCTTGCGGTCCAACTTGCCGCTGGCGGTCAGCGGCAGTTGCTCCAGCACGATGAACTGCTGCGGCACCATATAGGCCGGCAGCTCGCTCTCGAGACGGTCGCGCAGACGTTTGACCAGCAAACGCTCCACGCTTGCCCTCATCGGCTGGTTCGCGTAGACCGGCTCGCCTTCCGCTGGCGCGTCGGCCGCGCCCTGCCATACGGCCAGGCTCGGCCATTGCGCAGGCTCGACCTCCGGCCCCACCAGCAGCAGATCGACGTAGCGCGCGTCGCTGCGATCGAAAGCCATGTCCAGACGCCAGCCGTGCCGCTCGGCCCACTGCCAGAACAAGCCCAGGGCCAGGCCGGCGGCCGGCGCCACGGCGGCCTGCAGATCGCCGGCCTCCTGCTGCGGGTCGGCGTCGGCGTCGAAGATTCTTGCCGTCAGTTCGAGCTGCCGTTGCAGGCGCGGATTGGGCACGCCGGAAATCACATAGGCGCGGTCGAGCGCCAGTTCCTGCAGATCGTCGATGCCACCCAGGTCGGCGGACCAGTCGCGCTGAAGCAGCGGCGCCGGCGCGGCGGCGTCCACCGGCGCGCCCTCGGCGCCGACGGTCAGCACCACGTCGTAGCGGAAGTTGCTCATTTCATTGTCGTGGTCCTCCCGTTTCAACAGAATCCGGCAGGCGATCCGGCGCCGGTGCAGACGGCAGAAATCGTGGAAGAAGGACGGCGCCAGCAGCAGTTCCGCTTCCCCGTGGATCAGCTCATCGATCTGATGGCGCAGGCTGGCCAGCGTCTTGTGCGGCGACGCGGAGAAGCACGCGACACTGGTATGGAACGCCCGCAGCAGGCCGAAGTGACGCACATCGCCGATGAACAGGGAGCCGCCCTGCGGCGGAATCTTCTCCACCAGCGCCTGCAATACCTGCCGCGCGTAGTCGACGCTGGGGAAGTACTGGATGACCGAGTTCATGACGATGGTGTCGAACGGCTCGTCAAGCAGCGCCGCGCACTCGTCGGCCGCGGCCCGCACCGTCACGACATGCGCCAGTTCGGGGTGCTGCGCGACTTGCGCGTCGATGGCGGCCAGCGCGCGCGGAGCAATGTCGGTGGCCACATAGCGCTTGGCGTCCCTGGCCAGGCGGAACAGCAGCAAGCCCGTCCCACAACCCACTTCCAGCACCCGCGCGCCGCTCACGGCGCTGATGCGCGCCACGGTGTTGCCCACCCAATCGGCCATTTCGTCGGCGGCGATGGCCAGGCCGGTATAGCTGCTGTTCCAGCCGACGATGTCGAACTGCGCGCTCGTGTCCGCTGCGGACGCCGCATAGATATTCTCGAACACGTGGCTCCACTGGTCGACCTTGCCGTCCGCCAGCGACGCCAGCTCGGCCGGGGCCGCCGGCGCCAGCGCGTCGTCGGCCGGCACCACATAGGCCAGCAACAGCTTGTTGTCGCCCAGCTCGGGCGCCGCCGCCGGGTCTTCCCAGACCGTCACCGCAGCCGCCGCCAGGCCGCCCAGGCGCATCAGCACCGCTTCGATTTCACCCTGCTCGATGCGCAGACCGCGAATCTTGACCTGGTGATCGATGCGGCCGTAGTACTCCAGCGCGCCGTCGAAGCGATGCCTGGCCTTGTCGCCGGTCTTGTACAAGCGCATGCCGAGCCGGCCGGAGTCGATGAACTTCTCGCCGGTCAGGTCCGGCTGGTTCAGGTAGCCACGGGCCAGCCCGACGCCGCCGATGTGCAGTTCGCCGACCGCACCGCGCGGCAGTAACTGGCCGCGCGCGTCGAGCACGAACAGCTGGGTGTTGGCGATCGGGTGGCCGATGGGCAAAGGCCGCCGGTCGTCGACGCCATCGCAGCGCCAATAGCTGACATCGATCGCCGCCTCGGTCGGGCCATACAGATTGTGCAGTTCGGCCTGGGGCAACTGGTTTTTGCAGCGCTGCTCGAGCACCTTGCCCAGCGCCTCGCCGCTGCAGACGATGCGGCGCAGGCTGGCGCACGACGGCAGGTCCGCCAGCCGCAGGAAGGTCTGCAGCATGGAAGGCACGAAGTGCAGCGTGGTGACCGCCTCGCGCGCGATCAGCGCGGCCAGGTAACCCGGATCGCGATGGCCGCCGGGCTTGGCGACCACCAGGGTGGCACCGCAGGCGAGCGGCCAGAAAAACTCCCAGACCGACACGTCGAAGCTGTACGGCGTCTTTTGCAGCACCACGTCGTCCGCCGTCAACCGGTACTGCGCCTGCATCCAGGCGATGCGGTTGACCAGCGCGCCGTGCACGTTCTCCACGCCTTTCGGCCGCCCGGTGGAGCCGGAGGTATAGATCACGTAGCAGCGGGAATCGGCATGGGCGAGCTCGCGCGGCCGGCCGGTCGCCGGCCCGTTGTCGGCCTCGAGCAACCGCCCGTCCGCCATCACCAGCACATGCTCGATCCCGGCCAGCGCCGGCCAGTGCTGGTATTGCTGCTGCGCCAGCACCACCGTGAGCGCGGTATCCTCCACCATGTAGCGGCAACGGCTGTCCGGATACTCGGGGTCGATCGGCACGTAGGCGCCGCCGGCCTTGAGTACCGCCAGCAGGCCGACCACCAGTTCCAGCGAGCGCTCCATGGCGACCCCGACCAGATCGCCGGCGCCGATTCCGAGCGCCTGCAGGCGGCACGCGACCTGGTCGGCCGCGGCGTCGAGTTGGCGGTAAGTCAGCGTCTGCTCGTCGAAACGCACGGCGATCCGGTCCGGCGTGGCGCGGCATTGGCGCTCCACCATGTGATGCAGGCACGTCACGTCGTCCAGTACCGCTGCGGTGCGATTGTAGTCTTCGATCTGTTGCCGCGCGGCGCCGTCGTCAAGCAAGGCGTAGTCCATGACGCCGCGCGCCGGCGCCGCCACGATCTGGCCCAACAGATGCTGGTAGGCGGCGGCGAAGGCTTCGATGGTGGAGCGGTCGAACAGGTCGACATTGAATTCGATGCCGCCCGCCAAGACCTCCGAGTTGTCGAACAACTCCACGCGCATGTCGAAGATCGAACTCTTGCGGCCGGTGTCAAGCAACTCGCCGGCGGGGCCGTCGGCGGCGCTGGCCGCGACGTTCTTCGGCACGTTCTGCAGCACGAACATAATCTGGAACAAGGGATTGCGACTGGCGTCACGTTCGAGGTTCAGGTGGTCGACCAGCAGTTCGAACGGCATGTCCTGGTGTTCGTAGGCGTCCAGCGCGGTGCGCTTGACCAGTTGCAGCACCTCGGCGAAGCTGGCGCTGTCGTCCAGTTGCACCCGCAACGCCAGCGTGTTGACGAAGAACCCCACCAGCGCCTCGATGGCCGCATGGTTGCGGTTGGCGATCGGCGTGCCCACGCACAGGTCGCGCTGTCCGGTGTAGCGCGCCAGCAGCACGTACAAGGCCGCCAGCGTGACCATGAACAGCGTCGCCTCTTGATCTTGCGCCAGCGCGCGCAACCGCGCCGACACCTCGGCCGTCAACGCCAACGGCACGTAGTCGCCGCGATAGCTGACCTGCATCGGTCGGACCCGGTCGACCGGGAAGTCGAACGGTTCGACCCCGTCGAACTGCCCACGCCAATAATCAAGCTGCGCCTGCAAGCGCTCGCCGCTGAGCCACTGGCGCTGCCAGTGGGCGAAGTCGGTGTACTGGATCGGCAACGGCGGCAGCGGCGACACGCGGCCGGCGTCGAAGGCCTGGTACAGCTCCGTCATCTCGCGCTTGAGCACCTCGAGCGACCAGCCGTCGGCCACGATGTGGTGGGTGGCCAGCAGCAGCAAGTGCTGCTCGCCCAGGTCGAGCAGTTTGCAACGCAGCAGCAGATCGCGCTCCAGCGCGAACGGCGTGCCGGCATTGGCCTGCGTCGCGGCCGCCACCCGCTCGTCGCGCTGTGGCGCCGGCAGCGCGGACAGGTCGAGCGTGTCGAGCCGCCAGTCGGCAGGCACGTCGCGAACGATCACCTGCGGGCGGCCCATGTCGTCGGCCACGAAGTTGGTGCGGAACACCTCGTGCCGCGCGATGATGTGCGACAGCGTGCGTTCCATGGCATCGACGTTGAGCTTGTCGAACCGCACCACCACCGGCAGGTTGTAGAACGGATCTTCGGGCGCCACCTGGGTCAGGAACCACAGGCGTTGCTGGGCGAACGACAGGGGCAGCGCGCCGTCCCTCGGACACAGCGCGATCAGGCTATCGGCGGGCGCCGCGTTGCGGCCCAGGCGCTGGTCGATCTGCTCGGCCAGCTCGTCCAGGCGGGCGTACTGGAACACCACGCGCAAGGGCAGTTCGAGGCCGAACTGCTGCGCGATGCGCGACACCAGCTGGGTCGCCAGCAGCGAATGCCCGCCCAGCGCGAAGAAGTTCGCGGTGCGGCTGTCGACCTGCCGCTGCAGCAGCTCGCCGACGATCTCGGCCAGGCGCACCTGGGTCGGCGTCGCCAGCGGCGCGTCCTCATCCGGCGGCGCGGACAAGTCCGGGTGCGGCAAGGCCCGGTAATTGATCTTGCCGTTGTCCGTCAGCGGCAGTTGCGCCAGCGCGACGAAATTGGACGGCACCATATACTGCGGCAGCCGCGCCTGCAGCTGCAGCGTCAGCTCGCTCGCCGAAGTCGCCTCGGCGCAGAAATAAGCAACCACGCGCTTGCCGACGGGTTCGGCGAACTCCACCACCTTGACCGCCGCCGCCGCCACGCCCTGGCAGCCGCGCAGGACGGTTTCGATCTCGTCGAGCTCGATGCGGTAGCCACGGATCTTCACCTGGCGGTCGTTGCGACCCAGGTAGTGCAGGTCGCCCTGCGCCAGATAGCGGGCGCGGTCGCCGGTGCGGTAAAAGGTGGCGGCGCCGTAGCCGAGCTGCGGCAACGCCAGGAAGCGCTCGGCCGTCAAGGCCTCGCGCCCCAGGTAGCCTTGCGCCACGCCGCCGCCGGCGATGAACAGTTCGCCCGGGAAGCCGGGTGGAACGCGCCGCAGGCAGGCGTCCAGCACCACGGCCACCAAGTGCGGCAGCGCCTTGCCGATGGTGTTGCGGCCTTCGGCGAAATCCTGTTCGGTGATTTCGTGGAAGGTGGCATGCACGGTAATCTCGGTGATGCCGTACATGTTGATCAGCGCCGGACTGCCCAACGGATGGCGCGCGCGCCAGCGCTGCAGGTGGTTGATGTCCAGCGCCTCGCCGCCGAACACCACATAACGCAGCGCCTGCAGGCTGGTTCCGGCCTGCTCGCCATCGTACAAGGCCAGGGCCTGGAAGGCCGACGGCGTCTGGCTCAACACCGAGATGGCGTGCGCTTGCAGCCACGCGTGAAAGCGCGGCGAGTCCTTGATGGTGGCGCCATCGACGATGCAGGCGCAGCCGCCGCTCACCAGCGGGCCCCATAACTCCCACACCGAAAAATCGAACGCGAACGAGTGGCACACGCTCCAGCGGTCGGCCGGGCCGAACGCGAACAGCGCGCCGCAGCCGTCGAACAGGCTGGCCACGTTGCCGGCGCTGACCATCACCCCTTTCGGATTACCGGTGGTGCCCGAGGTATAGATCACGTACAGCGCCCGGTCGGGATCGGGCGACGCCATCGCGCCGGTCATGGCGCCGGCCGGGTCCTCGGCCAGCACGTCCGCCAGGTCTTCCCACAGCAACAGCGGCGAACCGGCCGCGTCGACCAGCCCGCGCAGATCCGCGCAGGTGATCAGCACCGCGGCGGCGGCATCCTCGAGGATGAAGGCGATCCGCTTCGACGGCTGCTCGGGATCCAGCGGCACATAGCAGGCCGACGCCTTGGCGGCGGCCAGCATCGCGATCGCGAAGCGACGGTCGCGCGGCAGCAGCAGCGCCACCTTGTCGCCCGGTTTCAAATGGCGCGCGCGCAGGCGGCACGCCAGCGCGCTCGACTGGGCGTCGAGTTCGGCATACGTCATGCCGCCGGCGGCATCGGTCAGGGCCAGCGCGCCGCCCTGCTCGCCACAGCGCTGGGCGAACAGGCTGAGGACGTCCGGCGCGCGCGCGTGGCGGGCCGGTGCCGCGCCGGGCGTCTCCCATGCGGCCAGCTGGCGCATTTCGTCGGGCAGCAGGAAATCGAGCATGGCCACCGACGGGCACTCGCCCTGGCACAGCTGACGCGTGACGCTGATGAAACGCTGCAGCAGGCGGTCATCGCAGAAGGTGCCGTCGGGATAGACCAGGTCGACCTGCATGTCCTCGCCCACGTTCTTCATGTAGAACTGCACCGCGTCCTCGATCTGCGGAATGAAGCCGTTCTGATCGTCCGGCCCGCTGCCGTACAGGACCTCGATCGGCCTGACGTAGCCGTTGTAGTTGTACATGAAGCTGATGCTTTGCGCCGGCGCCAGTTGCGCCTGGGCGTGCACGCTCAGGCCGGTGTGGGGCTTGCACGCGCGCTGGAACTGCTTGTGGTAGGTCCAGAACTGGGCGAACGTCGCTGCCGGGTCGAACATATCGCGCGCAAACACGAACGGTTGCTGGCGGTAGTAGCAACCGAGGTCGTCGAGCTGCGCTTCATTGCGCCCCAGGCTGAACTCGGCGATGAGAAAGTCGGCCTGCCCCTGGAAGTAGTAGTCGATCAGCAGGCCATAGACGCCCTTGCAAAAAATCGCCGGCGTGATGCCCTCGCTGCGGCAATAACGCTTGACGCCCGCCCACAGCTCCCGGTCGAAGCTCTGCGTCGCGCTCACCAGCGCCGCCCCGGCGCCGAGCTGCGGCACCGGCAAGGCCTCGACACCGGCCAGCTTGCCGCGCCAGAAATCGATGGTGCCGGGTGCGTCCATGCCGGCCGCCATCTCCGCCGCGTACGCCTGGAACTGCTCCGTGCCGCGCAGTGGCAGCGCGCCGCCGCCCTGGGCCAGGTAGGCTTCCGCGATACGCTGGGCGAACAGCACGACGGCGCCGCCATCGTACACCGCGTGATGGGCCGCCAGCACGAACACATGGTGGTCGCTGGCGAGACGGATCAGCGCCACCCGGTGCAGCGCAGCGCCTTCGAGCGTGAAGGGACGATGGGTGAAGCTGGCGGCGAACGTGTCGAGCGCGTCCGGTCCCCGTTGCGGCCCGGCGCTCCAGTCGTGGAACTCGTATTCGCACGCGGTGTCCGACGTGACCCACTGGTAGACGTCATGGATCTTGCTGTCCTTGAAGCGGTGCAGCCGCAGCCGCAGCATGTCGTTGCTGGCCATCATATCCGTCAGCGCGGCCTGCCAGCGCGCGGCGTCGATAGGCTGGTGCATATGGGCGCTGCAACCGAGGTTGTTGCGCTTGGTGGCGGGATCGAGCAGCGCACTGAAGTAGATATCGCGCTGCACCGGCGACAGTGGAAACGCTTGTGTCGCTTGCGGGTGCTCGGCCTGCAGCCAGCGCAGGATGTCGGCCTGGTCGTACCACGAGATGCTGCGCAAGGCGGGTTCACCGCCCTGGACCAGGCGCGACAGCAGCCGGTCGTAGTGCTCGACGAAACGCGCCATCGCGTCGGCCGAGAACAAATCGGCGTTGTATTCGACCCAGCCGGATATGCCGGTGGCCGACGCCGTCAGGTAGAGCGTCACTTCGTGGCGGGCGGCGCTGTGGAACGATCCCAGCGACAGCGGCGCCAGCGGCAACATGCCGTCGGCCGGCCCCTGCTCGCCGCTCTCGTCGACGAAGTTGAACGCCATCGGCATGTCGAGGTGCTCGGCGCCGCCACGCCCCCGGTTCATGATGTCGGCCAGGCATTCGAGCGGCACGTGCTGGTGCTCCAGCGCCTCGAGCAAGCCGCGCTGCACCGATTGCAGGTAGTCCAGCACCGAGCCGGACCCGGGCAGGTCGACCCGGCACACGATGGCGTTGACGAAGAAGCCGATCAGCGCCTGGGCGGCGGGCTGCTCGCGTCCTGCGGTTGGAATGCCGAAACTCACCGCATCGCGCCCGGTATAGCGCGCCACCAGCAGCGCGTACGCCGCCAGCATCACCGTCGACGGCGTCAGCGCGTGCTGCTCGCCCAGCGCGCGGATGCCGTCCACCACGCCCGGCCCGGGGGTGTAGGCGATGGCCTGGCCACGGAAGGTCTTGTGGCGCGGCCGTGGACGGTCCGAGGGCAGGCGCGTCTGGAAGCTCGCCTCGCTGAGGTTGGCGCGCCAGAAATCGATCGAGTCTTGCAGCTTGCCGCTGGCGAAGCGCTCGCGCTGCCAGGCCGCGTAGTCGGCGTACTGCACCGCCAGCGGCGCCAGCGCGCTCGGGCGCCGCTCGCAGGCGGCGCGGTACAGCTCGGACACCTCGGCCAGCAGGATCTGCTGCGACCAGGCGTCGGTGGCGATGTGGTCCATCGAGAAAAACAGCACCGCGCGTCCGTCGAAACGCAACAAGCGCGTGCGCAAGACCTCGCCGGCGGCGACGTCGAATCCGCTGGTCAGTTCCCGCTCGTAGACCGCCTGGCACACGGCCCGGTAGGCGGCGGCGTCGCTGCCGCGATGGTCTTCCACCACCAGCTTCGAGCCCGTCCCGGCCAGCGGCGCCTGGTGCGGCACCCCGCCGACCATCACGATCCGGGTGCGCAGGATTTCATGACGCTCGATCACTTGCCCGATCGCCGAATCCAAAGCCGCCTCGTCCACATCGCCCTGCCACTCGAAGGCATGCACCATGTTGAACAGCGCCACCTCGTCGAACAGTTGGTGCAGGAACCACAGGCGCTCCTGGCCGAACGACAGCGGCATCGGCTGCTCGCGCCCGAGCGCGCGCGGCGCGTCCTCGTCGCCGGCGCCGGCCTGCTGTTTGAGCAGGGCGACGATGGCGTCGCGGTGCGCGATGATGTGGGTCCGGAAATGCTCCGGCAAGCCGCCGGCGGGGGCGCGGAACTTCAGCTTGCCCTCTTCCAGCCACAGATGGATGCCGTTCTGCGGCAGTTCCGACAGCAATTGCTCGATATTCATAGTTCTCCTTCTACATACTGTTCCTGGTCCGCCGGCACGTCCACCGGCTTGCGCCCGAGTGTCGTGAGCAGATCGATGTAAGCGCCCATGCTGGCGCAGCTTGCCTTGTCGAATACGGTTGTCACCGTCAGGTTCACACCGAAGCGCTTGTTGACCACCGCCAGCAAGCGCATCACCAGGATGGAATGGCCGCCCAGCTGGAAAAAGTTATCGGTGATGCCGACGCGCGGCGCGCCCAGCAAGTCTTGCCAGATCTCGCACAGCGCCGCTTCGGTCGCGGTGGTCGGCGCCACATAGCTGTGCCGCAGCGGCGCGTCGTCCTTGAGCGACGCCAGCGCCCGCCGGTCGACCTTGCCGTTGGACGACAAGGGCATGGCGTCCAGCGCGATGAAGCGCGCCGGCACCATGTAGTCGGGCAAGGCCTGCTGCGCATGCTCGCGCAGGCGCTGCTCCGCCACCTCCCCGGTGTAGTAGGCCAGCAGCCGTGGGTCGCCGTGCGCGTCCTGCCTGGCGATCACCACCGCCTCGGCCACCAGCTTGCCCAGTTGCGCCTCGATCTCCCCCAGCTCGATGCGGAAGCCGCGTATCTTGACCTGGAAGTCGTTGCGTCCCAGGTACTCCACGGTCCCATCCTCCAGCCAGCGGCCCAGGTCGCCGGTCTGGTACAGCCGCCGCCCCGGTTGGTCCGTGAACGGGTCGTCCGTGAAGCGCTGCGCGCTCAGCTCCGGGCGGTTCAGGTAGCCGCGCCCGACCTGCACGCCGCCGATGTACAACTCGCCCGCCACGCCCACCGGCACCGGCCGCCGGCGGCCGTCGAGCAGGTAGATCTGCGTGTTGGCCACCGGACGGCCCAGCGGCACCGACGCGCGCCGGTCGTCGCTGCGGCAATGCCAGGCCATCACATCCACCGCCGCTTCGGTCGGGCCGTACAGGTTGTGCAGGCCGACCCCGGGCAAGCCGGCGTGACAGCGTTGCGCCAGCGCGCCGGGCAAGGCCTCGCCGCTGCAGATCACGCGCTTGAGCGCGGCGGACCGCAGACCCAGCTGCTCCAGGTACATCTGCAACATCGATGGAACGAAATGCACCGTCGTCACGCGCTGCGCCTCCATCAGCGCGCTCAGGTACGCCGGGTCCTTGTGCCCCTCCGGCCGGGCCAGCACCAGCCGGGCGCCGTACATCAGCGGCCAGAAGAACTCCCACACCGACACGTCGAAGCTGAACGGGGTCTTTTGCAGCACCACGTCGCCCTCGTCCAGCGCAAAGGTTTCCTGCATCCACAGCAAGCGGTTGACGATGGCGCGGTGTTCGTTCATGGCGCCCTTGGGCAAGCCGGTCGAACCCGAGGTGTAGATCACATAGGCCAGGTGGTCCGGCCGCAGGCCCAGCGCGTGCGGGTCCAGGTTGTCGGACGGCTGCCCGGCCCAGCGTTCGCGTTCGCGCTCGCGCTGCAGGTGCAGCCGTGGCGCGGCGGGTTCCAGCCCGTCCAGCGCCAGGGCGCCGGTGTCGTCGGTCAGGACCACCATCGGCGCGCTGTCGCGCAACATGTGCGCCAGCCGCTCGGCCGGATAGGCCGGGTCCAGCGGCACGTAGGCGCCGCCCGCCTTGAGCACCGCCAGCAGCGCCGTCACCAGCTCGAAGCCGCGGTCGGCGCAAATGGCGACCCGGCAGTCCGGTCCCACGCCCAGCGCGACCAGGTGCCGCGCCAGCTGGTTGGCGCGCCCGTTGAGTTCCAGATAGCTGAGCTCTTGCTCGCCGAACCGCAGCGCCACGCCGTGCGGCCGGCGCGCCACCTGCGCTTCGATCAGCTGGTGCAGGCAGTCGCCCTGCGGGTAGGGCCTGGCCGTGGCGTTCCACGCGTGCAGCACCTGCTGCCGTTCGGCCGCAGGCAAAATCTCCAGCTCGCTCAACGCCACGGCGGTCTTCCCGCTCACGGCCGTCAGCAGCGCGTCCAGCGCCGTCTCCATATACCCGCACACGCGCTGCGCATCGATTGGTTCGCGCGCCTGCAGCACCAGCATGAAGTCGGTCCCGCTATCGTCCACCGACAAGGTCAACGGATAGTTGGTGCGTTCCTGCGCGCTGAGTACTTCGATCTGGTCGCCCTGCTCCGCGTCCGGCGCGGCTTCGGCGACGCCACGCATGTGGCGGTAGTTCAGCAGCGTGGTGAACAGCGGCGCCTGGGGATCGACCCCGCTGCAGCGCTGCGCCAGCGCCAGCGGCGCGTGCTCGTGCCGCAGCAGCCTGGCCAGCAGCGCATGCGTGCTCCTGAGCCCGTCGGCCACCCCGGTGTCCGCCATCGACACCCGCACCGGCAGCGTGTTGACGAACATGCCGATGCCGCGCTCGGCCTGCTCGCCGCCCTGCATGCGGCCAAACAGCACCGTGCCGAACACCACGTCGTCGCGTCCCGTCAACCGGCCCAGCACCACGCTCCAGGCCAGGTGCATCACGCTGGCCGCGCTCACGCCCAGCCGCCGCGCCTCGCGCCGGATCGCCGCCGACAACGGCGCCGCCAGGGTCTGTTGCACCTCGACGATGCCGCGCCCGTCGCCGCGCGCGTCGAGCACCCCATAGGGCGCGGTAGGCTCGTCCACATCCTGTAACAGCTCGCTGAAGAAGGCCTCGTGCTCGGCCTGGCTCACGCCCAGCCGCGCCTGCGCCACGAAGTTACGGAACGGCACCGGCGGCGGCAAGCGCTCGCCGTGGCCGCGCTCGATCGCCTCGGCCTCCTCCACCAGCAACTCCAGCGTGGTGTGGTCGATCGCCAGGTGATGCACCAGCACGCCCAGCAGCCAGCGCCCATTGCCGGCGTCCTCGGCCGCCACGCAACGCATCAGCGGCGCCCGGCTCACGTCCAGCCGGTTGCAGCCGGGGTCCAGCCTGGCCTGGAGCTGGGCCAGCACCGGCCCGCGCGCCGGCTCGAAGCGCACCGTCTCGACCGGCAGCGTCACCTGCTTGCGCACCACCTGCAGCGCCTGCTCCAGCCCCTCCCAGTGCACGCCGGTGCGCAGGATGTCGTGGCGGTCGACCACCGCCTGCACCGCCGCCAGGAAGCGCGCCAGCCGCGCCTGGCTGCCAAAGCTGAGCACGGTGGGCTCCAGGTAGGGATCGCCCTCGCCCTCCATCATGTGGTGGAACAGTATGCCCTCCTGGGCCGGCGCCAGCGGATAGATGTCCTGCACATTGCCGGCGCCGCCTTCGACCTGCGCCACCACCCGGTCGATCTCGTCCTGCTCCAGCGCCAATAGCGTCAGCATAGGCGGCGTGATCCGTTCGGCGTCGGTCGGAATCAGGTTCGGCGGCACCGCCACCTCCAGCTTGGCCGCGCCCACTTCCAGCGCCAGCTCGCGCAGCGTGGGCGCGGTAAACAATGCCCGCACATCGACATGCAGCGCCTCGCGCCGCATGCGTGCGATCAGCCTCAGGGCCAGTAGCGAATGCCCGCCCAGTTCAAAGAAGTTATCGTCGCGGCCAATCGGGCCGCCCCCCAGCAGCTCCGACCACAGCGCCGCCAGCGTGGTCTCCAGCGCGCCTTGTGGCGCCTCATAGCTGCGCTGCGCATACGCTGCGCCCTCGGGTGCCGGCAGCGCCTTGCGATCGAGCTTGCCGTTCGGGCTCAGCGGCAAACGCTCCAGCCTCACGTAGGCCGATGGCACCATGTACGCGGGCAGCGCCTGCGCCGCCTGTTCGCGCAGGCGCTGGCCCTCCGCCTCCCCGGTGTAGTAGGCCACCAGGCGCTGGTCGCCCGGCGTGTCCTCGCGCGCGATCACCACCACCTCGTCGACCAGCTTGACCAGCTGCGCCTCGATTTCGCCCAGCTCGATACGGAAGCCACGGATCTTCACCTGGTCGTCGATGCGCCCCAGGTATTCGATGGCGCCGTCGCGCGCATGGCGCGCCAGGTCGCCGGTCTGGTACAGGCGGCTGCCCGCCGGCCCGAACGGGTTGGGGATGAATTTCTCCGCCGTCAGCGCGCCGCGCCCCAGGTAGCCGCGCGCCAGGCCGATCCCGGCGATATGCAACTGGCCCGCCACGCCCACCGGCACCGGCTGCAGCTGCGCGTCGAGCACGTGCAGCGCGAGGTTGGCGATCGGCCGGCCGATCGGCACGCTGGCGCGCTGCGAGCCGGGCTGGCACTGCCAGTAGCTGACGTCGACCGACGCCTCCGTCGGCCCGTACAGATTGTGCAGCTCCACGCCAGGCAGTTGCTCGAAGAAGCGCTGCTGCAGCTCCAGCGGCAGCGCTTGCCCGCTGCAGATCACGCGCCGCAGCGGCGCGCACAGGCGCGTGTCGGCCGTGGCCAGGAACACGTCCAGCATCGGCGGCACGAAGTGCAGCGTGCTGACGTTTTGCGCCGCGATCAGCGCGGCCAGGTAGGCCGCGTCCTGATGCCCGCCGGGCTTGGCCACCACCAGCGTCGCGCCGGTGATCAGCGGCCAGAAGAACTCCCACACCGAGACGTCGAAGCTGAACGGCGTCTTCTGCAGCACCCGTTCGCCCGCCACCAGGCCGTACTGCTCCTGCATCCAGCGCAAGCGGTTGACGATGCCCGCCTGGTCCACCGCCACGCCCTTGGGCCGGCCAGTCGAACCGGACGTGTAGATCACGTAGGCCAGGTGCGCCGGCTGCGTGATCGACGGCGGATTGTGCGCGCCGTGGTTCTCCCATGTCTGCCCGGCGTCCAGGCACAGCGTCACGCCGCCGTGCGGCGGCAATTGCGCCAGCAGCGGGGTTTGCGTCAACAGCACCGCCGGTGCGGCGTCGTCCAGCATGTAGGCCAGGCGCTGCGCCGGGTAGGCCGGGTCCAGCGGCAGATAGGCGCCGCCGGCCTTGAGCACCGCCAGCAAGCCGACCACCATCTCGACCGAGCGCTCGGCGCAGATGCCGACCAGCACATCGGGCCCTACCCCCAGCTCGCGCAGCCGGTGCGCCAGCCGGTTGGCGCGCGCATTGAGTTCCGCATAGGTCAGCTCGCTGCCCTCGTAGACCAGCGCCAGCTCGTTGGCCGAGCGCGCCGCCTGCGCCTCGAACAGGGCCGCCAGCGTGTGCGGGCCGTCGTAGCGCGTGGCAGTGGCGTTCCATTCGACCAGCAAACGCCGGCGCTCGCCGTCGTCCAGCATCGGCAACTCGCCAACAGGACGTTCGGGGTCGGCCACGATCTCGGCCAGCAGGCGCGTGAAGCAGCGCGCCATGGCTTCGACCGTCTCGGCGTCGAACAGGTCGGTGTTGTATTCGAAGGCCGCTTGCAGCATCTCCCTTTCCTCGATGAGCGTCAGCATCAGGTCGAACTTGGCGGTGGCGTTGTCGGTGGCCATCGGCTGCATGCTCAAGCCCGGCAGGCGCAGCGCGCCCATAGTCGCGGTCTGCAGCACCAGCATGACCTGGAACAGCGGCGCATGGCTGGCGTGACGCGCCACCTTCAATTGCTCGACCAGCTGTTCGAACGGCACGTCCTGGTGCGCATAGGCTTGCAGCGCCGTGGCGCGCACCTGTTGCAGCAAATCCCGGAACGAGGCGTCGAGGTCGATCTCGTTGCGCAACACCAGCGTATTGACGAAGCAGCCGATCAGCGGCGCGACTTCCGGACGGTTGCGGTTGGCCACCGGGGTGCCGATGCAGATGTCGCGCTGGCCGCTGTAGCGTGTCAGCAGCACGTACAAGGCTGCCGTCAGGGTCATGAACAGCGTGGCCGCGCCTTGCCGGCCGAGCGCGTTCAAGCCGGCCAGGGTGGCGGCCGGCACGTCGCAGCGCAACGTGGCGCCGCGATAGCTCTGCAACTTGGCGCGCGGACGGTCGGTCGGCAACGCCAGCACGGCGGGGGCATCGGCCAGTTGCCCGCTCCAGTAGGCCAGCTGCCGTTCCAGCACCTCGCCCTCCAACCATTGCCGCTGCCAGTGCGCGAAGTCGGCGTACTGGATAGTCAACGGCGGCAACGGCGACGGTTCGCCCCGCACGTGGGCCGTGTACAGCGCGGCCAGTTCGTTGAACAGCACGCCCGCCGACCAGCCGTCGGTGACCACATGGTGCAAGGTGAACACGACGATGTGTTCGCTCGGCGTCATGCGCACTAGGTTCGCGCGTACCAGCGGGCCGGCCGCCAGATCGAACGGCGTCGCCGCCTCGCGCTGCGCCAGCTGCGCGGCCTGCGCCGCGCGCGCGTCCGGCTCCAGCGTGCTCAGGTCGGTCAACGGCAAGTCCAGCGCGAGCGTGGCGGCGATGGTTTGCAGCGGACCGTCGTCGCTCAGGTGGAAGGTGGCGCGCAGCACTTCGTGGCGCGCGATCACGTCGTTGAGCGCGCGTCCGAGCGCGGCGGCGTCGAGCTGCCCCGTCAGTTTCATCGCCAGGGCGATGTTGTAGACCGCCGTCCCGGGCGCCAGTTGGTCCAGCACCCACAAGCGCTGCTGTGCGAAGGACAGCGCCAGCCGTGGCAGGTCGTGCGGCCTGCTGGTGATGGGCAAGGCGGAAAAATCGACCCCTTTCTTGAGCAAAAGCTGCCTGGCAAGCTCCTGTTCCTTGAAGGATAGTCGGCTGTAGAACTTGACGAAGTCTTCTGGTTTCATAACTTTGCAAAAAATAGGAGGTTGGGTGGGGGCTGCCGCACGGCGCGCTACTCGGCCGTCTTGATCATCGACGCCAGTTCGCTTTGAACCTCCGCCAGCAGGCTTTCCATCGATATCTCCTGGTCGGCGGCGGTGCTGACCAGGGTGTCGACCACCTTGGCCAATTGCGCCACCGTCGGCGATTCCAGCAGGATGCGCAGCGCCACTTCCACGCCGAACGCCTTGCCGACGCGCGACAGCAGCAGAAGCGCAGGCAGCGAATGGCCGCCGAGGGCGAAGAAATCGTCATGCACGCCGACGTTGCCGCGTTGGAGGATTTCCTCGTACAGCGCGATCAGCGTCCGTTCGGTCGCACTGGTGGGCGCGGCGTAGGCGACGCCGCTGGTCGCCACGGCCGGCAATTGACGCTGGCCCAGCGCCTTGCGATCGAGCTTGCCGCTGCTGGTCATCGGCAGCGCGTCGAGTTCGGTAAAGCTGTGCGGTATCGAGCTGAGCGACATGCGCTCGGCCAGGTAGCCGCGCAGCGCCACCGTCAACGGCCCGCTGGCGACCACGTAGGCGTGCAGCGTGGTGGCGCCGTCGGCGGCCGTATGCGGCACCACCGCGCCTTCCACCACCTGCGGGTGGCTGAGCAGCGCATCCTCGATGGCGCCGATCTCGACCCGCACGCCGTTGACCTTGACCTGGCCGTCGCGCCGGCCGAGGAAGCGCAGGCTGCCGTCGGGCAGGAACAGGCCCATGTCGCCGCTGCGGTAGACCCGCTCGGGGTCGTGCTTACGCAAGGGGTTGGGCACGAACACCGCCGCGCTCAGCGCCGGGGCGCGGTAGTACCCCAGCGTAAAGAACGGCGAACGGATGAAGATTTCGCCCGGACTGCCGGCCGCGCACGGCCGCCCCGCCGGGTCGAGCACGATCACCTGCGTGTCGGCGATCGGCTTACCGACGGGCACGAAGCCGCGCTCGATGTCGGCCTGCGTGACGCGGTGGAAGCAACGTATCATCGTGGTTTCCGACGCGCCGTAGAAATTGACCAGCTCGATCCGCGTACCGAAGTGGGCCTGCCATGCCTGCACCGTGGCCGGCAGCAGCACCTCGCCCGACAGGCATATGCGTTGCAGCGCCGGCAGGCGGCCGGCGACGGCCGCGTCGGGTTCCTGCTGCAGGTAGGCCAGCAGGTTGCGCAACACCGACGGCACGCAATGGACCATGCCGACGGCGGACCGCTCCAGCCAGTCCAGCAACTGGTCGGGCGCGATCCGATGGGCTGGCGGCAGGCACAGCGTGCCGCCCGCGCACAGCGGCACGAACAGGTCGCGCAGGAAGGCGTCGAAGGTCGGCGCCGTCAACTGGCTCACGCGGCAGGCGGCGTCCAGGCCGAACTCGGCGATCTCCCAATCGATGAAGTGGGCCAGGCTGCGTGCCTTGCCGAGTATCGGCTTGGGTTTGCCGGTCGAACCCGAGGTGAAGAAAATGTAGCAGGGATCTTCCGGCTCAAGTTGGGCCGCCAGCGGCCGCGCATCGTCGGCCAGCGCGGCGAAGCCGGGCGCCGGCGTTCCGGCGCCTAGCCAGATGCCGCGCGGCGCCGCCGCCAGCTGGTCGGCGATGCCGCCGATGGCGTCGAGCGCGGCCTGGTCCACCATCCACCAGTTGGGCGCGGCCGCTTCGACCAGCATCCGCAAGCGCACCGGCGGTTCCGCCGCGTCGAAGGTGGCGAACACGCCGCCGGCCTGCATGGTGCCGATGACGGCGGCGACATGGGACAGCGGATCGGCCAGCATCAGGCCGACCACCTCGCCGCGCACCAGGCCCAGTTGCAGCAGGTGGCGCGCCACCCGGTTGCTCTCGGCGGCCAATTGCGCATACGACCATTGCCGCTCTTGCCATTCAAGCGCCACCGCATCGGGGCTGGCCTCGGTCACGCGCCGCAGGCGCTCCAGCACCGGCTCCGGCGTCGTCGGCGCCGGCAAGGCGTTGGCAAAGCGCAGATAGGGCGAGGCCAGCGCCAGCGCGCGCGGCGCGGCGAACAGGTCCCACGCCGCGCTCGCGGTGCGCGGCGCCAGCGCGATCTGTCCGATCAGCGCCAGCCACTGCCCCATCAGGTATTCGATGGTCTCCGGCGCGAACAGCGCGCTGCGATAGTCGCACTGGAAGGCCCAGACGTCGGCGTGCTCCTGGACCGTCAGTTCGAGCTCGATCTTCATGTCCTGATCGAGCGCGCAGTGCGCCGCCGGCGGACGGTGGTATGGCGTGTCCTGGTCGCGGAAACTCAGCACGTTGAACAGCACCGGCGTCACCGGGAACTGCCTGGCCGGGCGCGCCAGCTTCAGCTCCTCGATCAGGCGTTCGAACGGATAGTGCTGGTGCTCGAGCGCCGCCAGCGTATCGTCGCGCACCCGCATCAGCAGGTCGTCGAAACACTGGTCCGGCTCGACTTGCGTGCGCAGCACCAGGGTGTTCAGGAAGAATCCGATCAAGGGCTGCAATGGGGCCGCATTGCGGCCGGCGACCGGCGTGACCAGCGCGATGTCGCGCTGCCCGGTCAGGCGCGCCATCAACACCGCCAGACTGGCGTGGAGCAGCATGAACGGCGTCACGGAACGCTCCACGCACAGCGCCTTCAGGGCGCCGTGCGTCGCGCCCGACACGCTGAAGTGATAGCGCGCGCCACGGTTGGACGCCGACAGCGTCGGCGCCGAGTCGAACGGCAGTTGCAAGCGCACCATGCCGGAGCCCAGCCGCGCATGCCAGTATTGGCGGCTGGCGGCGCCGGATTCGGCCTCCAGCAAGCCGTTCTGCCAGGCGGCGTAGTCCTTGTACTGGATCGGCAACGCCGGCAGGCGCGGCGCGCGGCCCTGGAGGTCGGCCTGCAGCAGCTCCATCACCTCGTGCTGCAGCACCGCGGTCGAGCTGCCGTCGGCCACCACCTCATGCATGCACGACAGCAGCAGGCGACGGCCGTCCCAGGTGTGCAGCAGCCCCACGCGGAACAGCGGGCCCTGCTCGAAATCGAACGGCCGGGCGACAAATTGCCTGACATATTCCTGCAGCGCCGGCGCCGACGCCAGCGTGCTTTCCGCCAGCAGCACCGGCCGCGCGGCCTCGATCACCTGCAGCGGCAAGACGCCGTCGCCGGTCCGAAACACCGTGCGCAGCACTTCATGGCGGGCGACGACCGCGCTCAGCGCGCGTTCCAGCGCCGCGCGGCCTATATTCGGCGGCAAGTCCAGCAAGGCCATGCCATGGTGGGCCGTGTTGTCGGGGTCCAGCTGGTGCAACAACCACAGGCGCTGTTGCGCCGGCGAGATCGCGTACGCGGCGGCGGCTGGCAGCCGTTCGATGGCGCACCCGCCCCCCTGGCGCCGCCCTTGCGCCGCCTCGACATGGGCAGCCAGTCCGGCGACCGTGGGCGCTTCGAACAGGGCGCGCACGCCGACTTCGACATCGAAGGCCTGGTTCACCTGCGCCAGCACGATGGTGGCGCGCAGCGAATGGCCGCCGATTTCAAAGAAATTGTCCTCGACGCCCACCCGCTCCAGCTTGAGCACGCTCTGCCAGATGCCGGCCACGCTGGCTTCGAGTGCGGTGCGCGGCGCCACGAAGCGCGCAGCCACGCCTAGCCCATCCGGCGCCGGCAGTGCCTTGCGGTCGACCTTGCCGTGCGCCGTCAGTGGCAACGCCGCCAGCATGCAAAAGTGCGCCGGCAGCATGTACTCGGGCAGACGCCGCGCCAGCGCCTTGCGCAAGCCGGCCGCCGTCCAAGGCCCTTGCTCGACACCGTTGCGCTCGTCCTGCTGGTGTAGGAAGTGCGAGATCTCGACATCGCGATCAGCGTCGGCGTCGGCATCGGCGACCACGTAGGCGACCAGGCTTTGCTCGCCGTCGTCGTTGTCCGTGGCCAGCACCAGCGCCTCACGCACGCCGGGCAACTCGGTCAGGGCGGCTTCGATCTCGCCCAGCTCGATGCGGAAGCCGCGCAGCTTGAGCTGGCTGTCGGCCCGTCCCAGGTACTCCAGGCTGCCATCGGGCAGGTAGCGCCCCAGGTCGCCGGACTTGTACAGGCGGCCACCCGGCGTGGCGCCGAATGGATCGGGCACAAACCGTTCCGCGGTCAGGCCGGGGCGATTCAGGTAGGCGCGCGCCAGGCCCGCCCCCGCCACATGCAGCTCGCCCACGACGCCGGCCGGCACCGGGTTCATCTGAGCGTCCAGCAGGTAGACGCCCAGGTCCGGGATCGGCTTGCCCACCGAGCGCGGCGCCGCGCCATCGGCGCGCAGGCGCTGATAGGTGACATGCACCGTCGTTTCCGTGATGCCGTACATATTGGCCAGCGCGGGAAGCTCGTCGCCATGGGCGGCGAACCACGGCGCCAGCGCCGCGCGGTTGAGCGCTTCGCCGCCGAAGATCACGTGCCGCAGCGCCAGCGGCGCGCCGCCTTCGCGCTGCAGGTCCACCGCCATCAGTTGCTGGAAGGCGGACGGCGTTTGGTTCAACACCGTGACCTGTTCCCTGGCCAGCAAGGCGTGAAACTCGGTGGGCGAGCGCGACACGTCGAAGCTGACGATGACGAGCTTGCCGCCGTGCAGCAGGGCGCCCCAGATTTCCCAAACGGAAAAATCGAAGGCGCAGGAATGGAACAGGCTCCAGACGTCGTCGGCGCCGAAACCGAACCAGGCCTCGGTCTGCGCAAACAGGCGCATGACGTTGGCGTGCGGGAGCGACGCGCCCTTGGGCTTGCCGGTCGAACCGGAGGTGTAGATGACGTAGGCCAGGTTGCCGGGCAACGCCCCGCTGTCCGGGTTGTCGGCGGAAAACGCCTGCCAGGCGGCGGCCTCGGTGTCCAGCTCGATCGCCTTGATCGCCAGCGCGGGCAAGCGCGGCGCCAGCCGCTGCTGCGTCAACAGCAGCGCCGGCCGGGCGTCGTCCAGCATGAAGGCCAGGCGTTCCTGCGGATAGCCGGGGTCCAGCGGCAGGTAGGCGGCGCCGGCCTTGAGCACCGCCAGCAAGGCGACCACCATGTCGATGCCGCGTTCGACGAACAGGCCCACCAGGCTTTCCGGCCCCACGCCGTTGCTGCGCAGGTAGTGGGCCAGGCGGTTGGCGCTGGCGTTCAAGTCCGCGTAGCTCAGTTGACGCTCGCCGTACACCAGCGCCACCGCGTGTGGCGTGCGCGCCGCCTGGGCCTCGAACGAGCGGTGCAGCGTCGCGCCGCTGTCCGGCGCGCCGGCGCGTGGACGGCCTTGGGCGATCAGTTGCGCCGTTTCGGCGGCGTCCATCAGCGGCAGGTCGTGGACCGGACTGTCGGGATCGGCCACGATGCCGTCGAGCAGGCGGGTGAAATGGGCCGCCATGCGCGCGATCGTGGCGCGCTCGAACAGTTCGACGTCGTACTCCAGCGTCGCCTCCAGCGTGCCCTCCACTTCCGTCATGGTCAGCGCGAGGTCGAATTTGGCCGCCGTGGCGCCGCTCTCGACGGTTTGCAGGCGCAGGCCCGGCAACGCGAGTTCACCCATGGGCGCGTTCTGCAGCGCGAAGCTGACCTGGAACAGCGGCGCGTGATTGCTGCTGCGGCTGACTTGCAGGGCGTCGATCAGCTGCTCGAACGGCATGTCCTGATGGGCATAGGCTTCCAGCGCGGTGGTGCGCAACTGTTGCAGCACCGCGCTGAACGCCGGGTTGCCCTCGATGCGGGTGCGCAGCACCAGCGTGTTGGCGAACAGGCCAATCAGCGGCTCAAGGTCGCTATGATTGCGATTGGCGATGACGGTGCCCAGGCAGATGTCGTCCTGGCCCGAGTAACGGGCCAGCAGCACATTGAAGGCCGCCGCCAAGGTCATGAACAACGTGGCTCCGGCAGCCGCGCTCAATGCGTTCAGGCGCGCCGTGGCCGGCGCGCCGATGGCAAAGCGGTGCGTCGCCCCCTCTTGCCTTGGCGTAGCCGGGCGCGGGCGGTCGGTCGGCAACGCCAGCAGCGCCGGTGCGCCGTCCAGCTGCTGTTTCCAGTAGCGCAGTTGGGCGCCGAGCGCCGCCTCGTCCAGCCGCAGGCGCTGCCAGTGGGCGAAGTCGGCGTATTGGATATCGAGCTCCGGCAGCGGCGCGCGGCGGCCGTCGGCGCGGTACAGCAAGGCCAGTTCCTTCACCAGCACGCCCATCGACCAGCCGTCGGCCACGATGTGATGTATGGTGAAGAGCAACAGGTGCTCGTCGTCGGCCCGCTTGATCAGGCTGGCGCGGATCAGCGGCCCGGTCGCCAGGTCGAACGGGATGCCGGCCTCGTCGAGCGCCAGGCACTGGACCTGCGATTCCTGTTCGCCATGCGGCATGGCCGACAGGTCCTTGACGGCGATGGTCAGCGCCAGCTCCGGCGCCACGACCTGCTGCGGCGCGCCGTCGCGCGCGACGATGGTGGTGCGCAGCACTTCGTGGCGGCGCACGATCTGGTTCAGCGACCAGGTCAAGGCATCGAGGTCGAGCTGGCCGAACAGTCGTACGGCGGCGGCGATATTGTAGGCCGAGCTGCCCGGCTGGTACTGGTCGAGGAACCACAGCCGCTGCTGGGCGAACGACAGCGGCAAGGCGGCGCCGCGCGCGATCCGTTCGATGGCCTGCTCGCGCCCGCCGCCCAGCACGTTCGTCAGGAAGTCGGCGATCGCGTCCTTGTGCTGGCGGATCGTCGCTTGCAGGTCCGCAGTCAAGGCCCCCTTGGCGCCGTGGCTGCGCAATTTTCCGTCCTGAACCGTCAGTGTGACGCCCAGGTCTTTCAGCTCTACGAGGAATTTTTCCAGATTCATTTGTGGTCCTGCCAAAGTCTAAATAAGGGGGCTGAGGCCGCCGTCGGCGCCTCAGAACTCGATCTCTTCCATCCCGTCGGCGTCCGTCGCGACCGCTTCGTGCGACAGCCGCAGCAGATTGCCGATCCGCTCGGCCAGCTCGGCCACGGTTGCCGTTTCGAACAGGACCCGCACCGGCAGGTTGACGCCGAACTCCTTGCGGATGCGCGACGTGACCTGCGTGGCCAGCAGCGAATGGCCGCCCAGCGTGAAGAAGTTGTCATGGATGCCCACCCGGTCCAGCTGGAGCACGCTGGCGCAGATACTCGCCAGCGTCTCTTCGGTGGCGTCGCGCGGCGCGACATAGCCGGCCTCGCTGCGCAGACCTTCCGGCGCCGGCAAGGCGTTGCGGTCGATCTTGCCGTTGGGCGTGAGCGGGAACTGCGCCAGCGTCACGTAGTGGGCCGGCAGCATATAGTCGGGCAGCATCGACCCCAGCGCCGCGCGCCAGGCCGACGCCGCCTCCGCAGACGCGGCCTCAGCCTCACCGTGCGGCACCACGTAAGCCACCAGGCGCAGGTCGCCGGCCGCCACCTCGCGCGCCAGCACGATGGCCTCGCGCACGCCCGGCTGCGCCGCCAGCGCCGTCTCGATTTCGCCCAGCTCGATGCGGAAGCCATGCAGCTTGACCTGGCCATCGATCCGGCCGAGGCAGTCGATGCGGCCGTCGGCGTCGAACCTGGCCAGGTCGCCGCTGCGGTACATGCGCGCGCCCGGCGCCGCGAACGGATCGGGCAGGAAGCGCTCGGCGCTCAGGCCGGGGCGGCGCAAGTAGCCGCGCGCCAGGCCGTCGCCGGCGATGTAGAGTTCGCCGGCCACCCCGGGCGGCACCGGCTGCAGTTCGGCGTCCAGGATGTAGATCCGCGTGTTGGCCAGCGGACGGCCGATCAGCGGCTCGGTGGCGCACGGCGTGATGCAATGCGCGGCCGACCAGATCGTCGTTTCGGTGGGGCCGTACAAGTTCCAGATCGCCGGCACGCGCCGCAGCAGTTCATCCGCCAGCTTGCGCGGCAGCGCCTCGCCGCCGCACAGCAGCTTGAGCGTCGGCAGGCGCGGCGTCCATTGGGCGTCGACCAGCATGCGCCAGGTCGACGGCGTGGCCTGCATCACGGTGACGCCGTGCGCGTCGATCATGGCGGCCAGGCGCTGCGGATCGCCGGCCTGCTCGCGCGTGGTCAGCACGGTACGCGCGCCGCACATCAGCGGCAGGAACAACTCCAGCGCGGCGATGTCGAACGACAGCGACGTCACGCTCAGCAGCACATCGCCGGCGCTCATGCCGGGCGCCTGCTCCATGCTGCGCAGGAAGTTGACGACACCCGCGTGCGCCAGCGCCACGCCTTTCGGCCGGCCCGTCGAGCCGGACGTGTAAATCACATAGGCCAGGTGCGCCGGGTGGGTGTCGGACTGCGGGTTGTGCGCGCCATGGCCGGCCCACGCCTGGCCCTGGTCCAGGCACAATGTCTGCCAGTCCGCCACCGGCAAGCCCGGCAGCAGGTGCGATTGCGTCAGCAGCACCGCCGGCCTGGCGTCGTCCAGCATGTAGGCCAGGCGCTGCGCCGGATAGGCCGGGTCCAGCGGCAGGTAGGCGCCGCCCGCCTTGAGCACCGCCAGCAAGCCCACCACCGTATCCAGCGAACGCTCGGCGCAGATGCCCACCAGCACATCGGGCCCTACCCCCAGTTGGCGTAAATGGTGCGCCAGCCGGTTGGCGCGCGCATTGAGTTCGGCGTAGGTCAACTCGCCGGTTTCATCCACCAGCGCCACCCGCGCGCCGGCGCGCGCCACTTGCGCCTCGAACCATGCGTGGATGGTGGGCGGGCCGTCGTAACGGCTGGCGGTGTCGTTCCACGTCAGCAGCAGTCGCTCGCGGTCGGCGGCCGGCAAAATATCCAGGCCGGCGATGGGCGCGGCGGAGGTTGTTTCGAGCGCCAGCACCAGCCGCTCTAGCGCGGTATGCATGTAGTCGCACAAGGCGTTGGCCTGCGCGGCATCGACCACCTGCGCGACCATGTCGAAACCGTCGCCCAGGTCGTCGATCGCCATCACGACCGGATAATTGGTGCGCTCGTCTTCGCTGAGCAACTGCACGCCTTCCCAGGCCGCAAAGGCGTCGCTGCCGTCGCCGCTGTGGCGGTAGTTCAACAGCGCCGAAAACAATGGCACGGTCGGCGCCACGCCGCTGCAGCGCTGCGCCAGCGCCAGTGGCGCATGCTCGTGCGCCAGCAATTCGCTGAGCAAGGCATGGGTCGCGCGCAGGCTGTGCGCCGCGTCATGCGCCACACCCGGTTCGGCCAGCGTGATGCGCACCGGCAGCGTGTTGGTGAACAGGCCCAGCACGCGGTCGCTACCGGCCGCTTGCATGCGACCGAGCAATACCGTGCCGAACACCACGTCTTGCAGGCCCGAGACCCGCGCCAGCACCATGGCCCAGGCCAGATGCATCAGGCTGGCGCTGCTGGCGCTGTGCAAGCGCGCCTGCTGCCGTATCCGGTCGGCCAGCTGCGGTGCGACGCCGCGCCGCGCCTCGGTGACGTCCGAGCCGTCGCCTTGCACATCCAGCAGACCGAACGGCGCGGTCGAACTGTGCACGCCGGCCAGCATATTGCTGAAGAACGCCTGGTGCGCCGCTTCCCGCGTCGTGCTGCGCACTTGCGCCACGAAGTTACGGAACGGCAGCGCCGGCGGCAATTGTTCGGACTGCCCGCGCAGAATGGTCTGGACTTCGGCGATCAGCAGCTCGAGCGACGCATGGTCGCACACCAGGTGGTGCACCAGGATTTGCAGCAGCCAACGCCCCTGGGCCTGATCGAACACCACGAAGCCGCGCATCAGCGGCGCGCTGCGCAGGTCCAGCAGGTAGCGGCCCGGCGCGTGGCGCGCCTGCAGCTGCGCGGCCGGGTCGCCCAGCCGCGCATCGAGCGTGAGTTCCTCGACCAGCATAGTCGCCTGCCGGCACACCACCTGCACCGGGTTGGCCAAGCCGTCCCACAGCACCGCCGTGCGCAGGATGTCGTGGCGCGCAATCACCGCCTGCAGCGCCGCGACAAAGGCGTCGAGCCGGGCGCGCGTATCGAGCGCCAGCACGGTGGCCATGACGTAGGCGTCGTTCTCCGGGCTGACCACATGATGGAACCAGATGCCCTCCTGCAGCGGTGTCAATGGATAGACGTCCTGGATATTGGCCGCCCCGCCCGGCGTTGCGCGCACGATCTGCGCCACTTCGTTGGGGGTCAGTTGCACCAGCGTCAGCATCTCCGCGCTCAGCGCGTCGCAGCCGTCGGGAATGCCGTTGGGCGGCACCTCGGCCTCGTCATACCCGTCACCGACGGCCAGCGCCAGCGCGGCCACGGTCGGCGCGGCGTACAGCCGGCGCGCATCGAGCCGCATGCCCTCGGCGCGCAGCCGCTCGATCAGCCGGACCGCCAGCAAGGAATTTCCGCCCAGGTCGAAAAAGTTGTCGTGCACGCCAACCGGATCGCGCTGGAGCAGCTCGCCCCAGATGCGGCACAAGGTCGCCTCGGTCCGGGTCCGGGCCCCGACCTGCGCGGCCTCGCCAGGACCAAGGCCGGCCACGGGCGCCGGCAAGGCCTTGCGCTCGATCTTGCCGTTCGGGCTCAAAGGGAACTGCGCGATGGCGACGATGTGGCGCGGCACCATGTACTCCGGCAGCGTCGTCGCCAGCGCCAGGCGCAGCGCGGCGGCGTCCTGCGCAGCATCCGGCGTATCGCCGTGCGCCACCACGTAGCCCACCAGCGTCGGCTCGCCCGGCACGTCCTCGCGCGCCAGCACCAGCGCATCGCGCACCCCTGGCTGCGCCTTCAGTGCCGCCTCGATCTCGCCCAGTTCGATCCGCAAGCCGCGGATTTTCACCTGGTCGTCGAGACGTCCCAGGTACTCGACGGCGCCGTCGCGCAAGTAGCGCGCCAGGTCGCCCGTCTTGTACATGCGGCTGCCCGCCGGCCCGAACGGGTTGGGGATGAATTTCTCCGCCGTCAACGCGCCGCGCCCCAGGTAGCCGCGCGCCAGGCCGATCCCGGCAATATGCAGCTCACCCGCCACGCCCACCGGCACCGGCTGCAGCTGCGCGTCGAGCACGTGCAGCGCGAGGTTGGCGATCGGCCGGCCGATCGGCACGCTGGCGTGCGGCGAGCCGAGGCCGGCCTGGCACTTCCAGTAGCTGACGTCGACCGACGCCTCCGTCGGCCCGTACAGATTGTGCAGCTCCACGTCAGGCAGTTGCTCGAAGAAGCGCTGCTGCAACTCCAGCGGCAACGCTTGCCCGCTGCAGATCACGCGCCGCAACGGCGCGCACAGGCGCGTGTCGGCCGTGGCCAGGAACACGTCCAGCATCGGCGGCACGAAATGCAACGTGCTGACGTTTTGCGCCGCGATCAGCGCGGCCAGGTAGGCCACGTCCTGATGCCCGCCGGGCTTGGCCACCACCAGCGTCGCGCCCGTGATCAGCGGCCAGAAGAACTCCCACACCGAGACGTCAAAGCTGAACGGCGTCTTCTGCAGTACCCGTTCGCCCGCCACCAGGCCGTATTGCTCCTGCATCCAGCGCAAGCGGTTGACGATGCCCGCCTGGTCCACCGCCGCGCCCTTGGGCCGGCCGGTCGAGCCGGACGTGTAGATCACATAGGCCAGGTGGGCCGGCAGCGTGATCGACGGCAGATTGTGCGCGCCGTGGTTCTCCCATGTCTGCGCGGCGTCCAGGCACAGCGTCACGCCGCCGTGAGCGGGCAATTGCGCCAGCAGCCCGGTCTGGGTCAGCAGCACCGTCGGTGCGGCGTCGTCCAGCATGTACGCCAGGCGCTGCGCCGGGTAGGCCGGATCCAGCGGCAGGTAGGCGCCGCCGGCCTTGAGCACCGCCAGCAAGCCCACCACCATCTCGACCGAGCGCTCGGCGCAGATGCCGACCAGCACATCCGGCCCTACCCCAAGCTCGCGCAGCCGGTGCGCCAGCCGGTTTGCCCGCGCATTGAGTTCCGCGTAAGTCAGCTCGCTGTCCTCGTAGACCAGCGCCAGCTCGTTGGCCGAGCGCGCCGCCTGCGCCTCGAACAGCGCCGCCAGCGTGTGCGGGCCGTCGTAGCGCGTGGCAGTGGCATTCCATTCGACCAGCAAACGCCGGCGCTCGCCGTCGTCCAGCATCGGCAACTCGCCGAGCGCACGCCCGGGGTCGGCCACGATCCCGGCCAGCAGGCGCTTGAAATAGCCCGCCATGCGTTCGATCGTCTCGGCGTCGAACAGGTCGGTGTTGTACTGGAACTTGATCACCAGTTGCTCGGGCAACTGCGTGATGTCGAGCATCAGGTCGTCCTGTCCGTAACTCATCGGGCTTTCGGCCAGTGCGGCGTCCAACCCGGCGAAGGCCGGCATGTCGCGCGGACGGTCGAGGTTGAACATCACCGGCGCCAGCAGCCTGCGCTGGGCGTTGTGCCGCTGGCCGAGCTTGCGCGTGAGCAGCGCGAACGGATAGTCGGCATGCAGATACGCTTCCACCAGCGACGACTTGATGTCGGCCAGGTAATCGGAAAAGATGGCGTCGGCCCGTGGCCGGCAGCGCACCGGCACCACGTTGAGGGTACAGCCGACCAGGTGCGCTTCGCCATCGTCCGGCCGTCCGACGGCAACCGGAATGCCGATCACCAGGTCATCCTGATGGGTCAAGCGGTGCAGCAGCACCGAGGTGGCCGCCATCAGCGTCATGAACAGCGTGCAGCCATGGCGCGGGCCCAGTTGCAGCAGTTGCTGGTACTGGAGGCCGTCCAGCGTCACTTGCCGGCGTTGGGCGCGCAGCGACGACTGGCGGTGCGGCGGGCGGTCGGTCGGCAAGGCCAGCGGCGCCGGCATGTCGGTGAACCGGTCCATCCAGTAACGCTCGTCGCGCCGGCACTGCTCGCTGTCCAGATACGCCTGGCGCTGTTCCACGTAATCCCACAGCGGCGCCGCCGGCGGCAGCTGGGGCGCGCCATGCCGGCACAGTGCGTTATAGAGCTCGGCAATTTCCGCCACCAGCACAGCGAGCGAGATGCCATCGATGACAACGTGGTGCACCGTGAGCGACAGCAGGTGCCGCTGCGCGTCGTCGCGCCACAGGGCCGCGCGCAGCAATGGTCCGCGCTCGAGGTCGAACGGGCGCTGGCTGTCTTGCTCCAGCCAGCGTTCCAGCGCGCCCGCCGGCGCGCTGGCCGCTACCGACGGCGCCAGCGCCAGCTCGATGTCCGGCGCGGGCAACACCCGCTGCAATTCTCCGGAGGCGTCGATCACGGCGCGCAGCGCATCGTGGCGCGCGACCACCTGGCGCAGGGCGCGCTGCAGCAACGCCGGGTCGAGCGGACCGTGCAGACGCAAGCCGACGTGGGTATGGTAGGCCAACCCGGCCTCGGCATTGAGCCGGCACTCGAGCCAGATCCCTTGCTGGGTCGAGGTCAACGCCAGGCTCGTCGCGTCCGCTTGCGGCGCGCGCTCGGGCGGCGCCGCCCGGTCCGCCGGACCCGGCGCAGGCGGCAGGAAGCCGCCGTCGCGCAGGTCGCGCACACTGGCCTCGAAGGCGCGGTAAATGAAATCGAGATCGGCGTCGCTGTGCGCGGTGGACAGGAACATATTGCGTCCCTCCCACACGTACAGGCCATGCGCGACCAGGTGGTAGCAGAACAGGTCGAGATTTCCCGTGGTGTTCAGCCGGAACAAGGAACCGCACTGCACCAGCCGCATCGACAACTGTTCGCGCGCGAACAGCGCGTTGATGCGCTCGACCAGCGCGCCGGTGCGCTGCGTGAGCCGCTCCTGCAGTGCCGGGCCTTCGCGTTTCATCCTGCCCAGCACGGCACGCGCGGCCGCCATCGTCAGCGGGTGCTTGCTGAAGGTGCCGGCGAAGAAGGTGGTGGTGACCGAGGCGCGGCCATCGACGCTGTCGCGGCGGCCGCCGTCGACCGCATCCAGGTAGCGCGCCGCCCCGGCGACCATGCCGAGCGGCATGCCGCCGCCGGCGGCCTTGCCGTAGGTGGCGATGTCGGCGCTCACGCCGAACAGCGCCTGCGCGCCGCCCGGATGCAGGCGGAAGCCGGTGATCATCTCGTCGAAGATCAGCGTGATCCCCAGCTCCCGGGTCAGCGCGCGCAGTTGCTGCAGGAAGGCGCGCGGCTGCAGTTCCGGGTGCCGCCCCTGGACCGGCTCGACCAGCACCGCCGCCAGCTCATGGCCGTGGCGGCGGATGATGTCGAGCGATTCGGCCTCGCCGTACTCGAGCACCAGCGCATGCTGTTCGATGCCCGGCGTCAGGCCCGGCATCAGCGGCGCGGCCATGCCGGTGCCGCCCTGGTCCAGGTCGACCCCGACCAGCGAGCCGTCGGACCAGCCGTGGTAGGAGCCGTTGAACATGACGAATTTTTTGCGCGCGGTGGCGGTGCGCGCCAGGCGCAAGGCCAGGATCACCGCTTCGGTGCCCGAATTGCAGAAGGCGACGCGCTCCATGCCGGTCAACTCCTGCACCAGTTGCGCGACCTCGCCGGCCAGCGGCGACTGCGGGCCGATCGGCATGCCCTGCTGCATCTGATGCTGCAGCGCCTGCTGGATGAAGTCGGGGCTGTGGCCGAACAGGTGCACGCCGAAGCCCATCGTCAGGTCGACGTATTGATTGCCGTCGACGTCCCAGATGTGCGCACCGGCGGCCCGTTCCGAGACGATGGGATAGAACAGCTCGCGCAGCGTGAGCGGCAGCACCGGGTCGCTGGCGGAAAAGCGGAAGCCGGCCTGGGCGCGGTAGTCGGCGTGGACCGGCTTGTACTGCGCCGTCTGCTCCATCGAGCCACGGGTGCGCGCGACGAAGCGCTGCATGAACTGGCGCAGATAGGCGGCCTGGTGCGACGTCAGCTGTGCGTAGGGATCGAACTGCTTCGGCTGGGTCGGCGCCGCGCGCACGACCGGCGCCGGGATGGTCGCCGGCAGGCGCTGGTGCTGATGTTGGTACGGCGCAGCGTCGCGGTCGGCCTTCAGGGCGTCGAGCTGCTGCAGCAGCACCTGGGTGGTTTGCTGCGTCATCTGCGCCAAGCCTTCGATCTGGAGCGCGATGATGCGTTCGAGCGGCGACGCCGCCGGGTCGCCCACGGCGTCGGCCCGCTCGACCGGGGCCGGCGGCTGGCTCGGCGCCGCCACCGCCAACTGCGTGCCGATGAACTCGGCCAGCAGCGCAATGCTGGTCAATTCCTCGAACAGCTGGCGGATCGTGACGGTGACCTCGAAGTGTTTCTGGATACGGCTGATGGCCTGCACCAGGATCAGCGAGTCCGCCCCCAGTTCCAGCAGCGGCGCGTCGACACTGATCTTGCCCGGTTCGATGCGCAGCAATTCGGCCACGATGGCGCAAATCTCGCGTTCGATCCCGGCCACGTCCGGCCGCGCCGTCGACATCGCCAGGGACGGCACGGTCGGCGCCGCCGCGACGGGCTGCGCTGTGCCGGCGGACGCGCGCTGCGCCGGCATGGCCGGCAACGTTTCGACCCAGTGGCGCAACCGTTCGAACGGGTAGCTCGGCGCAGGCACGCGGCGCCGCTGTTGGCCCGCATGGAGCGCGCTCCAGTCGACCTCCTGGCCGGCCAGCCACAGCTGACCGAGCGTGCCCAGGTATTGCGCCAGGTCGGGCTCATTGGCCGGGGCGGCGCCAAGCGACAGCAACATGGTCCAGCGGCAGGCGCCGGCGTTGGCGAATTGCCTGGCAAGCGTGGTCAGGGTTCTGCCCGGCCCCACTTCGAGGCACAGCGCCTCGGCGGCGCCGCTGCGCTCGGCCAGGGCGCTCAAACCCTGGGCGAAACGCACCGGCTGGCGCAGATGCCGCACCCAATAGTCCGGCGAGGTCGCCTCGTCGGGCGTGATCCAGGTGCCCGTCACGTTGGACAGGAAAGGCAAGCTCGGCGCATGCAGCGCGAAGCCCGCCACCAGCTGGCCGAACGGCGCCAGCGCCGCATCCATCATATGCGAATGGAAGGCGTGCGAGGTGGACAGGCGGCGATGCGAAACGCCCTGCCCGCTCAAGGTCTGCTCCAGCGCTTGCACCGCCTGCTCGCTGCCCGCGACCACGCAGCGTTCGCGGCCGTTGACCGCCGCCAGCGCGATGCCGTCGTTCAGATAGCCGGCCAGTTGCTCTTCCCCCAGGCTGACGCTCAACATCGCGCCGCCCGGCAATTCCTGCATCAACCGCCCGCGCGCGGCGACCAGCGCCAGCGCGTCGTCGAGCGAGAACACGCCGGCCACGCAGGCCGCCACGTATTCGCCCAGGCTGTGGCCTATCATCGCCGCCGGCCGGATGCCGCCATCGATCCACAGCCGCGCCAGAGCATACTCGATGACGAACAGCGCCAGCTGCGCATGCCGGGTTTGCTGGAGTTGTTCCGCCGACGGCGCGACTGCCGCATCGGCCAGCCCCAGCAGCGCGTGCAGGTCGATGCCGCACTGGCGCTGCACGCTGTCCACGCAGCGGTCGACCGTCGCGCGGAAAGCCGGCAGTTGCTGGTACAACTGGCGCGCCATGCCTGGCTGCTGCGCCCCCTGGCCGGGGAACATGAAAAATACCGGCGCCACTTGCTTGGGCAGTGGCGCGCGGCGGACGCGCTGCGGCGTCGGTGCGCCCAGCGCTTGCCTGGCGTCGTCGCTGCCGCTGCACACCAGCATGCTGCGCCAGCCGAAGGCATCCCGCCCCATCTGATGGGTGTAGGCGAGGTCGGCCAGGTCGGCGTCGCTGCGGCCGGCCAGGTGGGCCGCCAGGCGGCCGGCGCCGGCGGCCAATGCCGTGTCGGTTTTGGCGGAAAAAGTCAGCAACTGCCACGGCCAGGCGGCGCCGGACGGCGTCGGCGCCGGCCCTTGCTGCAACACGACGTGAGCCAGCGTGCCGCCGAACCCGAACGAGCTGACCCCCGCCAGCTGCGGCGCGCTGCGCGGCCAAGCCTGCAGGCGGGTTGGAATCGCCAGCGGCACGCCGTCCAGCGAGCAGTGCGGATTCGGGATACGGTAGTGCTGGTTGGCGGGAATGGCCTGGTGTTCGAGCGCCAGCACGGTCTTGATCAGGCCGGCGATGCCGGCGGCCGCTTCCAGATGGCCGATGTTGGTCTTGACGGTGCCGATGTAGCAGCCCTGGTCGGCGGCGCGGCCCGGCAACAGGACCTCCTTCAACGCCCGCAGTTCGATCGGGTCGCCCAGCGCGGTGCCGGTGCCGTGCGCTTCCAGATAGCCGATCTCGGCCGGCGCCACGGCCGCATCGGCGAGCGCGCACCGCAGCACGTCGACCTGGGCCGCGCCGTTGGGCGCGATCAAGCCATTGCTGCGGCCATCCTGGCCGACCGCCGAACCGCGGATGATCGCGCGAATCGGGTCGCCATCGCGCAGCGCGTCCGCCAGGCGCTTGAGCGTGACGATGCCGCAGCCCTCGCCGCGGACATAGCCGTCGGCGGCGGCGTCGAACGACTTGCACAGGCCGTCGGGGGCGAGCATGCCGGCGCCGGCGAAGGCGACGCCCAGCTCGGGCGACAGGATCAGATTGACGCCGCCGGCAAACGCCAGCGCCGTTTCGCCACGACGCAGGCTCTGGCAAGCCAGGTGCACCGCCACCAGCGACGACGAACAAGCGGTGTCGACGGCGACGCTCGGGCCGCGCAGGTCAAGCAGGTAGGACAGGCGATTGGCGGCGATGCTGGCGGCGTTGCCGGCGGCCGCATACAGCGTCGGGCCGTCGGCGGCGCCGGCTTGCAGGCTTTCATAGTCGTGGGTGGAGACGCCGACGAACACGCCGGTGCGGCTGCCCGCGATCCGGGCTGCGGGGATGCCGGCATTCTCCAGCGCCTCCCATGCCACCTCGAGCATCAGCCGCTGCTGCGGATCGATGCGTGCCGCCTCCAGCGGCGAAATGCCGAAGAATGGCGCATCGAACAGGTCGACCTGATCGAGAAAGCCACCCAGGTTGACCTGCGGCGCACCGCCGTGCGCGGCGGCGAAGGTGTGCGCGGCCACGCGCCCGGCGGGCACCGCCGCCGTCGCCACCCCGCCCTGCCGCAGCAGCGCCCAGAATGCCTCGATATCGTTGGCGCCCGGAAAACGGCAGCCCATGCCGATGATGGCGATCGGCTCGGCGCTGTCGCCCTGGCCCTGGCCTTGGTCCGCCGCCGGTTCGGCCGGCGCCACCGCTTGTTCGGCCAGGAACTGCGCCAGTTGCGCCAACGATGGATGGTCCCAGAAGACCGTCGGCGAGATCGTCCATTGCAGCGCGCCGGACAACTCGTCGGCCAGCTGTATCGTCGTCAGCGAGTCCAAGCCATAACTGGCGAACGGCTGCCGGGGATCGATCTCCAGCGGCGCCAGGCCGAGCCGGGCCGCCAGCTTGTCGCGCAGTAGCGCCAGCATCGCGGCGGCGCCAACCGCCGCCTGGCCCGGCGCCGGTGCGGAAGCGGACGGCGCGTTTTTTTCGTGCGCGCGCAGCGGCCGGTCCCAACGCGCCAGCGACGCCAGTTCTCCCTCTTCGAACATCTTCTTGCACAGCTGACGCTGGACCTTGCCGCTGGAGGTGCGCGGCAGCTGGCCCGCCTTGACCAGCACGATGGTGTCCGGCGGCAAATCGACCTGTTCCGCCACCGCGTTGGCGATCACACCGAACAAGGCGGTATCGGCGCCGTGGCGGAAATCCATTTCCTGGACCAGCACCAGGCGCTCGCTGCGCTCGTCCGCCACGCCGAAGGCGATCGCGCCGTCGATCCTGAGCTGTTCGTGCGCCGTGAACGAGGCGTTCTCGACATCCTGCGGATAGATGTTGCGGCCATTGACGATGATCAGGTCTTTCAGCCGTCCACAGAGATACAGTTCGCCGTCATGGAAAAAGCCGAGATCGCCCGTACGCAAATACGGGCCATCATCCTCGCCGGCGATGTGGGCCTGGAACGTGGCCTGGGTCGCTTCGTCCCGCTGCCAGTACCCTTGCGCCACGCAGGGCCCTTGGACCCACAGTTCGCCGACGCTGTCGGCGGCGCAACGCCGCAGCGTCTGCGGATCGATCAGCGCGACGCGGTAGTGCGCCAGAATTTTCCCCACGCTCACCATCGAGACCGCATCGGGGCCGTCCGCGCACGGCTCGACCGCTTGCCGCTGCAGCCCCGCCTTCGACAGGCTCAGATGCGTTGGCAACTGGCCGGGCGCCGTGCCCTGCACCGCCGTCACCAGCAGGGTGGACTCGGCCAGCCCGTAGCCAGGCACCATGGCGTGCGGGCGGAAGCCGCAGGCGCCGAAATGCTCGCCGAACTGGCGCACGGTTTCCAGGCGCACCGGTTCGGCGCCATTCGAGGCGATGCGCCAGCTGGCCAGGTCCAGCGTGGCCATGTGCTCGGCCGTGATCGCGCGCACACACAGGTCGTAGGCGAAGTTGGGCGCCGAGGCGATGGTGCCGCGGTAGTCGCTGATGGCTTTGAGCCAGCGATAAGGATGGAGCAGGAAGGACGCCGGCCGCATGAAGACGCAGCGATGGCCCCAGTACAAGGGATGGAGGATGCCGCCGATCAAGCCGAAGTCGTGATACGGAGGCAACCATGAGACGGTCACGTCGGATGCGCACACGTTGATCGCGTCACCGATGAGTTGCAGGTTGTTGAGCAGGTTGCCATGGCTGACCATCACCCCTTTCGGCGTGCTGGTCGAACCCGAGGTGTATTGCAGGAAGGCCAGCGTGTCGCCATCGACATCGGGGTCGCGCCAGGCACCGGCGTGCGGCGCCAACTGGTCGAGCACCAGCCAGTCGCTGATGGAAAATTGCGGCGCGCGGCCGCGCAGCTTGTCGATGCGCTGCAGATCGACGCTGGTGGTGATGGCCGTCTGCGCGCGCGCGTCGTCGACCACGGCCTGCAGCCGCGCCAGCTGGCGCGTGCTGCTCGCCGGATAGGCCGGCACCGGCAACGCACCGGCATACAGACAGCCGAAGAACGCCGCGATGTAATCGAGTCCGGGTTGGAGCAGCAACAGCACGGGTTGCGCGCGCATGTCTCCGCGCGCCTGCAAATGCGCCGCGATGTGTTGCGCTCTGGCATTAAGTTCCTTGTAAGTCAACGTTTCCGGCTGCCCGTCGCCGTCCGGCAGGAAGATGTAGGCGGCCTCGTCGGCCCCCTGTTCGGCACGGTATTGCAGCAGATGGAGCAGACTTTTAAAAGCGGGAACGTTCGACATGACCGGGGCCTAACTGTTAAAACTGACAGGGTGGAAGTGTTGCTATTGGACCAATAAATCAATAAACAACAGGAAAAAGCATTGCCTAATAAGCATTATTTCAATTGGACGAAGACGCCTCGCCCATGGCCTTGCGCAGACTCAGCGGACGCATGTCGACCCACGTGGCCTCTATATGAGCCAGGCACGCTTCCTTCGGCCCAGAAAACCCCGAGGCGCGCCAGCCAGCCGGGATCTCACGCCCCGACAGCCAGATGGAATACTGCTCTTCTTCGTTTAAAACCACGCAATAACTTCTAACATCTGCCTCATTGGACATAAACGTATTCCTTCACAAATCAAATGGAGAGGGCGGATTGCCATCGGTGCAAGCAACTATCATGACGATATGTTTTAAATTGTACAATATTCTCATGGTGCATTTTGCATTATTTATTGTACAATCTGCCCATCAATTTGTTATCCATACTGCAAGTCACGCACGATTGTTTCGTTCGGTAGTAAATTCCGGGCCGCATGGGACAGATGGAAAGATGTCTATACAACTTAGTGCTGACGTGGCCTGCCGCCACGGCCTAAAAATGGGAAAAACATGAACAAGTTCAGGCTGCGCGCCGCTGTGGCGACGGTCACGCTCGGCGTCGCGGTGGCGCTGAGCGTCGGCATGACGGACCGCTCCCCGCCCCTGGCGTTGGCGACGGTGCGCGTCGACTCCGGCCCGGTCACGTCCTACATCCGGGCCACGGGCAGGGTCAACAGCGTGAACGATGTGCGGCTCAGCGTGGTGTCCGCAGGCCTGGTACAGGCCGTCGATATCGCGGTCGGCAGCGAGGTCAAGCCGGGCCAGGCACTGCTGCGGCTGGACGCGCGCGACGCCGAACTGCAGACGGTCGCCGAGCAGGCGGCGCTGCGCGAAATCGATGCCGCCATCGCGCAGCAGGAGCGCGCCCTGCGCGGCCTGCGCGCCGACCATGCGGCCGGCGCCGTGGCGCGCGAGCAAGTGCTGCGCGCCGAGGAAAACCTGGCGCTGGCGCGCATCCAGCGCCAGAAAGCCGCGGCCGCTGTCGCCCATGCCCAGGCGCGGATGGCGCAGCTGGCGCTGCGCTCGCCGATCGCCGGCGTGGTCACCGACGTCGCCGTGCAGCCCGGCGAGGTGGCGCTGGCCGGCCAGCCGCTGGTCACCGTCTCCGATAGCAGCCATCGACAGATCCTGGCCCGCATGGAGCAAGACGATGCGCAAGACCTGCGCGTGGGCATGCCGGTGCGCGTCTCGCTGCAAGGCGCGCCGGAGCAGATGAGCGAGGAGCGCATCGCCCGCATCGAACCGGCGGTCCGCAAGGAAGGCAGCACCAGCTACACGGCGGTGTGGATCAGCCTCACCGCGCCCAAGCTGCAGCTGCGCCCCAACCAGCAGGTCGACGTGCGGGTGCCGATCGGCTCGCATCTGCCGGTGCCGCGCTTGCCGCTGGAGGCCTTGACCACCCAGCAGGACAAGGCGGCGGTCTGGACACTGGACGGCAGCGGCGCCCTGCGCCTGGTGCCGGTCACGACCGGCGTGATGGGCGACCGCTACGTGGAAATTCGCGCCGGCCTGCCCCAGGGGCAGCTGGTGGCGCTGGCCGCCGGCCGCGCCCTCAAGGAAGGCGAGCACGCGCGCGACGCCAACGCGGCGGGCAAGCCATGATGCGCTTGACCGGGGCGTGCAAACGCTATCGCAGTGGCGGCGGCCACATCGAGATCCTGCGCCAGGTATCGGTGGAGATCGCCGAAGGCGAGTTCGTCGCCATCATGGGGCCGTCCGGCTCCGGCAAGTCGACCTTGATGAACGTGCTCGGCTGCCTCGACACGCTCGACACCGGCACCTACGAGCTCGACGGCAAGCGGGTCGACCAGATGGACGACCTGGCGCTGGCGGGCCTGCGCAACCGCAGGTTCGGCTTCGTGTTCCAGCTGTTCAACCTGATTCCGCGCCTCGATGCGCTGCGCAACGTCGAACTGCCGATGATCTACGGCTGCGTGCCGGCCGCCGAACGGCGCCTGCGGGCCCAGGTCGCGCTTGAGCGGGTCGGACTGGGCGAGCGCAGCCATCACGTGCCGTCCAGCCTGTCCGGCGGCCAGCAGCAGCGCGTGGCGATCGCCCGCGCGGTGGCCAACGACCCCGACATCATCATCGCCGACGAGCCGACCGGCGCGCTCGATTCGCGCTCCAGCGACGAGATCATGCAGCTGTTCGCCGGCCTGCACCAGCAGGGCAAGACGATCCTGATGGTCACGCACGAGAACGACGTGGCCGCGCACGCGCAGCGCATCATCCGGCTGCGCGACGGCCAGCTCAGCGAGGCGGCATGAACCCGCGCTTCGCACCGGGACGGCGCTGGCGGCTGTGGCTCGACATCGGGCTGCAAGCCTGGTACAGCCTCGGCGACCGCAGGTTGCGCACCCTGCTCAGCGTGTCGGGCATCGCGATCGGCATCGCCGCCGTCACCCTGATCGACGTTGTCACCCATGGCGGACGCGAAATGGTGTTTGCCGAACTGCAGACTTTCGGCCTGCGTTCGGTGTGGATCTCGCGCGACCGCAAACTGCTGAACCCGCACCAGCAGCAGCGCACCGGCAGCGGCATCGACAACACCGACTACGAGGCCCTGCGCAACTCAAGCTGCTGCACCGCGTTCACGCGCATGAGCCCGATGGTATTGGGTGCGCCCGACACTCCCAGGCTGGCGCGCGCCGGACGGCTGTACAGCCAGGTCCAGCTCGAGGGCGTGAGCGAGGACTACCTGGCGATGAACAACGACCAGCTGGCCAAGGGCCGCGCCTTTACCGCCGCCGACGTCAACCGCGCGCGGCCGGTGGCGATCATCGGCGCCAAGATCGCCGCCGAGCTGTTCGCAGCCGGGGTCGATCCGGTCGGGCGCGAAGTGCGACTCGATAACCGCACCTTCGAAGTGATCGGCGTGCTAGCCGCCAAGAACCGCTCGCTGCTGACCAGCATAGGTTCCGGCCAGGACGCCAACGGCCGCCTGCTGATGCCCTACACCCGCGCCCAGGCCATGCTCGACAGCGATCAGATCGACGTGCTGCAGGGCCAGGTCAGGGAAGGCGTGGCGGCCGCCGTCGCCGCGCAATCGGCGGCCGACTTCCTGCGGCGCCGGCATCGTGACGCCTACGCCTACCGGGTCGATACGATGGCGCAATATGTGCAAACGGCCGACAACATCCTCGACGGCGTGGCCGTGATCGGCCTGGTCGCCGCCTCGGTCTCCCTGTTCGTCGCCGGCCTGGGCATCCTGAACATCATGAGCACGGCGGTGCTGGAACGCACGCGCGAAATCGGCGTGCGCAAGGCCATGGGCGGCAGCGCGCACAACATCCTGCTGCAATTCCTGTTCGAAGCCGGCTTCATCAGCCTGTTCGGCGGCGTGCTGGGGCTGCTGCTGGGCGGCGTCGCCAGCGTGCTGATCGCCCGCCTGGCCAACGTCCCCCTCGAGCCCGCCATGTTATTCAACTGGGTGTCGCTGCTGGTGGCGGTCGGCGTCGGCCTGGTCGCCGGCCTGTATCCGGCTTACCGCGCGGCGCACTTGCGTCCGGTCGAGGCTTTGCGCTATGAATAAACCCATGCTGGCCGGCCTGCTCGCCGGCGTACTCGGCACCCTGAGCGGCGCCTCGTGGGCCGCCTTGGCCGCCACCGGGGGCGCGCCCGGCAAGACCTTCGCGCAGGCCTTCGAAACGGCCGCCTCAACCCGCCTGTCGGTGCGTATCGCGGCGGCCGAGGTGGACGCAGCAGCCGCCCGCGTGGCCCAGGCCAGGGCGCAATTCTATCCAACCCTGGATCTGTCCTACAACGCCGACCGCTTCCACCACAACGACCCCTACACCGGCATCAACGCCTCGGTGCTGATTCCGGAGCTCAACACCAGCGCGCAAGTGGCGGTCACGCAGACCGTGCCGCGCTACCAGAACGCCGCCACCCTGAGCGCGCGCTACCAGCTGTACACCGGCGGACGGACGCAGGCGCAACTGAGGCAGGACGAGTTGTCGCTGCAGGCGGCCGAGGTGGCGCGCAACATCGCGCTGCAACAAGTGGCGCTGGACGTCTCGTCGGCCTACTTCAGGCTGCGCCGCGCCTGCATGCAGACGGCCTCGGCCGCGCGCCAGCTGCGGCGCGCCGAGACGCAGGCCGACGTCACGCGCCTGCGCCTCGGCCAGGGCCGGGTCGCCCCGATCGAGGAACGCGTCGCCACCCTGGGCGTGGCGGAAAAGCAGTCGGCGTGGCGTTCGCGGCAGGAGGAACTGGAACTGGTGCACGCCGGCTTCCGGGCAGCGCTGCAAACCGGGGCCGCCGACGAGGGGCCGGAACAACGCTGCCAGTTCGTCAACACGGTCGACGTCGACCTGGACCAGGTGCGCCGGCTGAGCGACCAGACCCTCGACCTCCGCCACGACACGCTGACGCTGGCCGCAGCGCGCGAACGGGTGGCCGTCCAGCGCGCGGCGCTGCGCCCGCAGCTCATCCTGTACAGCAATTACTCCGGCATCGGCCGCAGCGACAGCTCGATGCGGAGCAGCCTGTCCGACTTTTCCTTCCGCCAGTTCAATGTGGGACTGATGCTGAGTTTCAACCTGTTCGATCATGGCTTGACGTCGCAGCGGGTGTCGGAGGCCGAGGCCGAGTTGCGCAAGCAGTCCCTGCATGCGGAGCTGGCCGCCGCCGAGCGCGACCAGCAGACCCGGCGGCGCGAACTGAACGAGCGCATGGTCAACACCCGCATCGACCTGCTGCGCGCGCGCCTGGAACTGGCCAGCGCGCAGGCCGACATGGCGCGCCAGCAGCTGAAGACCGATTCCGTCAGCGCCGCCGTGGTCGAGGAACGCGCCGAGCTGGAACAGGACGCGCGCGATGAACTGCAGGCCGCGCAGGTCGACGCGGCACTGGCCCATCTGGCGCTGCTGTTTCCTATGCGAACCCTAAGCACGCCATGAACCGCCGGCGCCCCCCTTTCCATCCCCGTCACGTCAAGGAGATAGCTCCCATGTCATCCAAACCTTCCATCGATATCGCTTTTCAAACCGACGACGGCCACGCGTGGATGACCGGCGTGGCCCTGCGTTCGCTGATCACCGCCTTTTCGCACTCGCTCAACAGCAAGGTGTATCGGCTGCGGATTTTTTTCATCTCGCACGGCCTCGACGCCCGCAACCGCGAGCTGCTCGCGCGTGCCAGCGTCTCGGACACGGTGGAGGTCGAGACCGAGATCGTCGACTGCCCGCTGAGCGCCACCGACCCGGACCAGCGGCGCATCGAACTGTTCACGCTGCGGCTGCGCTTCGCGCAGCTGCTGCCGCAGCTCGACCGCGTCCTGTTCCTGGACTCCGACATCCTGGTGGTCGACGACATCGCCAAGCTGTGGCAGACCGACCTGCGCGGCCATTGGCTGGGCGCGGCGGCCTGCCTGGTCACCACCGACGAGGCCTGCCTGCGCAACTACAACAACGAATTCGTGATGCAATTCAAGCAGGCCCAGGATCCCATCAACGGCGGCGTGATGCTGCTCGATCTGCAAAGGATGCGCGAGCTCGATGTCTCGGCCACCATGCTGGCCTGGCTGGAGGCGCATCGCGCCACCATCTACAACCCGGACCAGGAAGCGATCTCGATGGAGTGCGCGGGTCGCTTCACGGTGCTGCCGCCGGAGTGGAACTTCCGGCTGTTCGCCGAGCCGTACTGGACCTCGTCCTGGCGCGGGTTTCGCGAGTACCTCAAGCTCAAGCCGTCGATCGTGCATTTTCAAAACCCGCTGCGCCCGCATCTGATCAAGGGCAACCTTCCCTACTTCGCCGAATGGGTCGCCTGTCACGACGAGGTCGTCGGGCGCAAGCTGAGCGGCGCCAAGCGGATCGATTACTTCATGTTCGTGTACTTCGAACTGTATTTCGTCATGACCGTGATGGCGGGCACGATCGCCTCGTACCGCTGGCGGGCGTTCCTGGCCGGGGTCTTGCTGAGCCCTTATGCGCTGTTGAAGTACGCGCAGTACCTGCTGGCGCCGGAACGCTACCGTTTCGGGATTTGCAACGCGCTGGCGCAGGCCACGCCGCCCGCAGCGGCAACGCGCACGCCCCTTGCGCAATAAGCAGAAAGTGACCGACAACATGTCTCAAGCAACCTCCCCCATTTCGCGCTGGCTGCCCTTGGCCGCCAAGACCGGCCTGTGGCTGAGCATTGCCGTGCTCGGCGCGGGCCACGCTGCGGCGCAGGAGCGCGCCGCGCCCGCCGCCGCGTCTGCGGCCGAGCGCCAGGCCAGCCTGGAGCATCTCGCCGACCGCTATGGCATCTGCACCGTCGCCCTGGCCGTGGTGCGCAATCGCGAGCTGCAGTCCGTCCAGACCGCCCATGGCTGCGACGCGAACTCCGCCTTGGCACAGGGCAGCGTGTTCGAAGCGGCATCGCTGGGCAAGCCCTTGTTCGCCTATGCCGTGCTAAAACTGGTTCAACAAGGAAAAATGGACCTCGATGCGCCCGTGCTGAAGTACCTGCCGCATGGCTACACGCACCGCCACCAGGCCTACCTGGCCGATTCGCCGGTCGACCAGGTGGCCGATCCAAGACTGGCTGCGGTGACGGTGCGCATGGCGCTCAATCATACGTCCGGCCTGCCCAACTGGTCGGGCGGCCCCTTGACCTTCGACATCGCGCCCGCGACCCGCTGGCAGTATTCCGGCGAAGGCTATGTGCTGCTGCAACGGGCGGTCGAAGCCGTCACGGGCGAGGGGCTCGATCAGTTCATGCGGCGCCAGCTGTTCGTCCCGCTGGGCATGACCCAAAGCGCCTACACCCGGCAAGCCGGCATCGAGCGGCAAATCACCCCTGGCTCGACCAACGATGGCGTGCTGCTGCCGTCCTTTCCTTTTCGCGAGCCGGTGGCCGCGTTCACGCTCTACACCAGCGCCGGCGACTATGGGCGCTTCCTGGCCGCGCTGCTGAAGGACGAAGCCAGCCTGCGCCAGATCGTCGCCTCGCCGGTCGCCGTCAGCGCCAAGCTGGACCTGGCCTGGGGACTGGGCTGGGGACTGGAACAGCACGGCGGCGACAATTTTATCTGGCACTGGGGTAACAACTCCGGCTATCGGGCCTTTGTGATGGCCTCGCCGCGCAGCGGCGACGGTTTCGTGATGTTCACCAACAGCGAGCGCGGCATGGCGCTCGCCGAGCCGATCGGCCAGCAGGTCCTGCCCGGCCCGCACCCGGTGTTCCGCTTCCACCTGTTGCGCGACGGCCTGGCCAATTTGCTGTGCGAGATGGTCGACATCTGCCCTTGAGTTGCATGGGCAGCGCCGGCACCTGAGTTTTGATCAACCAACCAATACATCCTATGTGCGGAATCGCCGGTACCTTTAACTTAAGCAATCAACAGAGCGCGTCGATGGACGTGCTGGTCCGCATGGCCGACCAGTTGATCCATCGCGGGCCCGACGACGCCGGCTACTTCATCCAGAACGAAGCGGGCCTGGCATTCAGGCGCCTGTCCATCATCGATCTGCAACATGGAAACCAGCCCTTCTTCAGCGAGAACCGGGCCATCGTCGCCATCTGCAACGGCGAAATCTACAACTACAAGGAATTGCGCAGCGATCTGCAGCGCAAGGGCTACCGCTTCAACACCGAGTGCGATGTCGAGGTACTGATTCCGCTGTACCAGGAATACGGCGTCGAGTTCGTCAACAAGCTCAATGGCCAGTTCGCCATCGCGCTGTTCGACGACGACCAGAAGCGCCTGTTCCTGGCGCGCGACCATGTGGGCATCTGCCCCCTGTTCTACACCATCGCCGACCACACCTTGATCTTCGGCTCCGAGATCAAGGCCATACTGGCCCATCCGCTGGTCAAGAAGGAAGTCGACCTGCGCGGCCTGGACCAGCTGCTCAGCTTTCCCGGCGTGGTCAGCCCGGTCACCATGTTCAAAAACATCCACTCCATACGGCCGGGGCACTATCTGCTGGCCCGTCCCGACGGCTCCCTGAAGGAGCATGAATACTGGGATCTCGACTATCCGAACGCGCCCATCGAGCAGCGCAGCGACGAGGAGTACCTGGCGGAGTTCGACCAGATCCTGCGCCGCGCCGTGACCGACCGCCTCAACGCCGACGTGCCGGTCGGCTTCTATCTGAGCGGCGGACTGGACTCGTCGCTGATCGGCGCCATCGCCCACAGCGCCGCGCCGGACAGCGCGCGGCATTCGTTCTCGGTGGTCTTCTCCGACCAGGAAATGGACGAGCGCCAGTTCCAACACGCGTTCAATCAAAAAATCGACACCCAGCACCATGAAATTCCTTTCGACTGGATGCAAGTCGCCGAGCGCCTGAAAAAAGCGGTCTATCATGCCGAAACACCGCTCAAGGAATCGTACAACACGTGCTCGCTGGCGCTGTCGGAACGGGTGCGCGAGAGCGGCGTGAAAGTGGTCCTGACCGGCGAGGGCTCGGATGAACTGTTCGCCGGCTACGTCGGCTACCGCTTCGACGTCATGCGCGCCGAGCGGGCCGATGCGGAAGACTACGCCGCGATGATGGAAGACGAGGAGCGCCAGACCTTGTGGGGCAACCGGGACTTCTTTTACGAAACCGACTACTTCGCCCTCCGGGACGCCAAGCTGGGACTGTACAGCGACGCCGTGGCCGAGCGCTTCCCGGAATTTAACGCCGTGCACGGCAATGTCGTCAACAAGACCCGGCTGGCCGGCCGCCATCCCATCCACCAGCGCTCCTACATCGATTTCAAGCTGCGCCTGTCGGACCATCTGGTGGCCGATCATGGCGACCGCGTGTCCTATGCCAACTCGATCGAGGCGCGCTACCCCTTCCTGGATATCCGCGTCATCGAATTCGCCAAGCGCCTGCCGCCACGGCTCAAGCTCAATGGGCTGATAGAAAAATACATCGTCAAGGAGGCCGCCAGGCGCTATCTGCCGGCGTCGATTTGCGACCGCGAAAAGTTTGCCTTCGTCGCGCCGGGCAGCCCGTCGCTGCTGGCGCAGAATATCGGATGGGTCAACGACCTGCTCTCGCCGGAAACGATACGGCGCCAGGGTTATTTCAATCCGGCGACCATCGAGAAACTGAAAAAAATCTACTCCCGTCCCAACTTCAAGCTCAACCTGCCTTTCGACAGCGATTTGCTGATGATCGTCCTGACCTTCGGCATTTTTCTTGAAGTGTTCGAGATGCCCAATTACACGGACTGAGCGCAACACGGAACCACACTATGAACCTGATCAAGTTTCTATACCGCCAGTCCAAAACCTCGCTGCTGTTCTCCACCATCGCCAGCCTGGTTTCCGGCATCAGCGGCGCCGCGCTGGTGGCCGTCATCGGCCGGGCGGTGAGCAACGCGGGCGTCGAAACACGGCTGGCGCTGATGTTCTTCGGCGCCTGCCTGCTGCACATGGCGGCCAAGGCCTGCTCGGAGATCGCGCTGCTGCGTCTAACCCAGCAAGCCATTTTTGAATTGCGCACCTCGCTGTGCCGCAAATTGCTGGCGACGCCGCTCAAGCAACTGCAGTCGCTCGGCAAGGACGGCCTGCACGTGATCCTCACGCGCGATGTCGACACCTTCATGAGCGCGTTCCAGCTGATGCCGCTCGCTTTCGGCAATGTGGTCATCATCCTGGTGTGCATGGGCTATATGGCCTGGCTGTCGTGGCAGCTGTTCATCATGTTTACGCTGTGCCTGGTCGTTTCCATCGTCGGCTACGGTCTCGCCGAGCGGCGCCCCTTGATCCAGCTGCGCAAAATCCGCGAACAGATGGAAGTCTTGTATGAGCATTTCCGCAGCCTGATCGACGGTAGCAAGGAATTGCAGCTCAATGCGGCGCGCGGCGCCATGTTCATCGACGAAGTGATTACGCCCGGCGCGCGCAACTTCCAGCAGCTGGTGGTCACGTCGCTGTCGACCTACACCTGGGTGCAGAACGTGGGCACCGGCATTTTTTACCTGGTGGTCGGGGCCTTGCTGTTCCTGGTGCCGATGGCACTGCCGCAAGCTCCCGCCGTGCTCATCACCTTCACCTTGATCTTGCTGTACCTGATACGGCCCATCATCGAATTGATGAGTATCTTGCCGATGCTGCGCCAGGCCACCATCGCGCTGAACAAGATCGAGCAGTTGAAAGACCGTCTGATGCCGGCCGCGGCGCGCCTGCCGGGACACGATGCATTTGCCAGCAAGGCGGCGCTGCGCCTGGAGCTGCGCGGCGCCTGCCATCATTACGCGTCGGCCAGCGAGGATAGCCAATTCATGATCGGCCCGCTCGACCTGACCATCGACGAAGGCGAAATCGTGTTCATCGTGGGCGGCAACGGCTCGGGAAAAACCACGCTGGCCATGCTGGTGCTGGGCCTGTACGAGGCCGAGCGGGGCGAACTGCGATTGAACGGCGTCAGCGTCACCGACGCCAATCGCGACGAATACCGGCAGTATTTTTCGGCCGTGTTTGCCGATTTCCACCTGTTCGAACAATTGCTCACCAGCGAGCAAGGCGAGCTGAGCGCGCGCGCCAACGCCTACCTCGACCTGCTCCAGATGTCGCACAAGGTCAAGCTCGTCGATGGCAAGTTTTCGACCACCGATTTGTCGACCGGCCAGCGCAAGCGCCTCGCGCTGGTCTCGTCCTACATCGAGGATCGCCCGCTCTACCTGTTCGACGAATGGGCGGCCGACCAGGACCCGGTGTTCAAGCGCGTGTTTTACACGGAACTGCTACCGGACCTGAAGGCGCGCGGCAAGACGGTGATCGTGATCACCCATGACGATTCCTACTTCGGCTGCGCCGACCGCATCATTACACTCGAGGACGGTCAACTGAAGCACGTGACGGCGCAAGGCGCCGAGCCCGCCGCCGCGCGCCAGCAAACGGCATGCGAGTCCATCGATGGCTGATGCGCCGGCCCCATATGGCATGCAGCCGCAGCGGGCCGACCCGCACTTCATCAGCGGCAAGTTCGTGCAACTGCCGCAGGAAGATGGCAATCTGAGCTATTTTCTGGCCCGCTATGACATCGCCCGCTACCACCGGGATTTGTTCGGCGCCTACGGGATCGATCTGCCCGCCTCCATCCGCACCAGCGTGCCCAAGCGCCAGACCGAGTTTCTCGCGGGGCGCCTGTGTGCCCGCTCGATCCTGAGCCTGCATGGACATCCGGGGCACACGGTGGGCACAGGCATGCACAGGGAGCCGCTATGGCCTGACGGTGTAGTCGGCAGCATCAGCCATGCCGGCCACTACGCCGCGGCGCTGGCCTGTGCCGGTCGCGGCATGCTCGGTGTCGGCATCGATATCGAAGCGATCATCGGTCAGGATCAGTTCAATGAGATACGCGCGCTGGTCGTTTCCTCAAGCGAAATGGCCTGCCTGCAAGCGAGCGGCCTCGGCACCGACACCGCGCGCTTGCTCACGCTGGCCTTTTCAGCCAAGGAAAGCTTCTTCAAAGCCGCATTCGCGACGGTAAAGGAATACTTCGGCTTCGAGGCCGTCGAGATCGTCGAGATCGACCTGAAGCGGCGCAGGCTACGCATGCGCTGCACGCGCAACCTGGGGCCGGGATTGGCGCAAGGCGGCATGCATGAAGCGCATTTCGAAGCACTGGACGACGCCACCCTGTTCACCGCGGTCGTGCTGACCGCCGAACCGACGCCGCTGCAGGGTCCGTCCCGCGTTTTCATAGCCGGGTCGAATTCCTGATCGCAAAGTTCGCCTTGACAGGATAGTCAGCTTAGCCTAAATTGGCAATGCACGATTGCCGCACGGAAACATAAGTTGATCATATAACACCCTCTGGAAGTCCTGGCTGCGGCGGCGCCTGAGTGCGTATGAATTCAATCGAATCTAATTCGGGAGACTTGCGATGAGCGTGTCAGTCGAACCAGCGCTGCCCACGATGGACGAGAGTCTGTTTTGCCGTCTGCTAGAGGGGCCTGGCAGGGTAAGGGTGGAAATCGTCACGCTTGCGCAGTATTTTTTGCCTTTCGTCAGTTTCGTTGCAGACAACGACACGCCGCCCGTACAGTACGGCGCGATCGTTCGAGCCAGAAGCGACTTGCTTGCGGCCGAAACGGTGGCTGACCTCGTGTCGCTCCTGCGCAACATCGCCGGCGAATCAACCCGCCTTGAAATCTTTCCCCCGGCGTGTCCGCACGATGGCGCCGGCAGTTTCCCCCATCTGCCCCTCCGGACGCCAACTCATTGGTTCCGATGATGGCGTTTGGGGCGCAAGTCCGTTCGTGACAATGCATGTGTTTTCGTTTATGGTGCATTGGTCGACTCGATCAATTACATAGCGACAGGCCTTCAGGCCGGGATACTCTCTGCGCACCACCCTGAGGGGCCGGGTCTCAACCGGAGTCAGAGTTAGATGATGGAAGAACGCTTAGCGCGGGCGGCAATTGCTCTGGTCATCGACGATGATCCTTTTATCCGGCTCCTCGCGCGCGACAGCATGGAAAGAATCGGCCTGCAAGTGTTTGAGGCAGCTGACGCCACTTCCGGACTGGCCGCGATTGGCGCACACGCCCCCGACATTATCTTGCTCGACGTCGTGATGCCGGGAACGGACGGTTTCGAACTCTGTCGCCAGGTGCGCCAACTTCCCAGCATGGAATTCTGCCCCATCGTCATGCTGACCTCGCTTGAAGATACGGACTCGGTCACGCGGGCGTACGAGGCCGGCGCCACCGACTTCGTCGGCAAGCCCATTAATTGGCAACTATTGCAACATCGGATAGGGTTCATCCTCAAGGCGGCCGCGTCGTTTCGTTCCGTGCTGAAGAGCGATCAGCAGATGGCGAACGCACAACGCATTTCGTCGGTCGGAAGTTGGGAATGGAACGTGGGGCCCGACATCATGTTCTGGTCGAATGAAATGTATCGTATTTGCGGGGTGGCTCCCGAGACATTCGGCAGGACACGCCGGGACTTTCTCGCGCTGGTGCACCCGGCGGACCGGCCACAGGTCGAGACCGCGCTACATGCCGCGCTCGACCATGGGGCGAACTTTGACATCGAACATCGCCTGCTGCTGCCCGACGGCACCACGCGTAGCGTACACGGCAAGGCCGATGTGCTATTCGGCATCGATGGCAACGCCCTGTCGATGAGCGGCACGCTCCAGGACATCACCCAGCGCAAGCTGGACGAGCGGCGCATGCACTATCTCGCGAACTACGACGGACTGACGGATCTACCTAACCGCAATCTGCTGAAGGACCGCCTGAGCCTGGCGATCACGCAGGCAAGACGCAACGGCCAGCGCATCGCCATGCTGTGCCTCAATTTGGATGGATTCAAGCTCGTCAATGACAGCTGCGGCCATGTGGTTGGCAATAGCTTGCTCATCGCTGTCGCGGCGCGCATCAAGGACGCGGTCCGCGAGTCCGATACGGTTGCCCGTTTCGGCGGAGATGAATTTGTGTTGATCTTTCCCGGATTGATCGACAACCACGACGTGAATTGCTCGGTGCAAAGGGCCTTGGATCTGTTCGCCCAACCGTTCAGCGTGGACGCCCGCGAATTTCACGTCACGGCAAGCATCGGAGTCTGCCTCTATCCCGACGACGGCGAAACCGTCGATGCGCTGTTCAAGAATGTTGACGTGGCCATGCACGAGGCGAAAGCCAGCGGGCGTCATTGCGTTCGCTACTACGCCCGGGAAATGGGATGCCGCATCGAGCAATACGTCGAGATGGAGACGGCGCTACGGGCGGCGCTCGATGCGCGTCAATTCGAGGTCTACTATCAGCCCAAGGTCAATCTTTACAGTGGAAAGTGTAGCGGCGTGGAAGCGCTGATCCGCTGGAACCATCCTCGGAATGGGATGATGCAGCCCGGTGTCTTCATTCCCCTGGCCGAGAAGACGGGCTTGATTGGCCCGATTGGTGAATGGGTGTTGCGCACGGCATGCGCGCAAACCAGGCAGTGGCATGACATGGGGTTTGACGATCTGTCGGTCGCGGTCAACCTCTCGTCCTTGCAATTCAGTCAGCAAAACGTCGCCAGCCTCGTGATGCGCGTGCTCGCCGAGACCGGATTGGCGGCCGGGCACCTCGAACTCGAACTGACCGAGAGTATGCTGATGAGCGACAGCGACAGCATGCTCGCGGCCCTGCGCGAGATCAAGGACCTCGGTGTCACGCTGGCCCTCGACGACTTCGGCACCGGCTATTCCAGCCTGGCCTACCTGAAGCGCTTTCCCATCGATGTCATCAAGATAGATCGCAGTTTTGTCCGCGACGTCACGACCAATCCCAACTGCGCGTCGCTGACCAAGACGATCGCGCTGATGGCCCGCTCCCTGAAGATGAAAACCGTGGCGGAGGGGGTGGAGACGGAGGGACAACTGGGCTTCCTCAGCGCGATCAGATGCGACGATGTGCAGGGGTATTACTTCAGCAAACCCGTGAACGCGGCGGCGCTTGAAGCCCTGCTGCGCCGGCACATAAGCCATCCGTTGCTGGTGCGCGCCGCCACGCCCGAACGAACCATCTTGCTGCTCGATGACGAACCCAATGTGCTCAGCGCGCTCAGACGTGTTTTCCGCAACGAAGATTACCAGATACTTCAGACGACATCGGCACTTGAAGCCTTTGAACTGCTGGCCACGCATCGCGTCCAAGTGATCATCAGCGATCAGCGCATGCCCATCATGTCCGGCACGACCTTTCTGTCCAAGGTTAAAGAACTGCATCCCGACACGATCCGCATTATTCTGTCCGGCTATACCGAACTGGAGTCGGTCATTGACGCCATCAACCGTGGCGCCGTGTACCGTTTCTTCACCAAGCCGTGGGACGATCAGGCGCTGCGCGATCAGATTCGGGAGGCGTTCGAATATCATTGCCTGCTTCATGGCAAGGCGGATCCGCAGGTGGCGTACGGCGCCGAACTGCCGGCCTAGCGCTTCAGTCAAACAGGAGACCTTCATGGCACTGCTGATGCGATCATGGATGATGGCGCTGCTGTTGACGGCGTCGGGCTTGGCGTTGGGCGCGGGGCAGGAGGGGCGACCGTTGGTGGTCGGTAGCGAGGCGGCATTCCCCCCCTTCTCTACCGGCACCACCGACGCCACCGCGGGCGGATTCACGGTGGAGTTGTGGAAGGCGGTGGCCAGGGAGCAGGGGCTCGCCTACACCCTGCGGGTTGGACCGTTCAGTCAGATATTGCAGGAATTCAAGGACGGGAAAATCGATGTGCTGATCAATCTGGCGCAATCCGAGCCGCGGCGCCAATTTGCCGATTTCACGATACCGCACGTGACAGTCAACGGTGCGATATTTGTCCGGAAGGGCGAGTCCGGCATCCATGTCGAATCAGACCTGGCGGGCAAGTCGATCATCGTGCTGCAGGCCGATTTGGCGCATGACTACGCAACGGCCCGAGGTTGGCAAAAGCACCTCGTGGTTGAACCGACCGCAGCGGACTGCTTCAAATTGCTGGCCTCGGGCAAACATGATGCGGTGCTGATCAGCAAGCTGGTCGGGTTGCAGACTCTGCGTGCTTTCGATATCGGTAATATCGAGCCGCTCGATATCAAGGCGGGGTTTGCGCAGAAGTTTTCATTCGCCGTACAAAAAGGTAACGCCGATCTGCTCGCCAACATCAACGAAGGCATGTCCATCGTCAAGTTGGGCGGCACCTATGACCAGATCCACGACAAGTGGTTCGGCATCTACGCCGAGCACCAGGTATCGTTGCGCGATATGCTGCCGTATTTGATTCCGGGCTTGATTGTAGTGTTGCTACTTGTGGGCTACCTCGCGCACCGACGCCGGATTGAAAACATGCTGCGTCACGCGAATGAAACGCTGGAAGCGCGCGTTGCGCTGCGCACGCGTGAGCTTGAGGCGGCAAAAGACCTGGCGGAATCATCGAGTCGCGCCAAGGGCATTTTCCTGGCCAACATGAGCCATGAAATCCGCACGCCGATGAATGCGATCATCGGCATGCTGTACCTGACGCTGAAGACCGACCTGCAGGCGAAACAGCGCAACTACCTGGAAAAGATCGACCTGGCCAGCAAGCATTTGCTCGGCATCATCAATGACATCCTCGATTTTTCAAAGATCGACGCCGGCAAGCTGGATATCGAGGTCGTCGATTTCGACCTGAAGGGCGTGCTTCAAAGCGTGCACGATCAGGTATTGTTCCGGGCGCTTGAAAAGAGCTTGCGGGTGCGCCTGGAAATCGATCCGAATTTGCCGCGCTACCTGCGCGGCGATCCGCTTCGCCTGACCCAGGTGCTGCTCAACTTCGCCAACAATGCGGTGAAATTCTCCTCCACCGGCGAGATCGCCATCATGGCCTCCGAGGCTGACGCCGGCGACAATGACAGTCTGGTCCGTTTGGAGGTGCAAGACAACGGTTCCGGCATCAGCAGCACCGAGCAAGAAAAATTGTTCCAGCCGTTCCAGCAGGCCGACGCAACAACCACACGTCGTTATGGCGGCACCGGGCTCGGGCTCGTCATCAGCAAGCAATTGGTGACGATGATGGGCGGCGCCGTCGGGATGCGCAGCCAGCCTGGCCAAGGCAGCACCTTTTGGTGCGAGATACGCTTTGCCTTCGGCCGCGCACCGCTCGGCAACGACGAACCGCATGCGCGATCGAACACGGCCAGTCTGGATGGCATGCGCATCTTGCTGACGGAAGACAATTTGCTGAACCAGCAAGTGGCGTGCGACATGCTGGAAGACGCGGGAGCGCAGGTCACCGTCGCCAGTCATGGCGTCGAGGCACTTGAGCTGCTGCATCAGCAGAATTTCGACTGCGTTTTGATGGACATTCAGATGCCGGAAATGGATGGCCTGGAGGCGCTCAAGCACATCCGGGCAGATCCCGCCCTTTGCGCCATCCCTGTTATCGCTGTCACCGCCAATGCACGCGGCGAGGAACGCGAGGTCTATCTTGCGGCGGGCATGACTGATGTCATGAGCAAGCCGATAGACCCCGCGCTACTATTTGCGATGCTCAAGAAGTGGGTAAGCTTGCCGGATGCAGGTGCGCAACTGCCGGCAGCGCCGCTGGCCGGACCTGGGCACCGGCCCGAGCCCACCGCCAATGCCGCGCCGGCGTCCGGGCCGACGGATTTCGACCGGTCGGTACTGGCCAGGCTCTGCGTCGACAATCCGGAGCGTCTGGAACGCTATGTTGACGTATTTATTGCATCGCTGCAGCAGGCCGTGACCGAGATCGACGGCGCTTTGGCGCAGGAGGATTTGGTTGCGATCGGTACGTTGGGGCATCGCATCAAGTCGACCGCCAGCTCGGCCGGTGCGACCGGATTGGCCGACGTCGGACGCATGCTCGAGGCAACAAGCACGGACGGCAACCTGGAGCTGGCGCGCGAGCTCATCGCCCGCCTTCCCGACTACGTCGAGGCCATCATGACACTGACCGACGCTCATCGAACCACAGGAAACGGCGCGCGATTGAAACCGGTCGCGCTCGCATCCGGCACCGATTCCAATCCGAATTGACCGCGACGGTCGGCGCCGCCAGGCGCACGCCAACTAGCTTCTCGCAACGAAAAAAGGGCAGCCATAGCGGCTGCCCTTCTACATACTGGAGCGGGAGAAGAGTCTCGAACTCTCGACCTCAACCTTGGCAAGGTTGCGCTCTACCAACTGAGCTACTCCCGCTTGGAGTTCAAATTGTCTGGAGGCGAGGATCGGAGTCGAACCGACCTAGACGGCTTTGCAGGCCGTTCAGAGCCATTATAAATCAATGACTTAGACGGTAAACCACGCTTAACGCCACGCTTTCGTAAATTCTCTTTCGATGTCAAACGTCGACGGCTGGAACAGCGCACCGCTCCCGCGCGGAAGCCGGCCTTCCGGCACTTCCATCGCGGCTATTCCGAACCATTATCAGAAAAGTATATATTTCCACTGGTAAATTTTTGTTTCAGTGCTAAGATGGCAACTACGATTAGCAATTGGACTGTAAATGGGCAACAACGACATCGATTGGTTGGGCGAGCACGCCGCGCTCGGGCCGATGGTCCGGGCAGGGCTTGGGATTCTCTTAGCGCAGGAAAATTGGACTTGGTGGCATCATCCCAGCGCAGCGTCCATGATTATGCTGAATGCGGTTGCAACGTCGGGCGTCGCCGAGTGGGGCGGTGATCCAGCGGTACTCGATGCGTCACAGTGGCTTGACCTCAATATCGCGCTGGAGGTGGCCAATGCGTTTAAGACGGTAATCGCGCGTCGCGGGGGCGACCTCCGCATCAAGATATTACGCAACGTCTACACTTGGGACGCCGCGCTATCCATGCATGAAATTGGAGACGACTTGGGCCGCGCGTTCGCCCGTGAGCGCATCTTTAACGACTGGCCGGTCGATCGCCGTTCTCGTCGCCCGGCTGCCTCCACAAAGCAGGGTGTATGCGTTACCTCGTCAGTTGACCTGGCTGCAACGACAGGCTCACTGATCAAGTCGCTCCCGACTGCACACTGGAGTGTATCGACCCAACCGGCGACTATTGCCGTGGCCACCCTCGCCGATTTCCTTCAGCAACCGTTTTCAAGCGAACTGCTGATCATTGTGGATCAATCCCGTGCGGCGGTGAAACCTCATATTGATATGATACGCGATGCTACCGGGGCGCAATGTGCCATTTTCCTACCTTCGGACCAGCTCAACATCGACCGCTGGCTTGAAACATTCGGGGCAGGGATCGCGGCGCAGTTACCGATTGATCAAGCACTGGCCGAGGCAAACAAGCAGGTAGCGCAACATGGCGTCTTCCTCGCTTCTACCCAAATCTTTATGGTTCAGTCCAATCGCACCTTCTTTCCGCGCACGACGCGAACGTCGGGGCGTGAGGAACGGCGGGATGGTCCATCCCTCGTCAACTCAGCCAAAATTACGAAGCAAGCAAGGCCCCGCTCTCAACGACTACCGAATCTGGAAATCGAAGGGGTAAGGATGGAATCGCCACCGCCTTCCGTTCGCGTGATTGACGCGCAGGTCACGCATAATGGACTACCTGTTAAAACGTTTCCTCCGGTTGGCGCGGTCGATATCTATATCAGCATCCAACCCGTCTCACCATTGAAGCTTGCCACTCCAGCCTTTCCCGAACAGAACTTGGACTGGACCAAAGATCAAAAAGTGCTGCAAGTACATCTGCTTGAAATTGGTGCTGAACCAATGTCCGCGCCCATACTCCTGCCACGGTCGGGCGCATCGACGCCTGCGGTTTTTCGTTACACGGTACCGCCTAATCGTTTGATCGATTTATCCTTCGTGATCAGCGAGCGCACATGTGTTCTGCAAACGGCCAGGATGCGCGGCCGCGCTGGCGCCGCGATCGAGTTCCTCGTCGAAGCATTAAATTCTTCAGTTGAGCACAGCAAGACCGAATTTGATGTCGCACTGGTGATGCAAGATGGAAGGGGCGGCGAGCCTAGCGCAACCATCCTTACCAGCGAAGGCATATATCTGACCGATTGGGAATACCAAGATATGTTGAAGGCCCGAGAGGATTTGCTGACACAGCTGGCGACATGCCTTGAACCGGAAGCTCCGTTCAATTCGTCACTATTCAATCTGGCAAATTCCGGTAAAGTCATGTTGGATGCCTTGAAGAACTTCGCTCCCGACTGGCCGACAACCATGAACCGGGTGCAGCTGACCACCCCAGCCAATGACCATTTCCCTGTCGAGTACCTGTACGACGGCGAACTACCCAATAACGAGGATGCAGGTTTATGCACAGATCGTGCGGGCTGCCTTACGTCCGGGATGGCCGTGCCTAATTGCGAGATCAGGGCTGGGCGCCAACAACTCTGTCCGATGGGTTTCGCGGGCATCACCGCAGTGATCGAACGCCGCACCTGGGACCGCACTATGGACAAAAAACTCTGGTTAAAACAGGCGACCGATCTGGCCGGACGCAATCGAATTTCCGATCTGCGACGCGCACTGTTTGCAGCTTCAGACCGGGCAGACGAGTTCCAAGACGATGAGGTTCCCTCGACTTTTCCCGTTACCCGTAACGTGGATGTGGCAGCGTTGATTAAGGGATGGCGCCGCCACAGCTGGGATGAATGGACCCATAGTATTGCTGCATTAAATCCCAAGTTACTGGTCTTGGTGCCGCACATTGAAAATAAACATTTATATATTAGCGACAATAAGAAACTCGCGCTGGGGTCCCTGGGGCGTCTGCATGTCGGCAACTCCGGGCCAGTTGTCGTTGTGATTGGTTGCAATTCCGCCATTGGGCCCAGCGCCAGTACCAGTTTGCCAGCCATATTATTGCGCGGAGGGGCTAAAGTTGTGATTGGCGCCCTCACCTGCGTCCTCGGGCGGTTCGCTAATACCGCAGCTGCCGATCTGACCACAAAGCTGATTACGGCCTCAAGCAGCAGCGTTCCAGTCACCATCGGCGAACTGATTACCCATATGCGCCGCGAATTTCTGGCGAAAGACAATGCGTTGGGGATGGTACTGGTTGCTTTCGGCGACGCCGACGTCTATTTGGGAGAACCATCAGCATGAAGGGGTATTTCGATATCAAGCTGATCCAGGCCGAACACGGTGATGCGATCCTGGTGAGCTACGGACAAGATCCCGTTCGACATCTGCTCATTGATGGAGGTCCCGCCTCGTCACTCACGAACCTGACGGAGGTCCTTGCCGCAGCGCGCACCAATGGCATCTTGACGCTTGAAGCGATTGTGGTCACCCATTATGACTTCGACCACATAGGCGGCATTATCGCGCTGCTAGAGCAAGTCCCGGAATGGCTGATCATCAACGACATCTGGTTCAACGGTAATAAACACCTTGTACCGCAAGACATGCTCGGACCACAGCACAGTGACACCCTCGCTCGCCTAATAGTGAAACGCCAGTTTCCATGGAATAAGAAATTTAACGGAAAAGCCGTTTGCGCACCTTGCGCGCACAGTATCGAGTTGGAGGGTGGCGTCGCAATCGAAATTTTATCGCCGACACGAAGGGAGTTGACCGCATTGGCTAAACAGGGCGGCGTAGGTCTATTCAACAATGAGAAAGCAACGCCAGGTGATCGGTTGGGACGACATGACAGCTGGCCACCGACCTCACATGCCAGTCTGATCGCTAAAAGAACGTCTGTGGACCAATCCGCCTCAAATGCCAGCAGTATAGCTCTCTTGTTGAGCTACGGAGAAAAGCGAATCCTGCTATCCGGCGATGCTCATGCCGATGTGATCTGCAATACACTAACGCACTCTTGGCCTGGTCGCAAGCTGACAATCGACTTATTGAAGGTGTCTCACCATGGTAGTCAAGGCAACACATCTACGGGCCTCCTGAGCAGGATACAGTGCAAGCGATTTGCCTTCAGTACAAACGGGAAAATCCATTTTCACCCCGATCAGATTGCAATCGCGCGCGTAATCGCGTCCACCTATAATCCCGAGCTCATTTTTAACTATGCCAACCCGTGGACCAACAAATGGCGGAATCGCCCCGCGTTATGGCCCATTTACTCAACCACTTACCCGAGCAATGAAGGACCTTATGTACGCGTGGCCGTCTAAGCAAAAATCCAAGGCCAAATACTGACGTTCGCTGTTTTGCCACAGTCAGTCTTCTTCGTTGATAACAGCATGCACAATGGGGCTAGCGGAGGGCCAATTGTAGATCTCAACGGAAACGTGATAGGGATAAGTACAAAACGCGCTGTAGTATCAGCTTCACAATCAGACGCTCCCAATGTAAGTGTCAGCGAATCCCCGCCTATGCATGTCCTGCCTGATCTGCGAATGTACGTCACATCGATGACAACGCAGGGAGCAGGCTATGAGAAAGCAGTTAGTTCAACACGGCGCTGTGCGCTACTACCGGCACGGCGACGAGTTCTGGCTTGATTTGATCACACGGTGGAAAGCATCAGGCATCGGCGTGCGCAAATTTTGCGAACAGAATGGCGTGGCGACCAGCACGTTTCACAAGCGGCGCGCGGACCTGGCCAAGTGCGAGGTGACCGTGCCGACAGCGGCGAGCGTGATGACACCAGATGCTTGCTTCATTCCGGTGCTGCCAGATTCAATGATGGAGTGCGCCGCACCGGTCGCGCCCCCGGTCGTTGCGGCGCCAAGCAAATCAGCGGCGCGCGATAGCGTCGTCATCAGCAGTGGCGGGATGCGCATCGAACTGACCGGCGCCCATGCCGACCGTGTCGTGCGACAGTTGCTGGGTCGCCTTGGCGGCTTCTCATGCTGATCGCAGGTTCCTGCCGCGCCTACGTATGCCGCGACCTGGTCGATATGCGCAACGGCGTCGATGGCTTGTCCTACCTGGTCGAACCGCTGCTGGCACAACACCCGATGTCCGGCCACCTGTTTGCCTTCGTCGGGCGCGACCGGCGCAAGGTCAAGATCCTGTACTGGGACCGCACAGGCTTCGCGCTGTGGTACAAGCGGCTCGAGCGCGGCCGCTTCCCGGCTCCGGAGTCGCTGACCCAGCGCGGCCTGTCGGTCGCCGAGCTGCACGCCTGGCTCGAAGGTATCGACATTCCGCCGTTGCAGCCACATCCGCCCGTCACGGCACAGCGCGTCGCGTGATGCTGCGATAAATATTTTCCATGCGCTGTAAACGCGCCGGCATGCTCATGCGTTTGACCTGCATGCTGGCGCTCATCGATCCCTCCGACCTTCCACCCGACCTAGACGCGATGCGCCGCATCGCCCTCGAACAGAATCGCATCGCCCACGATCTGTGGATGTAAGTCGAATTGCTCAAACACCAGTTGGCCCAGTTCGTCCGTGCGCGTTTCGGTGCCAGCTCGGAGCAACTGCCTGGACAGGGAGATCTGTTCGCCGAAACCGTCACCATTCCCGTGCCGTCGGCCTTGCCCACCACACAGGTCGCCGGCCACGTGCGACGGGGGCGTCCGGCGCTGCCCAAGGACTTGCCGCGCGAGCGCGTCGAGTACGACCTGAGCGACGCCGAGAAGGCATGTTTCGATCGGATCGAGAAGATCGGCGAGGAGGTCTCCGAAACCCTGGACTACACGCCGGCGAAGCTGACGGTGATCGAGCACGTGCGCATCAAGTACGCGTGCAAGAAGGATGGCGAATCGACTGTGCGCACGGCGGCGGCGCAGCCGTCGCCACTGCCGAAGTCCAATGCCAGCGCTGGCCTGCTGGCGCAGGTGTTGGTGAGTACCTTCGCCGACCATCTGCCACTGAACCGCCAGGAGGCGATCTTCAAGCGCCATGGCGTGCATCTGCCACGCGCCACGCTGTGCGAGTGGAAGCTGGCAGCGGCCGAACTGCTGGCGGTGCTGCGGCCAGCGCTCAAAGCCCATATCCTGGCCGCGCCGCGCGTGCACTCGGACGACACCACGATGCCGCTGCAGGAGGCTGGCCGTGGTAGCACCAAGACGGCCCGCCTGTGGGGATACCTTGGCGCCGGTCAGCGCGAAGAAAATGGCTTGTGGGTCGATCATCCGCCGGCGGTCCTGTTCGAATTCACCGCGTCGCGCGAGGCGATTCACCCGACGACCTTCCTGGCCAACTATCAGGGCTATTTGCAGGCCGATGCCTACAGCGGTTATTCGGCACTGTATCGTGGTGGGCGTGTGGTGGAGGTCGGTTGTTGGGCCCATTGCCGACGCAAGTTCTTCGAAATCGCCAAGGTGCAGAAGACACCCGGATTGGCCAGCGCGGCGCTGGCCTGGATCGCGCGCTTGTACGCTATCGAGAGGACCATCCGCGACCTGACGCCGGACCAGAAGTTGCGACAGCGCCAGGAACACAGCGTGCCGCTGCTGGCCGATTTCCGCCGTTGGCTAGATGGGCACGTGCCGCAACTGGTTCCGCAGGCGCCACTGGCCCAGGCATTCGGCTACGCCTTGCGCAACTGGGAGGCGCTGGCGCGCTATACCGAAAGCGGTGTGCTGGTGCCCGACAACAACGCGATCGAGCAGGCCATCCGTCCGATCGCCGTGGGGCGCTCGAATTACCTGTTCGCCGGTTCGGCGCGTGGCGGCCACGCGGCGGCGACGATGTACTCGTTGATCGGCACGGCCAAGCTGAACGGAATCAATCCCTACCTGTGGCTCAAAGACGTGCTGGCCCGGCTGCCATCACATCCGATCAACCGGGTCGCGGAGTTGCTGCCACTGCCTACCTACCACTGGGCGTGACGCGTTAAAATTGCGGGATGGACTCCCGCCTTCTCGACGCCCTGCGTAACGCCCCCAGCCTCGACTTGTATGAATTGAGCCTGGCCCTCAACCAAATGCTCGCCGACCCGCGCCGCATACTCGACGTTCGCCGTCATCTGCACCTGGGCGCGCAGGTGATGTATTTTGACCACCGCCGGGGCACCCTCGCGCCCGGCCGCGTGCTGCAACTGCAAGCGACCAGCGCCACTGTTCAGGACACCGCTACGCATACGCAATGGAAGCTGCCCTACGCCGCCATTGTCGCCGATCCGGCCAAGCGCGCCGAGCCGGCGCCTCCCATGCCACAGCGCCCCGTTGATGCGACCGCGTTCAAACTCGGCGACACGGTCAGCTTCACCGACAAGCATCTGCGCGAACGCATCGGCACCGTCACACGCATCAACGCGAAGTCATGCTCGCTACTGTGTGACGGGGAGCAATGGCGCGTCTCGCCGGGGCTGCTGCGTAAGATCATCGATTTGTAAGCAGCGTTGCGGTGACTGGGTTCCGCTGACACTTACGGATGTCGCAATGATGCGTGACGCGGTCCAGCAAGGCTGTCGTCATCTTGGCGTCGCCAAATACTTGCACCCACCCGCCGAACGACAGATTGGTGTTGATGATCAGGGACGTCTTCTCATACAGTTGGCTGATCAGGTGAAACAGCAAGGCGCCACTCGATGGCGGAAACGGCAGATATCCTCGCCGCCAACGTGCGCCCCTGCGCATTGAAATAAATCTTTCGCTGAAAACTCAATATAATTCAATCATGATTGAAAATATGGTGAATATTTCGTTACAATTTCGATAATTACGTGCTAGGATCTCTCGGACAATACCTCCCCTCGAGAGACATATATGCGAATTCTTACGAATATTGCACTTGGTATTTTCATTTCTCTGTCGTCCCAAGTTTATGCGGCCGGCGTCATTGTCGGACCTCTCTGTTTTGATGGCGTCAAGCAGGTAGATCACCCTGCCGATAGCATAACCGTTGGTGACGGTACCTGGACGCCCGCGGACTTCACAATATCTGGTCCCGCACCTCGAATAATCGTTTTTGATAGGCCCGTTGTTGGATCCGCTGGTCTTGAAACTTGCATCCAAACGGAGACCCGGATGACTGGCCTTGGTGCCGGTGTGATCCTCGCTGGAAAACTTACCGCCTTAAAGCTGCATGCACATATCTTTGCCGGCGGCGATCTCAGGAAAATTCAAATTGACGCAGACCAGCTTAGCGCGACACTCGCGTCCGTCGAAAAAGGCAAGCGTTCCATCGCAGGTGGCAGTATTAGTTTCAACGGATCAAAACTCTGGATTGGGAATACAAAGACGGTTCTAAGTACACCGACGTCTATCGATGGCGAATTGTCGGTCGAGTCATGGAACCGAACCATTTCTGGGGCCAAAGTCCTGGCAACAGGTGGAGCCACATTCACGACAGATCTGAAGCCAAAAGCTGGAGGGAATCTCACAGTCCATCTGGACCTCGCTTCGGGCAATGCATCACTGTGGAAAGGTGATCTTCGCGGGAGTCCAACCGCTGAAAAGAACAAGGACTGGCGACTCGGTTTCTTGGACCTTGACGCTGCCAACGTCTCGGCATCATCAATTCGACTCTCGGCGGTTGACGGGGTAGTTCAAGCTGTACTCGAAGACCTCAAGGGTGACGCTCAAGCGATGCGGCTTCCGACAATTGACCTGGCCTGGGCGGTCGACCGGCCGGCAATCAAAGCTGGCTCTTTAAGCGCAAAATTTGACCAGGGCGTAACCGGCTTTCAAATGAAAAGCCCTGATTTTCATGATCTGAACATCGAGTCCCCGTCGGCCAACATCCACAATATGGCTGGTGAAACGCTGGTATCGGGCAAATTGGCCATGGAACTCGGCCGCCTTTCCAACGACCTGATCTCATCCAGAACCATCTGGACCAAGCCGGCATCCGACGCTCTACTACCAATTTTTTCACAGAAGCGTCTGTCCAAAGTCACCATGAGCGTCGATGGAGCCCAACCGGCCCCTGCGATGGCACTGCAGATCGAGAGTCTCGGAATTTCAGTAGGCGGCGTCGATATTGAACACCCCACGGTTCTAACGACGCCAGCAACGCCTCTTGGCTCTGACCTCGTTTTTAAGGTGTCGATCAATGTCCCGACCGTTGGAGGTTCAGCTTCGATTACGGATGGGGACAATAAGGCAGTTATATCTGCCGCGCTTCAGACTTTTGCATTGAACGCCGTGGTAGTCGTTCCGTTAAAGGATTTAAAATCCAGCCGCATGGAAGTCAAGCCAAACGACTTTGTCCTCACTGTAACGGCCGCTGAATCGCTCACTCCATTTTTCGTGGGGGCGAAGCCAAATTTCGCAAAGCAAACTCTGAGCCTGACCAACAAGTCGGCACTTGTGGTGGGACGGCAAAGCACAGGCTATATTCTTGTGAAGGCCGAAGCCATGACGGTTGGTGAACCAGTCATTCGCATTGGTTCTCTAGGAACTTCCGGAAAGACAAGCATCGCCCTGAAATCGGTCGGGGAGGCTAGGCTATTGTATGACCTGGCGAGTCGTGATGTTCTCGTTGCGCAGGTCAAATTACATGCTGACGGCATCAAGTTCAAACTGGTGGGGCCAGGCGTGCAAAAGGTTGATATCGGCGACAACATCATAGAGGACCCTGAAATTCAAATCGCCGATTTGCTGATCGAGATTGACGAATTGGGGCCAGTACGAATCTCGCAGGGCCGGATCTTGGACTTCCAGGCAAGCGCTACGCAACTTAGTCGTACACCTCCCGCCGATAGCCCTGGCGGCCTAGCGTATTCCGGCAAGATGTCGAAACCATTCCAGGTCGCTAAAATTGCAGCGGCGCAGGTCAAAGCTAGGAACGTCATCGAATTTGAGCAGATTTCGTTTGAAGGGCTCACGCTGGACATCGATAGTGCGAGTGTTGCATTGGGGTCTGGAAGCGGCGTGAACGAAGGAAAGCTCTCGTTGACGATAGGTTCAGCATCGCACGTCATCGACCACGGCAAGGGCACCAATACCGTCTCGAATGCTCATCTTCTCGCGAGCGGAAAACTCAAGTTGAAGTCCGCGACCTTGAGCGCGAATGGCGGCATTAAAGCTGGTCTAGACCTCAACGTTGACGGGCCTATCAACGCACTCAACGGATCGGGCGCCATGCAACTGGCCGAGTTCACTGGCCACGCCAATGGCGACCTCACTATACCTTTCAAGTGTGAAAACGGTGAACACTTAAGGGTGCCCCAAGAAATCGACTTTGCTCTGCCGTCGTGGAGCCAATATTCGGCCAGTCTGGTTGGTGGAGAATTGGAAGCCACAGGCGATATGCCACCAGTTGGATTGGATCTGCATGCGAAAGGTGGGGCAGAATGCAACAACGCCGTCACCAAATATGTCGTAGTAAAGTCTCAAAGTGGCTGGACGAATGGCATTTGCGTCCATGGTTTTCCACCACAATTCCGGCGGTGCCGCTGGTCTTTTACCACGCCAGAAATAGCGTTCAACTACCATATTAAGTTGGCGATTCGCTTCGATAATATTGCCGCTACTATGTTGGCGCCGCGGCTAACGCTCAAGAACGGAGATGTATCTTTTTGCAACTCAAAAGGATTGCTGATGTTGCCTCCCACGTTGATCGTCGGTGGATACTCACCACAAATTGACACGTCATTTGGTGGGCCAGCGGAAAAAATAGTGAATGCCATCATTTTGGCAAACTTTGAGCTAGCAGAGAGTGCAATAGCAACAGGAATCTTGGGTGGTGCTGGTTTTTTGGTTAATTCGATAGCCCCTGAAACAGGGGCAGTCTATTGTGTTGGCGCGGACATTTTACGGAAGATCTAATATGAGAATGCTCTCGAACTACATATTTGCGTTAGCTGTGACTGCAATAGGGCTTCCGGTTCACGCGGCGCCAACCCCACTAAAAGTATCGATCCCATCACACACAGTTTGGTGTGTTGAGACAGCACAGGCGATCGAGATTCAGCCAGGCGACAAGGAATTTAGCGAAATCCTTTTCAATACGCTCTACCAAAAACTAGAAGTGGCGGCGATTGGAGCGAAATTGGCGAGCATCGGAGTCCCCTACCTTGAAGCATTGCCCCCAGTTGCTCCGAACCCCACACCAGCGCCACCCGCCCCACTTCCCGTGTCGCCAACGCCGCCCCCAGTTGGCCCTGGCGCGGCCGCGCCGGCACCAATTAGGCAATTTGTCCGTGTATGCGCTGCTGTGCCCCCACAAGCGCCTGCAACGCCGTCCGGAGTCACGAAGATCGACACCGCAGCCGTTGATTTGTATGCAGTACTCTGCCCTGTCAACGACGATACTGAGTGCAAAGAAGCCATTGGCAAGCTATTGATCTCAGCCCACGCAAAGACGGACGACGAAGTCCGCAATGTCGCGTGGCATACGAACCAGCCTACCTCCACAGATGGGAGCAAGGATGGACTTCAAAAGAGCCTGATTGATTATAAATTTCGTCCCCTCAAGATGGGGCAGACTTCGGCCAACGACCTTACTGAATTGACGATAATTTCCACACCCGTTCCTTGACGACAAGCGTCGGCGTCCTATATTCGTAATCCATGCAGACCGCACTGGGTGTGGGCCAGGTTGGCATCGTAGACGCCCTTGCCGCTGGTGCGCTTGAGTTTGCGGCTGATCGTGCTGGCAGAACGGCAAAGGCGTTTAGCAATGGAACGGGTGGAGCACAGGTCGGCGCGCATGGTCATGACAACGGCGCGCTCCTGAGTCGTCAAATGTTTGTAGATTTTCGCCATGGCGGCACCTCACAGCAGAAGGTATTGCACTTGGTCTTTGAGAACGTAGGGAGGCGCTGATTAATTCATGATTTTTGGTCCGCCGTCGATTTTCAGAGACAGAATTTCCCACCACTCGAAAACACGCAGAGCGAAGCTTCAAAAGGAGCGGTTTAACGCGAAACGGTGCCTATTTTGCGCGCCTTGCGGCACTCATGACGCACGTCGGGATTCAGTGATCGTAAACCGCCGGCCGGCGAGCACCAAATTGGCGAAGCCAAACAGCACGAACAGCTGCGCGGTGTTCTTGGCCAAGCCACGATAGCGAGTCTTGCGATGCCGGAACAGATTTTTGATGACGTGAAATGGATGCTCGACTTTGGCGCGCACACTGGCCTTGAGATGTTCGAGCTTTTCCCGCATCCGTCCCAGCTTGTTGTTGGGCAGAGCCTTACGTTTGGAGCGCTTCATGGCCACATGCCACGTCACGGCCTTGCCGATGTTCTCGGGGCGCTTCTCCACACCCTGGTAGCCGGCGTCGCCGAGGGCAGCGATCTCGTCCCCATGCAGCAACGCATGCGCTTGGGTGACATCAGCGACATTGCCTGCCGTGCCGACGACGGTATGCAACAGGCCGGACGCGGCGTCGACACCAATATGCGCTTTCATTCCGAAGTGCCAGTCGTTGCCCTTCTTCGACTGATGCATCTCCGGATCGCGCTTGCCATCCTTGTTCTTGGTCGATGGCGGCGCTGCGATCAAAGTCGCATCGACGATGGTCCCTTCGCGCATCATCAAACCCTTGCTGGCCAGGTGGCCGTTGATCTCGTTGAATATGCGTTCAGTCAGTTTATGTTGTTCCAGCAATCGCCGGAACTTGAGCAACGTGGTCGCGTCGGATGCGGATTCATGGGTCAGGTCAATGCCGACGAAGCCACGAATGGCTTGGCTGTCGTAGATCGCATCTTCGATGCCTTCATCGGACAAACCAAAGCACTGCTGGGCAATGTACATGCGCAGCATGCGTTCCAGACCGATCGGTGGACGGCCACGTCCGTCGCCTTTTGGATAGTACGGAAGAGCACCGCCACCAACGCTGGCCACGGCATTGCGGTTTCAATCTCGGCCAGAAAACGGTCACGCCGCGTCAGCTTCTTTTTGCTGGCGTACTCGGCATCCGAAAAGCTCGATTGCATCATCAGTTCTCACGAGGAATGGAAGTGATATTGTGACAGCTTACCGGCTGATGCGGCCACGCCGGACCGATTAAATCAGCGGTTCCCTAGGAAGTCTCAAACACCGTACTGCCGAACCAAATAGGACTCGCGTCTAACTATTTTCCAATCGGCACGGAATTTGGATTATTATTAATTTTTTACCTATTCATTATTACAATTTACTGCACAAACTGACTGCCGCCACCATAGGGAGAATACCTTGCAAATTGCAACTTTCCTGCGAATCGCCTTGTCTACTACAGTTACAGTCGCCGTCAGCGCCTGCACCACTGTGCTCAATCCAGCACGGCCGCCGGATATTCAAGCAGGGCCACCGCCATTGGTTCACGATTCAACAATTGCCGTACCTATAAAAATTGATGTTGGCGTATTAGCACAAGCTGCTGAAGCGCATTTACCAACGACCCAGGGACCTGGAGGCATTTATTGGATTTCAGGCATGGGCGTGGAGCACGGCGCTTCGGCGCAACTTGGCATTCATCGTTCAGGCCCAGTGACGGCATCGACTTCAAATGGTTGTGTGTCAATGGCTGCACCACTACAGATAAATAACGGGCGTATCGACTGGTCAGAGAAAATATTATTCGCTAGAGTGAGTAAACACTTCGACTTTGGAGGAGGAGGAAGTGTGAAAATCAAATCCTGCCTTAGCGTGACGCCAGAGTGGAGCATTAGTGCCAACCTCGTTCCAGACTTTACTTGGACCGAATCACCATGGATTGACATTAATCCACCGCTAGGCCACATCAAAATTTCTCTTCAAGACAAAGTTGATCCTATCCTTCGATCAAAGCTACCCGGAATTGCACAACAAGCGAATCAGATGGTGTCCGCATTTGACGTACGGACTAAGGTCAATTCCGCATGGAAAATAGTGCAGCGCCCAATTGTACTCGCGAAGTCGCCTGCGATCGTGCTTGACGTTCAGCCAACAGTAATAAGCATGCCGCCCATGGCAAGTGAAGGTAACTTGGTAGTCCTTCGTCCGGCAATCACGACCAAGTTGCTTCTGCGCTCAGGCGAGCCTGGGCCAAATGTTGCTGCGTTACCACTGCCGCCAAATAATGGCGCGATCGTCACGGACGACATCTTCATATCCCTCCAGGCAATTGCCGAATACTCTGCGCTGAATAACCTGATAAAGACTAAATTGGATGGCAAGGAGTTTGATCTTGGCGACGGAAAGTCAGTGACGGTTCGCAGTTTATCCATCTCTGGTTACGGCCCTCGAGTTCTTATACGCTTGGACATGAAAGCAAAAATCGGCATGTTTAAGAACGTCGAGGGCGTGTTGTATCTGGTCGGACAACCAAGGTACGACGACGCGTCACGGAAGATCTCGATTACCGACTTTAACTACGACGGCGTCACTAATAGCCTTATCGTTAACGAGGCCATTGCATTGACGCGTCCACTGTTTCTAAGTTACATCAAAGACAAACTGGTGTTCGACATATCTGGAAAGGTCGACCCCCTGCGAAAGCAAATTGAAGCTGGCGTCAAGGACTTCAAGGTGGCTAACGGCGTTACGGCCGATATCGCAGTAGCATCAATCGGTTTATCGGATGTGTTCGTGACAAACAATGCGATTGGCATAGTCACTGTCGTGAAAGGCAAGGCCCAGATCAACGTGAACAGTCTGTGAGAGAACATCGCTTGAATAACTGAATCGTTTTACGCAAAATACCGTAGTTTTTCTCAAAGCTCGACAATAAGTCGTAGAAATAACACGCCAAGTCCAACAGGCCGCGATATGTGAATATTGCGGCCTTTTTTTCCCACAATGGAAAGTACACCTAGCAAGAAAACCAGCGGCATCTGCGCCCCCCTACCAAGGGCTGGGATTTCGTAGAATCGGATCTGCCAACTGGGCCGCTGGCAAGCTGACAAATTGGCCTCCCCTGTCCCTGCCCTGTCTAAGTGACAACCTGCCCACTGTCCGCAGGTCTGGCATAGCCAGTGGGCTGAACGACTTCCGCGACGCACCGGAATTGCGCTGGCTGGATTCGCCTGTCCATCCCCGGTTCGTCGGTACGAAAAAGCCTTGCAGATCGTATCTGCCCGTGAGGTGTGAAGCCGCCGCGTCGCGGACCTCTCAGGTGAAAAACCGACAGCCCATGCCTCAAGGAGTTCCTTGACGCATTCTGTGATCGGCGTCAGGCTCGCTATCTAGCGTATGGCCCAAGTCGGTTGTTGGCGCGTGCGGTAGAGCCTTGTTTTGAAAATCCTTGTGTCAGTGGTTCGATTCCGCCCCGGCACCGAAAACATCGTTCACGCAACGCCCCCTTACGCAAGTGGGCGTTATCGTTTCTGAGATTCTTGATTAGTGAATCAGGGATCTTGGCTCCGATTTGACAACCAGGTAACTTTCAGATCAGTCCAGGGCGTTGAGGAGCAGGTCACGGTTGTGCTTCCGCGTGAAATTATCCAATTCATGCAATTTGCTGCGAACAGTCGACAGCGCGCCGAGCAGATTCTTACGAGCACGCTCCCAATCCTGCGGCGCGTGGTACACGGCGGCGTAGCGATAGTCGCGCTCATCGGAACTGGTATAGGCGGCGACGCCGGCGCGGATTTCCCCCTCCCACTCCGACGGCGACGCATGCGGCAACTGGTCGAGATCCGACGCCGGCAGCTTCGGCGGCTTGCCCAATCCGTGAGGTGTGACGACCAGCTCCCACCACATCTTCGGACCGGCAAACGGCGCTTGCAGCGTGCCCGACAGGTCCAGGCCGGCCTGCAGGCGGAAACGTTCTGCGCCGTCCGTCGTCAGGTGCAGCATGCCGTCCGGCAGGAAGGTCAGCGGCTGCGTTTCCAGCGCGCGGCCACCCGCGCCGACCTCGCCATACAGGGACTCAAGCATCGCCTCGAAGGCCTCTTCAAACCATGCTTGCACGCCGGTCAGCGCCTGGCCGCAAGCAATTACATCGGATTGCGTCATCGTCTTCTTCCATATTGAGGGTACGCCGGCCGGGAAGGCCGTGCGCGCCCAGTAATCATTAGCGTCCGGAGCGTTGCCGGGCTGGCGCAAATGCTGCGCGATACGGTGCACGCGCGCGGCCATGTGGTTGAGCAGCGTTTCGGCGCCTGGCGAACGCAACACCACGGCGCCAAACCACACAGCCCCGTCGGCCGCCATCAGATAGCCCGCCGTACGCGCACGATTTCGCTCGGCTAGCCAGTTGCCATGCGCGCGTTTGCCGTCGAGGTCAACGAAACGGTCTTCCTGCACGTGGCAGCGCAGCAGCCAGAAGTCCGTGCCTATCGCCTCCAGCAAGACCGGCGCACTGCCGGCCAGCCAGAGGCAGGTGTTACGTCCGGCGTCGAATGCAAACGCGGCGCTGGGCGGCTGCTTGACTGCGTGCGGCCCGCCTGACGCCAGCAGTGCCGCCGGCGACGGGGCCGCGCCGGCGCCGCGCACCATCACATACTCCTCCGCCCAGTGTTCCGTGCCGGCCGCCGCGTCGACAGCCAGCCGCAACACGCCGCCGCCCTGCTCCAGCCTATGGCGCACCACCATCGCGCCATAGGCCGGCAACGGCGTCACGCTGTCGGCGGCGCCGGCATCGGCCGGCTTGCCCGAGGTGACTTCCTGCTGATCCCGCTTGCGCACCATGCCTGCCGGCAGCGGCAGTTCGCCGCCGTCTTGCCGCACATAGCTGACACTGTCCGGGAAGTAGACGGCGCCGCCCTGCGGCTCATCGGCGCGATGCTGCGGCCGGGCCGGCGCGTCAAGCGCGTCGATGCTGATGTCGCCGATCTCGTCCTTGCGCTTGCCCAGATCCATACGCAGGTCACTGGCGATCTTGGCGCGGATGACGCGGTTGACCTGATGCTGATCCAGCGTGCCTTCCAGATACGGGAAGCCCACTTGCAGGCGCGGCAGGTCTGCGTCAGCGGCCTCGTGGGCGCCGATGCGCCGGCTGATCAGGCTGCCGAAGCGGTCGACACGACCGATGCGCTGCTCCAGGTCGCCGGAGGTCCACGCCACACCGTAGTGCACCACGCGGTCGCAGAACAGGTGCAGGTCGACGCCCTCCTTTAACACGTCCGTGCACACCAGGATGTTCGGATGGCATGGCAGGTTGAAGTGGGCGATCGCGTGGCGGTTGCGCACCCGGCCGGAACGGCCAATCACCGGCGCGAGCGGGCGGAACACTTCGCCGATGCGGGTACGCCACACATCCTCCCAGCTGACGACGACGCCGCCACGGAAGCATTTGCCAACGATCAGGTCGAAATTCTCAATCCATTGGCGCAGGCGGGTGCGCTGGTTGGCGACATACTGCGCCAGCGCGGCCGGCGCCTGCAGTTCGAGCAACCACAGCAGCTTGTCGGGCAGCTCGGCCGCGCCATCCGGCGCCTGCGGCAGGTGGGTGTGTAGGATGAACAGGTCGACCACGAAGTCGGTCTGGCGCATCGATTGCAACAGGCACAGCTGCATGGCCGCCAGTTTGTAGGACAGTGGTGTGTCCAGCGCAGGATCGCCCAGCAGCCAGTGGTTGGCGGCTTCATCCAGGTAGGGCTGTCCGAGCACGGCCAGCAGCAGGCGCTGCCAGCGCGCGCGGTTGCGCTCCCATGCCTGGTCTTCCTTCGCCTGCGATTCGCCGTCTTGCGGCTCCGGCCGCCGATGCAGGAAACCGCGCATCGGCTTGTGCAGCAGGTCCGTGTGACTGTGCAGGCGGCTGCGGAAGGACACCAACTTGCCGTTATGGGCATGCGTTTCCGAGCGCTGTTTCAGCGCTTCGAAGTACGGCAGCTCGGCCTGCTCGCGGTAGGCCTGGTTGTGGGTGGCGACGCCGGCCGCCGAAAGCTCGTCGTCATCGTCTTCCTCGTCGTCGTTGGCGGGCGTGGTTTCCGGCAGCGGCTCCTGGGCTTCGGCGCCGGTTGCCGGCACTTGCCAAAAACTGCCTGCCCACGGCGCGCCCGCCACATCGGGTGCGGACAGCAGCTCGCGCCAGGCGCCGAGACGCGCATCGACGCTTTCCTGGAAGCGCAGGTGCAGCAGGTCGCGGATTTCCTCGACGGTGTCGATGCGGCGCACGAACACCAAGGTCTTCTGCGTGCTGCCCTGGGCGATGCTGCGGTCGTACAATTCGTCCACCATGCGATTGAGCTTGGCATGCGGCATGCCGTAGCCGCTGCCCTGCCCCATCGCCTCCACGAAGCTGAAGTTCAGTTCATCAATCGCATTGCGGTCCAGCGCCTGGCCGTGCGGCTCGCTTTGCTTGCGGTCCTTCAGCGGCTCGATTTCCGGCGACACCGGGTCCTGCGTTTTGGCCGTGGCCGGGCCGATGCTGCGCGCCACCGATGACGACAGCGATTCAAACGACGCGCACTCGCCCAGCCGGAACCGGTTCGCCCGTCCGGCCAGCGCGCCGACCAGACGCTTTTGCACCAGCGCCATCGTCATCGCCATGAATGGATCGTCGGCGCCGGAATAGCGCACGCGATCGTATCGGCGGTATTGCACCTTGCCATGGCGCTGGCCGGGCTTGTCGGCATAGGAGCGGGTGCGGCGTATCATCATCTGCTGCAGCAGCTGCACGACGTCCCAGTTCTTCTGCGCGGCGCCGATAGCGGCGGCGACCGGTTCCTGTTCCAAGTAGGCATCCAGGCTGTTGATGTCCTTGGGGCCGGAGTGCAGCGGCGTCGCGCTGAGAAACAGCCATTTTTGCACCCTACCACGGAAGATGCGGCGGATATGCTGGTTCTGTTTGTTGTCGGTATGGCGCAGGTACTGTGCTTCATCTAGGATGATCAGGTCGAGCGGCGAAGCCGGCTGCGATACCGCATCGCTGCCGTCCGTCAAGATCGAGGCAAGGCGGCGACAATACTGCTCGGCCAGCGCGTAGCGCATCGCCTCGTTCCAGCCTTGCTCTTGCGCTTTGAACCGCGCGCCTATCGCCCGCTCCGCCTCATCGAGATGCTCTACATCGGCGACGCCTATGGTGGCAGCGTAATCGCTCAGCATGCCGTGCGCGGTGTGCTTTGCCAGCGACACCGGGCGGCTGAACGACGAGTAGCGCAACAGATGGATACGGCTGTCGTCGTTCTTCAGCGCGACGGTGAACTGGCGCAGATTGTTATGCAAGTGCAGTTCCTGCAACTGCGCCGCGTCGGCGCTCAGCAGCCTGTCGTCCAGCAGGCGGTAGCAGTTTCCCAGGAAGGCCGACCATTCTTTTTGCCACTGCTCCTGCAAAGAGGCGCTGGCGCAGACAATCACAATGCGCGAATCCGGCTTGCTCAGGAACTGGGTGGCGATCACGCCCATGGCTTGGCGCGTCTTGCCCATTCCGACTTCGTCCGCCAGATAGGCATAGCCCTGCTGCCGCAGCAAGGCCCACAGACCGGCCACACCCTCGCTTTGCAGAGTGGCTTGGGGACTCGGCTGCTTGGCGCCGGCGGTGGCTTCATGACCGTCAAAATCGATGTACGAGCGCACCATGCGCGCAGTCAGTGGCGACGGGATGATGTTTTCATTCATGGCTGGCCTCTTCCTTCTTCATCTCGTCATGGAACCATTTCAGGAATACTTCCACCTCAGCCGGCGCGCGGGCGCCAAACATGCTCTGGAAGGATGCCGATTCCGCCAGCGCCATGCGGATAGGTTCTAGCAGCGCGGCCAGCTCTGCGCCGATTTCGAGGCAGCAAGAACCTTCCGGCGCCCGCACGCCGACGCGCGCCAGACTCTCCATCAACTCCTGCACTTCGGACAGCTGGATGTAGCGGCCGATTTTTTCACTCGGCTTGACCGCCGGCTGCAGCGTGATGGCGCGGTACAGCGTGCTCACGCAGTATGGCGACGTGCTGTCGAAGGCCGGTACCTCTTCGCCCGAAGCCAGGCGGCGCAGCAGGTGCGCGCGCAGCTTCCAGGTCGCCTGGAACAGCCCGAAATAGTCGTAGCTGGCGTCGTCCTCATCCTGCTCGCCGTCGCCGCCGCCGCTACGGCGGCGGGCGGCGCGCTTGCGCAGCTGCTCATCGCTCGACTCGAGGTCCAGACTGCGCAGCAGCGCCAGTACCTTGTCAAGCCTTGGCCGTGGCTGGTATTGCAGTTCATCGTCCTGCGCATTGATCTGCAGCACCGCACCGCAATAGCTGCCAGGCTGGTTATTGCCATCCTGCCAGCGCACGATGAAGGAGCGCTGTGGCCGATGGCAATGGAATGTGATGGGCGCCAGATGCCCCCCCGCCGCGAAGGCGCGGCTGTGGCCCGCAACCTCCAGCGAGATGTTGAACGCGGCCGTCGGATCGAGCACCGTCAGATGTCCGCCAAACTCGCGCTTACTCCAGTCGTAATAGACGGTGGCATCGACCGGAGGCAACGCCGGCGGCTGTTCCTCCTCAAAATTGCCTGCCGCATCATCGAGCAGCGCACGATCGAGCGGCTGAAAAGGCGGCCACGGGCTAGCGCCCGCCGGCAGCTCGTAACGCAGCACCGCTTCCACATTGGCCATGCCCCCCGGCGCCGGACTCAGCGCCGCCGCCGTGAAGTTGGCCGAGCCTATGCACAGTGCGCGCTGGCCATCGGCCTGCTCCAACAGCAGCGCCTTCGCGTGCGTGTACTGTTCATCGGCAAACTTACCGAAACTAAAATGGTCCGGCTTCGGCAGCGTTGAAATTGGAAACGCGTAACCGGCCTTGTGCAGCGATGGCACGAACTGGCATTCAGCCACACCCAGCTTGCGCACCAGCCCCGGCACATCGCTCCAGAACGGCGACACCACGCTGGCACGCCGCCATGAACGGCCAGCCACCAACGCATCAAGCAGAGGGCCGCGCTGCTCGGACGGCAGCGCCAGGTGCAACGACGGCATCCCTGCGTAGTCGCGATACCATTGCGTTTCGTCTTCCAGGCGGGCCAGCAGCTCTTCGAGCACTTCGCGCGTGCCGCCTTCCTCTTTCCCCTGCACACCGCCCAGCTGCGCCTGCGCCTGCGCCTGTATCCAGTGCAGCAGCAGCGCCAACTCCGTCGCATGCTGGCCCGCGACCGGCGTCACGCCCACGATTTCCCGGTTCCTGGCCCAGCCGGACAAGGACAGGTTGCCGCTGCCGACCAACAGCCACAAGCCCGGCTTTCCGGTGTCTTTCAGCGTGCCGGCCATCAGCATCAGCTTCGGATGGAAGCGCCCTTTCCGCAGTCCAACCGACAGGCAGCCATAGCGCATATCGCCCTTCGGTTCGGGGCGCATCGAGCGATCATTGACGACCAGAACACGGATGTCCTTCAGCTCTTCATTGATCGCGTGGCGCGTCTCCGACACCCCCGCCAGATCGGCAACCGTGTCGCCGGCCAGCAATGGCAGCAGATTGTCTTCAAAGAAGCGCGGTTCGAAGTTGAAGGTGGTGAACAGCACCAGCCGCTCATTGTCCGCCGCAAAGCGGTCGACGACGGACTGGAGGGCTTCGCGCATGAGCGCGACCTGCTTGGGCGCACTCATGGCTGCTCTCCGTGCAATTGTTTGTAGATGGCGCCGGCGGCGTTCAGATAGTAGTCGTTGTCCCAAGAGGGATCGTCGGACGCCAGACGCTTCAGCGCGAAGTCGGGGTTGCGTACGTCGCCGCCGTGAACGGCGACCAGCTGGCCTTCCAGCGCGACCAGCGGATCGCGGCCGCGCGCTTCCATGCAATCCCTGTGATAAAGGACCAGGGCCTCGACGAACTCGGTCAATATGGCGCCCTCACTCGCATGCTGAGGATGGACCAGCAGCTGCGCCAGCCGCTGCAACTCACGCATGCGCCTGGCAGGTCCGGCCTTGGTGATGGTGGCGGCCAAGCCAGTGAACGCGACCGCCCGCCGGCGGATCTGCGGCAGGCTGTTCCGGATCTTGCCGACGACATCGGCAACAGTCTCATTCGCCGACGCGCGCAGGATGTCGAAGGTATCCTGCAACACCAGCAGGAAGGGTTCGCAGCGGTGCATATCGTCGATCTGGCGCGACAGCGCTTGCGAGGTCAGCAACTGGGTGCGTTTGTGCAACGGGAGGTCGCGGCTGCGAAGCTCGGCGAAGGTCTGTGCCAGCGCGCGATACTTGTCCTCCCCCAGTATGCAGCGCAGATACTCCCGGATGGCATGGTCCTGGAAGACGCTTTCAAGCGCCGCCTTGATGTTCTTGTGGCAAGCGACTTCCCTGACCAGCAACTGCCCACGCTCCAGGTAGGGTTCCAGCGCCTGCGCCAGGGCGTTTGTCGCCGCTTCGTTCCAGCTGCGCTCGAACAGGCCGCCTAGCTTGGCATCGACGATCCAGTCGTCATCGAACAAGCCAGCGCGTTCGCAACTGCCACGGTAGTACTGATGCAGGCCGTTGGCGACGGTCTTGCCGCTGCGGGCGGAGACGGTGAAATCTTCGCCTCGGCCGAGCAGCGCCTGGCTACCGTAGCAAATAGTGCGCTCGGACTGCTTGAGCCAGTATTCGATCAGGCCTTCCATCAGGCGGATGAAGCCGCGCTGGCGGGGGGCGTTCGTCAGCAGCGCCTGGAAACGCGGCCGCTCCCTGATCCAGTGAATCAGCAGCACGGCGCGCACGCCGTTTGCCTGCTGTACCGGCGAAGCCAGGTTCGGCACCAGTTCGCGGCCGATCGTGCTCCATACCGGCAGCAGGCCAAGCGGATCGCGGCCGGCCGGATCGCGGCTCAATTCGGGATCAAGTTGGGTGAAGTAAGGAAAAATGGCGCCAGGGATGTGTGGCGCGGATGGGGACTGAAGGCTCAAGCTCGGCTTTCGATAATGAGGGAGACCGCGATCACGGCAATGGCTGCAGGCAGCCCACGTCGTAGCCGACCATGAACAGACTGGCTTCCAATGCACGCATGCGCTCGATGTCCGTGGCAGCGGCGTCGGCGAACATCTTCGGCTCCAGGGCGAGGATGCCCTGCATCAGCCAGCCAAGACGGATTTTGGCTTCGCTCCAGCGGCGCGCCGTGCGCGCCTCGCTGGGTTTGCCGTAGTTCAGCAAGCCGGGCGTCATGGCGTTGTCGTACAAATGGCGCACAGTACGCGTGCCCAGGGTGGCAGGGAAGGACAGCAAATCGGGCAATGCCCCGGCGCTCTCGTTAGCGGTGCGGCGCCACATTTCCACCAGCGCGGCGATTGCTGCCGCCACGCGCGAATCGTAAATCGGCAAGCCGTCGCCGGATGCCAGCGCGTGTACCTTGGTCAGCATGGAGTTCATCTTGAGCACGCTCAGCTCGCCCGCCAGCGTGGCGGTATCGAGTTTAAAGTCCTTACGGGTGCTGGCGAGATAGGCGACCAACTGTTTTTTGCGGGCGAGCTCACGCAGAAAAGGCATTGCGCCAACCAGCGGATTGCGGTCGCCACCCCACACAATGATCGCCGCGCAGACATTAAAGGCGGCGTCGTCATCCTTGGCGGTGATGGCGGCATTTAAGTCGAGACGAAATTGCGACAACAGCCTGGCCGTCCCGGCCCAATCCCCAGTAGTGTTTCCTTCGCTCGTCCAGACATAGTTCGCAAGCGCGCCCGGCAGGCCGATCACCTCCCGATGCAGGCCGCCGGGTACGGCCCACGAAGACCGGTAGTTCAAGCTGATGGGCAGCGTGGCCGCGTGCTTCGATACCCATTTCGTGAAATCACGCACATCCTTATTCGTGTCGTACGCATGCTTATCTGTCACTGACGCCACCTTTCACTGCTGCAATATTTTCCTTATTGTAAAATATTTCTCATTTGGAAAATCTCTCGATTTGTTGCATTCGCCCTTCCTCGGCACCAGTAATGCACTCAGCCGAATAAAAAACGGGATCACACTGAGCAAGTTGCACTGCATCCATTCACCGAGTACCGAGGCGCCGTGGCGAGCATTTTGAACGGCTCGCGAGCGTCTAGTGAACTCGTGGCGATTCAAACGTTCCGTGCACTCAATGCATACAAGTGCGCATGCATGGCTTGCCAGAGTCCTTCACACCGAACGTCAATGAGCTTGCGGCCATGAGTCAATTCGGATTCTGTGGCGGACACGGTCGTTCGCGGCATCGCGGGATTAATCAGCGTTCACAGCTAACAGCATCTTGAAATAGAACGCCACTTCTTGGGCAAGACAAACCGATGGTGCCGATTGGGCCTCGCACTCACATTCAAGACTGAATAATAAGTCGGCGGTCAATCACTGTGGCGCCGAGGCCCCTCGCGCGGCTCTTGTCGATCCGAACCGAAGAGCAATGCCCATGGCCAATACCACAGAGAATTTCACGAAAACTCCACAATACTGTATATTTACACAGTATCGATACAAGGCCAATATTGCACTTGGAACACAACAGACTGTTCTGCATGCCCTTGGGTCGTGGCAAATCATGAGATTTGTGCAGACGTCTGCACATCATATTTGCCATCGCGACAGCCCACTGGCGAGAGTCTCCAGTTTATTAAGTCCACCAAAGGGCGAAACTGAGCCACTGGCGGATGTCTCCAGTTATAATTGAAACCATGAAGAAAAATACAGTATCCGAAGGCGTTACGGCGCACTTCTCAGGGCACGAGACTTTCCCGCTTCGTCAAATGTGGCTTAAAAAAGCCTTCGACCAAGCGAAGTCGCAAGGCATCATTCTAAAATCAACGTTCACCGACGACAATGCGATCGCCGACTTCGGTGTCGGAAAAAACATGGTCGCATCAATTCGCCATTGGGCTTTGGCCTGCAACGTGATGACTGAAGAAGGCGCCCCGAGTGGCGCTTACAGGGTCACCGACGCAGCCAACTCAATTTTGAAAGACGGCGGCTTAGATCCCTATTCTGAAAACCCGACCACCGCTTGGTATGCGCATTGGTGGCTCGCGGGGAAAGGCAATCGGGCGACCACTTGGAAGTGGCTTTTCAACCATGTGACCACTCCAACCTTCTCGCGTGAGGACCTCGAAGTCCCATTGGCGGAATATGCCCGAAGCTTGGACGCCAATCGCAAGCTCTCGCCGGCCACCCTGTCACGCGATATCGAAACGTGCTTGCGCGGCTATGCTCCCCGGTCCATAGGTGGCTCGCCTGAGGACTATGCCGAACCTATGCTTGGCGAATTGGGGCTGATATTCGAGGAGCGGAAAGGTCACTTCGCCTTCCGACGCGGCCCCAAGGCCACGCTGCATGATGGAATGTTCGCATATGCCCTCTTGGACTTTTGGGAGACGGCCGCGCCCGGGCTTAGCTCGCTTGCTTTTGAAGCGATCGCATTTGGCGAAGGCTCCCCCGGCCGCGTCTTCAAACTCGATGAGGACTCAATCGCGGAGCGTCTTCTCTCACTCCATGACCTCACCAATGGCGCGCTTACTTGGACCGACACTGCGGGCCTGAGGCAAGTTCACCGGGACATCAACAAAACTGAAAACCTCAGCGAACTCATGATCGAGAGAGCTTATGCCTAACGAGCCAATCATCAAACTCTCGGACATCGTGCATGTATCCCGTCACTACCAACGCTCGATACGCATCGACATCGATCTCGGCCGCCCCGATGCATTGAACGGATACATCTGCCACGGAACGGCCACAGGCGTTTTAAGCAGCATGACCAAGCAACTGCTCGAGAGCAATCAGCGCGCCTTCACATGGACAGGACCTTTCGGCGGCGGCAAGTCGTCGCTAGCGGTTGCATTCGCAAGCGCGCTTGGTTCAGACAAGCCTTTGCGCGAGAAGGCCCGCGAAGTGTTGAAGCTGGATGACATCCCTTCATTTGATCAGGCCCTGCCGCATCGCAAGGGTTGGCTGACCATTCCTATCGTTGGCAAACGAGCGAGCGTCGTGTCTGAGCTCGCAAAAGGCCTTCGCCATGCGCAGGGATTTAGCCACGATGGGCGCAAGACAAATCCATCGTCGCTCATCTCCGATATCTGCGAAGCTGCCGAGTCCAAAAAGAACGACGGCGTCCTCATCATCATCGATGAAATGGGCAAGTTCCTCGAAGCCTCCGCGCTAGGCCTGGGGGACGACGTCTATTTCTTCCAAGAGCTTGCGGAAGCCGCAGCCCGGACATCTGGCAAGGTTGTTGTGATTGGCATCCTCCACCAATCGTTCTCCCAATATGCGGGTCGGCTTGGCATTGGAACTCGCGACGACTGGGTCAAGGTACAAGGCCGGTATTCTGACATCCCATTGGTCGCCGCTAGCGACGAGGTTGTGGAATTGATTGGGCGCGCCATCCATGCAGAGGTCACGCCTGCATGGATGATGCCTGCATCCGTCGAGATCGCAGACTCCATCCGCGCTCGACGCCCGACTGTTGGAAGTGGCTTCTCGAAAAGCTTATACGCTTGCTGGCCATTGCATCCGACCATGGCCGCTCTGCTTGGCCCAATTTCCAAACGCCAATTTGGACAGAACGAACGAAGCACGTTCGGCTTTTTGGCATCGGTGGAGCCGTCTGGCTTCCGCTCCTATCTGGAGTCCACGCCGCAGCTACAATCCTCCTGGTATCGTCCTAGCGATTATTGGGACTATTTGCGCGCCAATTTGGAGCCGGCCATCCTCTCGTCCCCGGATGGACATCGCTGGGCTCAGGCAGTCGAAGCTGTCGAGCGCGCCGAGGCAAAAACCACCGACACATTGCACGTGGAGCTCATCAAGAACATTGCTGTGATCGACCTGTTCCGCAATGGTTCAGGACTTGCGGCAGAGGCGACCGTTCTCAAAACACTTTTCTACGGCCATACCATAGAGCAGGTGGAAGCCGCGCTAGAACAGTTATCCAATTGGCGGGTGATCCTATTCAAAAAGCACATCGGAGCTTGGTCGGTCTTCGAAGGCAGCGATTTCGATATCGAGAGCGCCATTTCGCAAGCCCGAGGCGGCATGGCCGGCGTCGATTTTTCTTTGATTGAAAGCCTCACCAATCTCTATCCGGTCATCGCAAAGCGCCACTACCACGAAACGGGCACGATGCGATGGATGAATATGGCGCTTTGCCGTTTGGAAGATGCCCAACGCATCGCCACAAAATTCAAACCGCACAATGGCGACTTCGGCTTGTTCCTTCTGACGCTGCCTGGCTCGAACATGAGCAACAAGGCAGCCATGCGGAAGTGCCATGAGTATTCGAGAGTTGGGCCTTGGCCGGTTGTCATTGGGATTCCGCGCAACCACGCCAAAATTGAAGATCTCGGCTCCGAGCTTCTCGCGCTTCAAATTGTCCAATCGCGTCACGAGCTCATCGGCGATCCTGTCGCGCGCCGCGAGGTGCAGGCGCGCGTTTCGTCGGTGCGCGCCAATCTGGAAGAGCAACTGCGCGAAGCTGTGATCAATGCCCGATGGATTGCTGGCGAGGAGGAGCTAGAAACAAGCGGGCGCCTGTCCCCCATTGCATCCAATTTGGCTGATGTCATTTTCCCGGACGCCCCGGAACTGTGGAGCGAACTCTTGAATCGAGACAGCCCTTCGAGCAATAGCGTCAAAGCTCGCAGGGACCTGCTCTATTCCATGCTCGACCATGAAGCGGAAGAGAATCTAGGTGTTTCGGGATATCCAGCCGAACGAGGCCTCTATGAGACCTTGCTCCGAGCAACTGGCTTGCATCGACAGGATGGCAACGGAGCATGGCGCTTCTTGCCGCCAGACGATCAACACGCCCCTACTTTTGCCCCCCTTTGGAACGCGACGCGCGCCCGCTTCACTGACGCGAACACGAGAGTGAAGATTTCTGAGCTTTACGAGTTGTGGGCCGAGCCTCTATTTGGCGTTCGCAAAGGTGTCATGCCCGTGCTCCTCACCGCGTTTTTGCTTGCCCACAAAGGCAACCTCGCGTTGTATAAAGAGGGCATGTTCATACCGCGCGTCACGGATGCTGACATTGATGAATATCTTCAAGACTCATCGCGTTTTTCCATGCGTTGGATTTTGATCGACCAAGAGAAAACCAGCATCCTTGCAGGGATATCCGACATTCTTGCCGAAGTTGGAGCGTCCGCGAATACTAGCGACCCATTGGAAGCGGCGCGTGGACTTGTCGCGATGGTCTTCGCGCTGCCAGCATGGAGTCAGCGCACCCATACCATCAGCGACATCGCTCGTTCTGTGCGCGACACGCTCCTAAAAGCCAACGATCCGCACAAGGTGCTGTTCATTGATCTAGCCGCGCTTCTTGAAAAGAATAGCGACAAGTCCTATGTAGAGGCGCTTCGAAGCCCCATCGCAGAGATCGCGCGCGCATATGACGGTTTGCTTGAGCGCATCAATGATTCGATGCTAGAAGCCTTGGATGCGCCTGCCGATAAATTAGACCGGCTACGCGCCAGGGCTGAGGTTTTGAATGGCGTAACAGGCGACCTGCGCCAAGATGCTTTTGCCGCGCGGTTGGCTAAACACGATGGGAGCAAAGAGAGCATTGAAGGCATTTTGAGCCTTGCCGCCAACAAGCCCCCGCGCGATTGGAACGACCGTGACATCGATCACGCGCTTTTGGACATCGCCCAAGCTTCTCTTCGATTCCGACAGGCCGAAGCATTTGCATCGGTCAAAGGCCGCGCGCCAACTAGCGAAGCATTCGCCGTAGTCATTGGCGCCGGCGCTCAAACCCGCACCGTCTCGCGATCCTTCTCGATTCCAGACCGGCATCGCGAGGCCGTCGAGTCTATGGCTGAGAGATTGGCGACCACTCTTCTGGCAGAGGGGCATAGCACGGAAATTTTGCTCGCCGCGCTGGCGAAAGCTGGCATGCGCTTGACCCTTGAAGACGATGCAAAAACGGAGAAGTCCCATGGCTGAAAAACATGTTCTCGGAATATCTGGCGGCAAGGACAGCGCCGCCTTGGCGGTTTTCGTTCGCCAGAACTATCCTGAGCTCGACGTCGAATACTTTTTCACCGACACCGGCAAAGAGCTGCCGGAGGTCTATGAATTCTTAGGGCGCCTTGAGGGTTTTCTTGGCAAGCCAATCGCCAGGCTGAACCCGCGCCGCGACTTTGATTTCTGGCTTCGCGAATACAAGCATTTTCTGCCTTCAGCCCAAACACGCTGGTGCACCAGGCAATTGAAACTAGCGCCGTTTGAGCAATGGATTCGGCCTATGCTGGCCGCTGGAGACACGGTCACAAGTTACGTAGCGATCCGCGCCGACGAAGAATATCGCGAAGGCTACACGTCGAAGCATGAGAACTTGAAAGTCCGCCTTCCTTTCCGCGAAGGCGGAATCGACAAAAAGGGAGTGATGGATATTTTGGAATCGTCCGGCGTCGGCGTTCCGAAATATTATGACTGGCGCTCTCGCAGCGGATGCACCTTCTGTTTTTTCCAGCAAAAGATCGAGTGGGTGCGTCTCAAAGAACGCCACCCCGAAGCCTTTGAAGAGGCCAAGCTATACGAGAAGAACGCATTGGAGCACGGCTCACCATTCACCTGGACTCAAGGCGAAGCTTTGGATGAGCTGGAGAAGCCTGCCCGCGTCATCCAAATCGTCACTGACTTCGAGCGTCGCAAGCAGCGAGATCTGGCCAATCGGCCAGTTAATCCTCTGCGCCCTGTCGAAATCTTAGAAGACATCGACGATATCTACGGAGAGGACGAAGGCAATGGTGCATGCGTGGTCTGTCACAAGTAGTTCCCCGATTACCAAGCAGGAGACGAAGAAGTGACGTTCAAAATAACAGCTCGAACAGTTCTTGAACTCGGCTCTGAATTGATCAGTTCCGACATCATTGCCTTCTATGAATTAATTAAGAATGGTTTCGATGCAGCGACAAGAGATGGGGTAACTATCCGGTTTAACATCGTCCTTCGACGCAACTCCTACCTGCTCCTTCGGAAAAAAGTTGCAGAGAAATTGCCCGATCTCGCGGCCAAAGAAATTTTGGCCGCGCTCAGTCCTGACGCGCCCACTGAAATTTTCAAGAGCGCGAGCAAATTAATCAATGACTCAAAAGGTTCCCGCTCTCAGCTAGCCACGGCGCTTGACCAAGTTTATCTTCTCAATAGCATTGTTGTCGGCGATACCGGTTGCGGAATGTCCGCAGCGGATCTTGCCAATAGCTTTCTGGTTATCGGGACACCGTCACGCAAGAAGGAAGTCGACAAGGCACTTGCTCGGGGAGACAAGACAACACCCTATCTCGGAGAAAAAGGTATCGGACGATTGTCGGCTATGCGTCTTGGGGATCAGCTTCGCGTCGAAACCGCGCGCGCAGATGACGCTTGTCTCAACGTTCTGGTGATCGACTGGGCCAAATTCGCGGAAGTCGACGCAATGCTCGCAGACGTTCCTGTCAAAATAACTCTAGGCCCCTCTAAGGAAGCTCCTACCTGGTCCGGGACCAGCATCATTATCAGCAACTTGACGGAAGACTGGACAGAGGCTCGTGTAAGACGAATGGTGGACTATGATTTCGCTAGGTTAAGTGACCCTTTTGAAGATCAGAAAAATCGGCCGCGTATCGCTGTTTATTGGAACGGTGCCCGAGCGGACATTCCATGGATGGATAGCGCACTGCTCGCATCTGCGCACGCTTCCGCAATTGGCTCCTACTCTATTGTTGACGGCCATCCCCAGATCACTTGCGAGTTAGTGGCCACTAAACTCGGCTTCGATCATCCCAAAGAGAGTGAAGTTGCCACTATAAGTGGGCCGGACCTTGTATCCGCCCTAGTAGGGACATCGCATGAAAAGCCAGAGTCGGCTTTGTTATCAGTCGGACCGTTCACTTTTGAAATCTATTGGTTCAACCGTAGGATTCTTACCGCCATAGAGGGGCTTGGTGATCTAAAAGTCGTTCGAGATCTGCAAGAGAGATGGTCGGGAATCTTGTTGTTCCGCGACCGATTCCGAGTGTTTCCCTATGGCGAAGATGAGGATGATTGGTTGGGGCTGGATCGAAAAGCGCTTAGACGCTCAGGATACTCCTTAAACAAGACACAATTTGTGGGCCGAGTGAAGATTTCGCGGGTCGCCAATCAGATGTTGGTCGACCAAACGAATCGGGAGGGGCTACGAGAAACCCCCGAACAACAGGTGCTAATCGAAGTCCTGCAATACGTGATACAAGATCAATTGTTCCGGTTCATGAAGGCTGTTGAGCGCCAATACAAGGGACAAAAAATAGACCTTTCTGGAGCGAAAACAGAAGTGGATTTATTGAGCAAGCGTGCCAAGTCCGCGATCACGAAACTACGCCGAAGCGCCCCGAGCCCAGAAGTCGAGGATCTTCAACAAGTCCTTCTTGAATTCTCAGATTTTGCCGCGCGCGCGCGCCAGCGCATTGAAGAGGTAGAAGCCGAGGGCCGCCAGATGATCCATATGGCAGGAGTCGGCCTAATGGTCGAAGTGATTGCCCACGAATTAGCGAGAGCTTCGGAAAATGCTTTGCAAAATATTGAAGCGCTGCAAAAAAGAGACGTGCCCGACGATGTTAAATCGAGGCTCGCGTCGCTTCGTTCTCAAATGAAGAGTCTGGGGAAAAGGATTCGAATCTTGGATCCGATGAGCGTCTCTGGACGGCAAACGTCCGAAACCTTTGCACTAAATGGGCTGGTGAACGAGGTGCTGGAAGGCCACGAGGCCCAGTTCGAACGACACGGAATCAAGGTCAGCTTCCAAAAACCAGAATCAGCAGTTCAAGTTCGACTCGTCAAAGGCATGATGGTTCAGATTTTGGAGAATCTCATCTCAAACTCGAAATACTGGTTGGAAATGAAGGGGAGCAATTCGAACTTCGAGAAGCGAATCAACATCCTGCTGACCCAATCGCCGCCTTCTTTAATCTATGAGGACAATGGACCTGGCATAGCGGCCGAAAACAGAGAAAAAGTTTTTCGGCCTTTCTTCTCGTTGAAAGAGAAAAGCAAGCGACGTGGCTTGGGCCTGTTCATCGCGCGTGAATGTGCAGAGCAACTAGGAGGAACGCTGGAACTTACTGACCCACCTGATGACTCCGGGCGATTACATAGATTTGTGTTGGAACTTCCAGAAAGCATTGTGATCCGATGACCATTTCAGAACTTTTGCAGGCGATGGGCATATCTCATGCGCTAGTAGTGGACGATGCCTTTGACGACGTGCCAATTCCTGATGATCTGGTCATTGAGTCAGAAGAGTGGACTCGGCTTTTTGATGACCTGCATGTTGACGACCGCGCGAAATTGGCGTCAATGTATCAACCATATGAGACCGCGCGGGCTGACACCCTCAGGTTCGACCCCGCCTTTGTATCCTTGCTGTGGCAATGCAAGGATCAGTTGGTCAGTCCGGCAGTTCACGAACTATTCGATCGTTACGACGCTGAGAAGGCAATCGATAGGCGCCTACTTGCGCCACTGATCACATTTCTCGAGAGTGTCGGGCTCGTTTGCGCGAGATCCGGTAGAAACTTCCAAGCAGCCGCAGCAGGCGCACAGCTCATCTTCGTTGATCTTTTCCTCAGCGCCGCGCAACGGGAAGGAGACATGAACATATCTGTCGATGGCGTCGCCAAGATCGTCGAAGCAAAGAAATCGGCACCTCCTCTTATCGTCCTCATGTCACGGAGCAACGCGTTGCTGGAGAAACGAAAAGAGTTTCGAGATCGCGCCCAACTATTCGAAAGCAATTTCAGGATACTCAGTAAAGACGATATTTCAGATCCCGCCAAATTGGAGCGAATTCTCAGACGTCTGGCGACTCATTATGAAGAATCTAAGAAGCTCGCATCGTTTGTCCATGCTTGGGAAACAGGACTGACAGGCGCGCGCGATCGAACGACCGCGCTCATTCGCACGTTGCGGTTGGCCGATCTTGCTCAGATTTACGAATTACTCCTCTCGGCGGAGGGCGAGCCCACCGGGAGCTATCTCGTTGATATCTTCGACAAGGTCTTGCAACACGAAATCGAAAGAGAAGCGTCCATCATTGACGCGGCAGTCGCGCTAAATACATTGACGGGCGAGTCATATCCTCCGCCGTATGTGCCCGGGGCTCCCGAACTTCAAGATTTGATTCACAGGTCGCTATTTCAAAACCGAGCACGACTGAGGTTGCCCGGAGCTCTGTCGAGCGCAGTGGCTTTTGGCGACCTCTGTCGAGTTTTAGGAAATCCTGACCCCAAAGCACCAAGTCTTGTCGACGAATTAAACACCGACACAGTGCTTGCCGCGCTGACACCCGCTTGTGATCTCCAGCGAAGCGGCGCCAAACGAATTCTCTTGCTTGTAGGAACCCTGCGACCGCTGACGCGAGAGTCATGGACCTATGGTGACGAAGGTCTAAAGACCCCAGTTGTCGAGATGCCAGATGGCTCCGTCTCCTGGATCAAATGGGATATGAAACACATTCTGGCTTGGTCGCAAGATGAGATCTCGACGCTCTTCGCCAGCGCGAGACTTGCAACTGTCGCACGCATCCGCGAGTCGCACGCCGTCGAACTGCAACAGCGCCTGTTGTCGAATTTGGGACGCGTCGGCCTTGCGGCCCCCATGCCGGCAACGTTCGTATTTCGTGTCGAAGCATTTTATCCAACGTTGGATAACGCTCTCAAATTGCTCCACATTCCAGCACTGGAAGACGGGGGGGTTTGCTTTGTCGGCCGAGGCAAGAAAGATTCGAAGATGGAAGAACGATTGGCGCTTACCGAGTCAGCGTGTGATGCGTTGGTGTCCGCGCTGGGGGAGCTTGCAATTGATAACATCAGTCAGGGAGCACGCGCGCTATTTGAAGAGCTAAGAGGCACGACAGCCCTGCTTCAAGCCCTTGAACGCGGCATACCATTGAACTCGTCCAAACCGAATGAGTGGAAAGAAATCGTAACTGAGGACGGAAAGGCGGTGGGATACATCCGTCGGTCATCTATTGCGGATGGAGATATTTCGCTTGCACGTGATCGACAAAAAATCGCCAAAGGCGGCGTCTTTTTAACCGTTTTTGAACAAGTGCAAGATGACGTCGAGGTGCCTGCCGAAATCTCGGCCGAGAATATTGCCCCGGCCAGTGAGTCGTCGGCAATATAGAGCCAACCAGCGCTCTATTCCTCCAACAGACGCGGCAGATTCAGTCAATGATGAATTGCCTCGTTCGGCCGCTATAGATGCCGCTCACAAGGTAAGAGACCCGAGCAAGAAGATCGTGGTCTCTGCATTTAGCTCCTTCTACACCCTGCCACGTTGGCGTCGACCGTCGCCGCCAAGCTCATCAGGAAAATCGATGGACTAATACTTTCCTTGGTGTGCAGGCTCTTGCCAAGAGATTCTCGCGGCGGTCGATCCTAACCACCAAGTCCCTGCTTGGATTTGGGATTCAGCAGCGGGACGCCCCTACTGTCGACGACAGCTAGCAGGAATCTGGACTATCCCCTATTGCGGCCTCCGCCAAGACGGCCTCCGACCTTGGATCTTTGGAGTCTGTTCGATTTGCCCGGACTCGCGCAGGCGATAAAAAACAATTTTCATCGAACTTTCAGATTTTATGCCAGTGTCTGGCGTCAATTAGATTTTCCGGTGGCGTCAATTAGAATTGCCGCCCTTTAGGCTGCCACCGCTGTCGCTGCGGCTGCCGATTTTGATCGTTTTGCTGCCGTAGCCCGATAGCTGTCCACATTCATCAGATCGAGCACGACGCTGTGATGCACGACGCGGTCGATGGCCGCCATCGTGGTCATGGGGTCCTTGAAGATCCTGTCCCACTCAGAAAACACCAGGTTCGTCGTGATGATCATGCTTTTGCGCTCGTAGCGCTCGGCTAACAGCGTGAACAGCACTTCCATTTCATCGCGATCGTGCTGCACGTAGCCGATGTCGTCGAGGATGAGGCAATCGAAACGGTCCAGCTTGGCGAGTTCCTGGGGCAGGCGCAGATCGCGCTTGGCCGCCAGTAGACGCTGGACCAATGTTGCAGTTGGAGTGAAGAGGACTGGATGCCCGAGCTCGATCAGGGCGTGCCCCAACGCACAGGCGAAATGGCTTTTGCCGGCGCCAGGCCTACCCACTGCAACAACGTTGATTGCGTCACTGAGGAAGCTGCTGTCAACAGCGATTGAAAACTGATACAGTTTTGGCGCCCGCAGCGATTTAAAACTGATACACCTCCGTCACCAGCTCGCGCTGGCTTTTCACGCTTTTCTTCATCCGCTCAAGCGGCCTTGTCGTCCCTAATGCCTTGCACGATTCCCGCCTGCCGCTGATGCTTGAGGCGGTAGCTCTCGCCGGCGATGGGCACGATGTGCGCGTGGTGCAGCAAGCGGTCCAGCAGCGCCGCCGTCAACGTGGCGTCCTGCGCGAAGGTGGCGTCCCACTGCCCGAACGGCAGGTTACTCGTCACGATCAGACTGCCTTTTTCGTACAACGCCGCGATCACCTGGAAGAACAAATTGGCCTGTTCGCGGTTCATCGGCAGGTAGCCGATTTCGTCGATGATGAGCAGCCGATACGTCTTGATGGCCCGGTGCATCACCGTCTTCAAACTATTTTGCGCGTGCGCCGTCGTCAGCGTCAGCAGCAAGTCGGAGGCTGTCATGAAGCGCGTCTTGATGCCGGCCTGCGTTGCCTTATAGCCCAACGCCATTGCCAGGTGGGTTTTGCCGACGCCACTGGGGCCGACCAGCACCACGTTCTCGTTACGCTCGATGAAACCCAGCCCGGCCAGTTCCTCGACCTGGCTGCGCTTGACGCCCTTGGCAAAGTCATAGTTGAACTGCTCCAGTGTCTTGATGGCCGGGAAGCCTGCCAGGCGCGTCATCATGCTTTGCTTGCGCACCGTCCGCCCCGCCATTTCCTCCCGCAGCAGCCCCTCCAGAAAGTCGCTGTAGGCTGTCCCGTCCTTCGCCGCCTGCTGGGCCGCCGCGCCGTAACCCTGCGCCACGAAAGGCAGCTTGAGCGCGTCGCACATCTGGGCGATCCGTTCATGTTGCAGATTCATGCCGCCACTCCTTCCCTGACGGTCATCAGCAGTTGTTCATAGACCGCCAACGGGTGTTGTGCCGGCGCCGCTTCGGCGATCCGTTCCACCACGATAGCCGGGCGCGGCACGGACGCTTCCGGCACCTCTGACTGCGGTCGCGCGGCGGCCACGTCACCGCGCCATGGTGGCGCGAGCGCTTGCAGGTGCGGCACTTCGGCCGCCATCCGCGTGGCCGGTTTCTCCTGTGTCGTGCCGTGTACCCGCTCGTTGGCCACCTCGCGCAGCCAGCGCGCCACTTCGGCGTTGGCGGTGACGACGTCGAGCTGCAAACCGCTCTGGCCAAGGCGGCTCGCCAGCGGCACGTAAAACGACCGACGCAGGTAGCCGTTGAAGCGCTCGACCTTGCCCTTGGTCTTGGCCCGATATGGCTGGCACAGCTTGATGATGAAGCCGCTGTGCTTGGCAAAGTCGAGGAAGCCGGCGTGGTAGCGGTGCTGGCCGTCGCCGTACACGTCGCGCTCGATCACAACCGTCTTCATGTTGTCGTACAGGACCTTGCGCGGCACGCCGCCGAACGCGGCAAAGGCGCGCTCGTGGCAACTGATCAGCGTGGCCACCTTCATGTCGCTGACGAACTCGACGTAGCTGGCGCGGCTGTAACCCATCGTGGCGCAGAACGCGTGCAGCGGTGCGCTGCCTTTGCGGAACTCGACCCAGTCGACCTGCAACTGCTCGCCCATTGCCGTCTCGAAGCGCACTTCCGGCTCGACCGGCAACGCCGGCCGCAACGAGCGCATGAACGCACGCAGCTGGCTCAGGCCGCCCTGGTAGCCGCGCTCGACGATCTCCCGGTGCAAGACACTGGCCGGTATCCAGTTCGGTTGCGCTGCCGTCTGCCGCTCGCGCAGGTAAGCTTCGTGCGCCGCCAGCTTCGTCACCCGTTTGACCTTGCGTTCATATTTCGGCACCGCCTCCAGCGCCAAGTGCCGCCGCACCGTGTTTACCGCGCATCCCACCTCGGCGGCGATCCGCCGCAGACTCAACCCATGCTTGCTCAATAACTGAATTTCCACATACACCTCGTTGGGTTTCAAGGCTGCTCCGCAAAGCAGCCATCTTCTCAAAACGGTGTATCAGTTTTCAATCGCTGAGGTGTATCAGTTTACAACCGCTGCTGACAGCTGCCCCCGCGCAGGCGCTCCATTTGCATCCTCGTACTCGCGTCGAATCGATTCAGATCGAGCGTGCGCAGATCCTTTCCTGGCAGAAGGCCGGATTGCTTGCGTAGTCGGTCGGTGCGTCTGGCGGCCTTGGCCGCCAGTTCGATCCGGCTCAGCTCAAGCAGGTAGGCTTCGTGGGTCAAGCCTTCCTTGGCCGCGCGCAGCGCCGTCGCGGCGGCCGCATCCGCCATGGCCGTCAGGTTCAGGGCACGCAGGCAGGTTTGCAGGTCATCGTGCGGGTTAGCCATGTACGTTCCTCGACGGGATCAGGCAGTCGTAGCTGGCCAAGTTGACGACGCTCTTGTCTACGACGGGGGCGGGGTCGCATTGGCTCTGCCCGAGCACATCGCGGGCGGCGTCGAATGTCGGCGTCAACCCTTCCTTCATCAGATCGAAGATGACTCGCTCGACGTCAGCTTCCGAACCGCTGGCGGCGAGATGCAGCAGGCGCAGGTAGTCGCGATCGGCCTTCGATGGCATCGCCGCCAGCAACGTATCGTAAGCCCGGCGGAAGGTCGTAGTGGGGAACAACTCTTCCCGATAGCAGTAATTGGCAAAGGCGCCCGGCTTGCGCACCAGCGACCAGATCAGGTGGCGATAGTCGATCCTGCGCTGGTTGCGTCCCGCAATGCGCGGCAGCGTCAACACGTGGGCCGCGCCGTGGTGCAGTTCCAGCGACTCAGAGCGTACCCGCACTTTCACCTTCGCGCCGATCAGTCGCGACGGAACCGAGTAATGATTGTTGAGCACGCGGATCAGGCTGAAGCGCGAAACGCGCACCGCCAGTTCGCGCATGAAGTCCAGTGGCGCAGCTGGCAGCGGACGTAGCGCTGCACGATCAGCCTCAAATCGCTGGCTGCGGGTCAAGTTGCGACTGCGCACCAGCTCGTGCAAGAAGCGCTCGTAGCTCCCTCTATCGCTGAAATCGCGGCTGCCGCGCACACGCAGCGCCTGATCGACGGCAGTCTTGAAACGGAAGTGCGACTGTTCCACATCACCGTTCTGGTTTGCGCAGCCGGCCGTATTTGCCGAGGGCTGCATGCCATAGTGCTCCATCAACGCCCGATAGTTCTGCGTGAAGTCGTGCAGGCCATCACGGTCAAGGTCGCGCACCGCCGCCGACAGGTTGTCGGTCCGGTGCAGCAGCGGCACTCCCCCGATTTGCCAAATGCAAGCTTCCAAGCCTTCCGAGAGCGCCTCGAAACTCTCCGAGAAGCACACGCGCACGGCCTCCACGTTCGAGTAGGTCAGGACCATGTGATAGACCAGGTGAGCAAATTCCACGCCCCCGATCGTGACGCCCAGCGAATTCATGACCGTGAAGTCGGACTGCGCCATCCGCCCTGGCACATGCTCCTGCTGGAACATCACTTCGCGCTCGTCGCCGTGCGCGAGGCGCCAGCCATGGACATGGCGCTGCAGGGTGCGCAGCTGGCTTTCTTGATAGCGGCCCGGATAGGCTTGGCAGAGAAGAGCGAACAGCGTCTTCGTTTGCAGGGCCTGATCACGCCGCAGTTGCTCTTCCACCCACGGCCAATCGGCCTCGAACGGATTCTGTCGCGTCCGGTGTGTCCGCTTGGCCTTCATTTGACTGGGCAGCTTGCCGGCCTGCACGTACTTGCGCACAGTCCGCTCGCTCATCCCGGTGCGCGCTGCCGCCAATTTCTGGCTTGCGCCCTTACGACGTTCTTCAAATAACAAAGTGATTTCCCCGTCTCTCTTCATGCCGCCCCCTTCTGGGCAGCAATGATAGATAAGAGCCAGGCCGTTGCCAGCCTGGCTCCTCAACCGGCAAATCTAGTTGTCGCCACCGGCATTTCTAATTGTCGCTGGACAATGCCAGTCAACTCACGAGCTATCGTATTAGTTATCTCAGCTTCACGACTTAAATATTCCATGACTATCTGCTCAGGCGAACCAAGGCTTTCATGCCGCAATGTGATAATGACTGAACTATCGGTTTCATCGATCAATGGCTTCTTGAGCCGCAATTTTCCCATTGCTTCGAATGCAGTATTCAACCCCTCTCCCACATCTTTATTAGGAGGGTTTTTGAATTTATTTATAAGACGAACAATCTTTGGATTACGGGCAAACTGAGTTTGGATAATGTTCTTAAGCGTCACATGACCAGGGAGGCGCCCGGGGCTTTCGATCTCAACTCTATTATCAAAGATTCTCACCTGGACATCAGCTTGGACATTATAGTCGCGGTGCAATACCGCGTTTGTCAAAATTTCATGCAACGCTTCCTCTGGATATTGAATTTTTTCGAGACCGCTTGGTCCTAACTTTTCGATCCCTTCGATAATTTCTTTAACTTTCTCCACGGCCTCATAGATTAAGGAATAAATTGGCCCTTCGATGGTGATAGGATCAAAGACAAGATAATCGCGCTCAGCCTCTTGTTTCGTTTGATATCGAAGGACCTTCACAGCTGATCGTTTAGCCAATATGACTTGTGGGCAATCGGAAAACAAAAGTATGCCGCCCACCGTCGGCCGGTCATCAATTAGAACTCTTTGCTTGCTAAGCCAGGCCTCCGGCTCCCCCGAGGGCACGACATCCAATAGAAAGGCGAGCACGGTATTTGAGTTAGTTATTTCAGAAGCATCTATATGTATTAGCTCGTCCTCAAAAGATTTTATCCCCTTGTCATATCTCAACCTTTCCAAGGCTTCATCGCCTGAAACTGGCAAGCTCTGGGCATTTCGCCGCACATAGCATCGCCCATCCGAGGCGGCCACCATATCCTTAGTTTTAAAGATGGTCAAATGCAAAACAATGCCAGGCGCATCAGGATAACGAAGAAACTCAGCAAGATAATTATTCCCTAGAGGATTCATCTGCTCTAAAACTTGGAATATCGGATTGGCGGCTTCCTGATCATCAAAACCTTGCCAGACACGATATTTTCGGTCCAAATCAACAAATTCCTCGACACCCAAGTATATTTCACCGCCACTTGTATTCGCGAATGCAGCAATTGTCTTTGTCAGTTTTCCTGGTGCGATCGCTGAACTCTTCAAGTCAATGAAATGGGACTCTGAGATGCTCAATAATTCGTTATAAGCATCCGCATCCAAATTTTTCAAGGATATAGACATTTCCATTTTCCCCGTTGTAGATTAGACATTATCCTGACGAATTGCCTCCACCGCCCTACTAATATCGTCGTCGCTTAGAAAGGGGGCCTGTGCAAACACCAAGCCTTGCTCACCATTTAGCTTCGCAGCCAAGTGCCCCTTGCCAAGCAATAGCTCCGCTCCCGGCCTATCCAATGCGATCTTGGATGTCGCCTCGCTGGCGACCTTCAAAATTAGGCGATTTCCCAGATTCTCCCGCAATTGCATCGGCATGACATCTTTATCCGGCCGCTGGGCCGCGAAAATCAGATGGATGCCTGCCGCGCGCGCTTTGACCCCAAGCCGCTGGACAGCAGCGCCGACCGCAGCCTTATACGCATCGTCGAGCATCCAGTCCGCGAATTCGTCGTGCACCAGAAAAACCATCGGCAGCTTGTCCTCGGGCGCCGCTTTCGCATTGAACGTCGTCAAATCCCGCGCGCGGGCCGGAGCGAAGGTCCTGTATCGGTTCTCCATTTCCTCGACGAGTTCCTTCAACACCTCGGTCGCTCGCTCCTTGGTCGTGACGATGGGTTCGCGCATGTGAGGCAGGTCTTCCAACACCGCGTAGTCGACGCCCATCTTGGGGTCGATCAATACAATGTGAGCCAGATCCTTCGGATTCGTCGCGGCGATGTCGAGCATGATTGCTTGGATCAGGACCGACTTGCCGCTGCCGGTGGCGCCTGCCACCAACGAATGAGGCTCATGGGTGGACAAGCCACCGAACTCGGAACCCAAATTCAGGTAAAGCAGCGATCCATTGATCTCCTGAAGACCCAGAACAAACGAAGTGTTGATTCCGGCCGCATTTCGGTTGATGACCCTGCGCGCCCACAAGTCCCACAACGACACAGACTTGCGCTTCTCCGCAGCGATAGTGACCACGATCTCACCCGGCTTCGGCTGCACCGTCACGAGGTTGATTGCGTGGGTTGTCAACAGTTGCGTTCGCTTCGCTTCGATATCTTCGACACGCAGCTTGTCAGAACCGGCCAACCTGATCAAACAGCCGTTCGGAGTAAGGCGCGTGCCCAGCACCACAGCCTGCATGCCGTAGCTGTTCAAAGCAATTTTAAGTTTGCGAGTCGATTCCTCCGCCCAAGCGTCCCGCTCATCGATCGCGCCCGATTGGGCAGCGGCCTTCTCAGCCACCAGCCTGCCCAGGTTTGTGTCCGCCGTCGCACCGGCATGCTCCGAAGCCTGCGCCCCTGTTGACGCAGACTCTTGGGGCCGATCCGCCTCCGCAGCCGGCATATCTGTTTTTTTCGATACGGAAGGCCGAGGCGAAGCCACCGCCTTGTCCTCCGACACGGGCTCCTCGACGCTCTCCCCGCCCGACGCCAGTCGCTCCATCGTGGAAGTCCATGCGACCCGGTCTGCGGGCGGGCGCGTCACCGCAGTGGCCCAAGGCTCCTCCGGACCAAGCTTCGAGCGGATCGAGGCTGGGTTGGCCTTGGCGGCGTATGCCTCCACCAGCGACCTGAGCTCCGGCCGATCGAACACCTCTTGCCATGCCTGCATGCCTTCGGTCGCATCGACCAATACCTGCTCGGAAGCGGCGTGGCCAGCGCCAGAATCGGGGGTGTGCACGAACACATGGGAATAGCCTCTTAAAGAAATGCGGGCAGCTCCGTCCCTCAGGGCGGATCGCGCGCGCTCAAGCAACCCCGAACACCCAGGCGGAATATCCGCGTCAATCAGCATGTCGGCCAAGCGCGAGAGCCACACGTCCCGATCCAGTCGTCCTGGATCACCGAAAAGCGCCGCGCGGAAGGTCGACAAGGTCGCCAGCAGCTGCGCCTTGGACGACCTTCGAGCTTCGGCGACGCCATCGCCCCCCACATATTTGCATTCCACCACGGCCACATGGAGATGGGGGCCATCGTCTCGCTCCTCCACGCAGAGGCCTAGGATGTCGGCAATGCGGCTCTCTTTTTGCGCGAGCCAATTGGCATAGTCGTCCAGCAGGAAGAAGACACTGAACGATTGGCGCGACTTCCCAACGATGCCTTTGAATTCATGCTCGAGCATATAGCGGCTCAGCACCAGGCCCACCATTTCACCGGCGGAGACGCCGCGCTTGGCAGCCCGCAACACAATGTCGCCCGACACCGAGAGGGCATCCTTCTTCATTCGGGATGCCACAACATCGTATTCCTGCGGGGTAAACGGCAGCCCAAGCTCCGAGAGCCTGCGGCGCGCGAGCACGCCCAACAGCCGCAGCTCGGAGGTTGAGCTCACAATCATATTCCGGCCATTGGTGGAGGACCTGCGGTAGCGCACGACCGTCACCCCATTGGCCTGCAACTGTCGCTTGTCGAGCAACTCATCGTAAGTAGCCACCCACTCGGCCAAAGCATGCGCATCGGTCATCGTCCCACTCAGGGCTTCGTTTTGAAGCGATATGCGGCGGGCGGGCAAAAATAGCGCTCCGGGGGGCGCATCCTTCTGACGCACCACCGAAACGACTGCCGAGACGTATGCCCACCCAGAGGCGGTCTGCCTCGGGCAGGTCAGGAACGTGGTCGATTTGAGCTCGTTCTCGCCGGACACGCTGCGATATGACCACCTCGATGGGGCATGCTCCAAACTCGGACGCTCATTCGTCCAATCCACAGAAATCCAGTCCACGCAGGCCGTGCGCGAAACCACGTCATGGAGGAACGCCACGTCGAAGGCGCGGAAGCCGTCATCAGCGGAAATCGGGGTCACCGATGACGGCGATACCGAGATGCGCAACTTGGAGATGAAGTTCTCCGAAGTCTCGCTCACGACCGGCAGATCGGGATCGTCTCCGGATTTGGTCACCAGCTCCGCATATACTCGACGGAGCTTTCCCGCATCGCGATGGCGAACCGAGATGCTGCATTGGAACCCGGTCTCGGCCTGCATGTTCGACAGCTCCCTGACCACAGCCAGAGGTAGCTCCGCCGCGTCGGTGTTGTAGAGCAGGACGCTCAGGTTGCTCGCCTCGTGGGGCTGCAATCCAATGTAGCGTTCAAGCAGCTCGCGCACTTGCTTGGCTGCGGCCGACGGGTCAACATCAGTCATGGAATCGTCGCCGTCGCGCACCGGCTGCTCGAATAAACTATACCCATTGACCGTGCTGCTCTCGGAAACGAGCAGCGGCGCTCCACCGCGATGCGTCACAGCGATCTCAGGGTAGAAAGGATGAGCTAGCTCCGCAGAAAACTCTTGGAAGAATATGCTTCGATCGCCAAACAGGACATTGTTATTCCCGAGTATGTGCGTCACTAGCCCAGAGACGCGACGAGTCTTCACCGCCAACGCTTTCATTCGTTCGGGATGCCAAGGCGGGATGATAAGGCAGGGCTGCTCGCCGAGCACCTTCACCGTCCCAATCGACAGCACCTCATAGACCAGCTTGGATCGGCAAACGTCCCCGCGCGCATGCGTCGCGAGCGCGCGAAGCAGCGCGCCGAACGACTCGGCCTGCCTGAGCACAGCTTCGCCATGAAGCCCAACGTCGATGAAGTCGTCGAGCGCTTTGACGTAGTCCTCCTCGAACACATCCCATGCCCCCTTGATCTCCAACTTTTGATCGGCGCTGATTCTGTCCTCGCTGGCGAGCTCGTTGATCCGCTGCTTGATGAGGTGCCGCAGGTTGACCAGCTTGGCCACTTGCGGGACGAGCGAGCCGGCATCGCGGGAATAGGTCGCCTCGAGCGTCGATGTGTCGAGCAGCGAAACACTTTGCACGCCGCCTTTCTTGCTCACCACGCGTCGAGGAACTTCCGAACGCCCAACGGAGCCCTTCTCTTTGAGCCGCAGCATGTCCTCGACCATGGAGAGCCCTATCGAATCGGGCCTGTAGGTCCACACGAGCTGGGTCTTGTCCAAGACTTTCTCACGCTCGCCAGGGCATTCGATCAAGGCGACTTCGAACTTGATTTGGATCGCAGCTTTGGCGAGCGAGGCGCATGGCTTGATCTTCCCATGCAATTCCAACTCGCGAGTGAAGAACGCCGGATACTGGAACAACGGATCTGGCAAGTTGGCGTTTCGCATCCGCTCCACTTTCCATTCGACCTTCGAGCCCATAAGCTCTTTGATTCCCCGATACATCGAGGAGAAATAGGCCCCGACATCATGATTGAATCGCTCGCGCCACTCCTTGCGGCCTTTCGTTACAGTGAAGCGAAGGATGCGCTCCTTGCCACTTTCTCCGGCCCCCGACACCAACCGATAGGCGACGTCGGTGAACCCATCCAAGAAGTCGTGGCATTCGATGGCCTTGCCGAAGATCGCCTTCTCCCATCGGCTGTGCAGCGCCTTGTCCTGCTCCAAATAGCGGCGGTGGAGCTCGAAGAACGCCTCGTCCTCCTCCTCCGTCCAGTCGGGGCGTCGCTCGCGCGCGCGCAGCTCGTCCAAATGCTTGCGCCAGCGCTGGTCGAGCACGTCGTCGTCGGCGCACTGATTGTCGAAAAAATGCAATGTCGCGTCGGCCAGGCCGCGCTGCTGCACGCGAGGCTTGTCGAATATGAAGTGGACTCCGTCACGCTCCCATTCAAGCAGCGCAACGGCGCTGGACGTTCGCTCGTCGGCGCCGAACGGCGCATCGATGAACGTCTCCAAAGCCACGCGGACGCTGTCATCCATCACGTTTGCGTTCTCGGCGAGCCTCAGATGCATTTCCTCGGGATCCAAGGGCTGTCCGTTCGCCCTCATCCGAGCCAAAAGTGGAGCGCGATTGACGAATAATTTTTCGAACGCCTTCTTCCAAGGGCCGTAGGCTTGGCCGAAAGTCTTGGCGTTGGAGAAGAACGATGTGTCGCGAGGGAGTCCCACCCACGGCAATGCCCACCCCAAAGCGTCCCTGATGGCCAAGCCTTGGATTGTCGAACCCTCGCTCACCATCGCGCAGAAGTCCGCGAGTTGGCCGAGCGACAGGTCCGACGTCGAGATCAATCCCTTGAGGGCGGCCTTGAACACCGCGCGGTCATCAGGAGTTGGCGCTATCGCGGCAGCGTGGCATGTCGCCGCCACCCAAGCGCCTTCGTTGGCACGGAACTCCTTGGCCCCTAGCGCAGTCACATGGCCCAGCGTATCCGCCAGATTGTGCTCGTTGCCATTTGCGGTCAGCAGCGCTTCCTTGTCTGTTCCCGCATTGCGGACAGCCCCCGCGTTCATGTCGGTCAGCGCCTCCTCGGGCAATCCTTGGCCTTCGACTAGCGACGCCGGGATACGCAGGTCCACCTTCGCAAGCAGCGTGGGGTTGGCCAATATTTCCCGCGCGATCGAGGCGATTTGCGCAGAAGACAATTTATCGAGCCTGAAAAGCGCCGTCGTGTCTGAAAGACGGCCGTCAGCTTGCCGCGAATCGGCGAGCCGCCCTGCGAGGATGTCGGCGCCCACGCGTCCAATGATGCGATCGGCCAGCATTATTCTTCTCCTTTGGAACCGAATGGATTTTCAACGAACGAGCACGAGTCGGAGAGGCGGCGGACCAGCCCAAGGCCGACAAGCCGCGTTTCAAGATTCCTGCCGTTGTCGCTCAGCGCCTCCTGATCGACTTTCTTGTCCATCACAAGACGGGCGCCCTCCATATCTCCGATCACGATACCGTATCGCTTCTTGGCCTCGCTGAGGAATTCGTCGAACTGCATGCGGCTGTCGACGATCGTGACCACCAGAGTCTTGAGCAGACGGTCATTGGGGGCATAGCGGTTTCTGCGTGCAAGCCGCCGAGAGCTCAATCCAATGGCCTTTGACCAGGTCGCATGGATCTTGCCGACATGCTGCTCATGGCGCGACTCCGCCTTCTCGATCAACCTGGACACGAGCTCGTCGCCGGGAAGATTCACATATTCCTCATCGTCCTTGTCGTCGGTGGGCCATTGGAACATCTCGCGCATCAAATCCAAGCAACCTCCTTGCGGATTGCCCGACTGCATGGCGGCATCCCAGCGAGGATCGAGCTTGACGCTCTCCACCTCGGCCCGGATTGCCCGAACGGACAGGGCTTGGTTGGCTTGGTAGGAGTCGCCCGAAAGCGCCCTAACCTTGGTTCGTTGGGCAACGATCTCACACACGATTTCCACAGGGTCCGCGTCGCCAGAGACCGTCTTCGCACACTCGAGGAAATACAACAGCAAATTGAGCCCAGTGTTGACGATCAAGTGCTCCAATGCATCGTAGACTGGCATGTCGCGCGACAAGATCGCCAGCCAGTCTTCGCACATCCTGTCGAACCTCGGATGGCTATCATATGGGAGCGGCCCCACTCCACGAGGCTCGTCAACCAATTGCGCGTCGCCCTGCATCGCCTTCACCAGTCGATTCATCGTCTTGCTCGGATCGAACAGCCGGTCGACAAGCTTGGCGCCAAGCTCCGGGCCGCGAGCCGCCCTGGATAGCATCAAGTAGAGCAGTTCGCCTGTCCGGGCGAAGAACCTCCGATCATTCGAAGCCCCACCCTTCGCGTCGATGCGCAGATCCTCATACAACGCGTCCGGCCCGAACGGAAATACGAATTTCGAACTCCAGCGCTTATTGCTTCTCGCCTCGAATGCGGAGGAGCGCAGGAGCTCAATGGCTTTGGCGAAATCATCAAAGCTCGAGAACACCCCTCGCAGATAACCCATGTCCTGATCGCCAAGCTTGGTCGAATCATCCGCGAAACGGTCCATCCACTCACGCCATTTCTCCTCGTCGGAGATTGCCCGCTCGCGGATCGACTCGACGAAGGGATTGTTGAACAGCAGGCCGCGCAGGCGGAACTGCCGCTGCGGCCGGTAACGAACCTGGTCGGCGGGGCCTGCAAGCGGCGCGCTGACGTTCGAGCCAAGCACTCCCAAAAACTCCAACACAGTCAAATGAGGCAACTGCTCGTCATAGAGGCGGTGGCCCCAAATGTGCTCGTCGACTGCAAAGTCGACATTGGCTATCTTTTTCCTCACGCGGAAATCCTCACTGTGACCGGCCGGGAGAACCCAAGGCCATGCTGTTCTATTTCGATGAACCTTAGTTTGATCGAATTGTCTTCAACGCCAACCTCCTCGTCCTCGCCCTCGGGCCGGGAGTCGCGGAGCATCTCCGCCTTCCTAAGCAATTTCGCCTTGAACGCGAGCATGTCCTCCAAGCATTCGTTGGAGAAGCTTCCGGGCAATGCGCCCATGGCCACGCGGCAGAGAAATTCGAACCTGATTGGAGACAGGGGGAACGACACGGAATTTCCCGCGCCCGGAGCCAACGCGATGTCCAAGCACGCCCGATCGGTCTGCTTGTCGAGCTTCACCATCATGCCAACGCCGCGATCCCGTTTGGCCGGAGCCTCCGTGTCACACAGCACGCTCACACGCGATTGGGTGAAGCCACCAGAGCTCGCTACGAATATGTTGTCGGTGTTCTCGATCAGAAGGCCAGTCATCACGCGATTGAGACCACGGACCAATTTCGATCGGATGCTGTCGCTGACGGCCCTGCGCTCGGTCAACGCCTTGACGGTCTCCAAATAGTCTCCGCCGAACCTGAACGCGGTCATCCCCCAGAAAGGGTATGCCTCCTCGCCATCTGGCAGAGTGAAGAATAGCCGACGGCGCTGCGATTCCAATCGCTCCATGAATTCGTCAGTCTCGCTTTCCAACCTTGCGGACTCCTCGCCTTCCAAATAGCGCTCCAAGGCAGAGAGGTAACCCGGAGTCGCACCGTAGACGGGGTCGCAGGCGACAAGGTGCGCAAATGAATCAGCAAGTTTGAAATCATCGTGGCCATAAACGAGAAGGCCGTCCGCGCCGCTTGATGACTCGCCACCGATGCCGAAAGACGCCAAAGCCTTGAACACCGGACGCTCCATGGCCCTGCGCAGCGGCAAATTCGCACCGAACACATTTCCATAGAGCGACGCCAACTCACTCGATCCCTCCGCCTGTATCCTTGCGACATCCGAACAAGCCATCAGGCCCTCTTTTGCCGTTGGATGCCCAAGGATCATGTTCGACGCCAAGGCCAACAGATCGCGGACTGGCAAATGCCAGCCATTGAGGCGCGCGACGTCAACCAAGTCGCCCAATCGGCGGACAAATACCGCCTCGCCTTCCCCCCCAAGTAACCTGCGGCGATTTTCGGAAATTGGGCAAACTCGGCCGTCCGCTTGAAGCGAGCACGACGCGCAGTTATCCCATTCCTTATGCTCCGACACGGCCCGGACCACCTCGACCAACGAATCCCGATGGGCGATGCGGCTCAGGTCGAACAACGCCAGTCGGCCTGGCGGCTCGCCGGCAAGCAAAAATGCGTCTTGGAGCGGTTTCCTCAGTGGATGCTCACGTCCTTGGCGCAATCCGAGATCACGCAAACGCTCGAGCATCTGACCGTGATTCGCGGCTATCACCATGAGTTTTGAATCGTCGCCGTCTAGAGTCGACCGTTCGAGCATCATTAAGGCCTCGTCACTTTGCTCATCGCGCAACTCGCTCAGGTCTTTGACGAACACGGCCACACGGCCGTCGGACAACGTCAATTCCTTGACCAAGTTCTCGTCCGCCCATGCCTTGGGCGTTCCGCCCAACGCTGTCCACAATCCTCTGCAATGGTAGGTTTTGCCATCGCCTGCGGTGCCGGCGATAAGCAGCGATCCGGGCACACCCGACTTCACACGCGCGATAATTTTGTCGAGCTGTGGACTCGATAGCGTTATCGGAGCGACCTTCGCACGATTAAGCGCGCCGGTGACATATTCGTCGAACAGATTCACGTTGCTCGGCGTTGGTCCGTAGGAGCGTAAAAAGCGGACCCAAGCGCTCGCGGGGGGCACGCCAAGCTCATTGGCGATCGTATTCAACTCTTTCAATTGCTAACTCCCTTTTGGATGGTGGTACTTAGCGTCATGGATTCCCCGGATTAGCAGCTGCAGAGTACTGAGAGCCCCCGAACGGCTCGTCTCCTGACACTGCACCTTGAACACAATAAAGGGATGCGATGTGCCAAGGGCTCTCGGCCTGATGTACGGAGGATAGGGATAAGTAATGGAGGTAGATCGGGAGGTTGGGACTAAAAGCGCCAATGATGACTGTCAAACGGCCCTCATCGGGCTGAGCAAGCTGCAGCAGGCATCCTTCGCGTGCAACAGCGTGCCCAAACCCTAGCGCGCCAGCGAACGGCGGGAACAGCTCTAGGAAAGCAATTCGCCATAACTGCGATTGTGACAATTGGGTGTCGGCGACCTTCAATAATCTCCCCCACGCTATTCGGCCACACACACGACAGCAAGCATCGCGCCCATAGTTGCAATAATAACATACGGATCATTTTGATATGTGCTGATCTATTTTCAAAACCACACACAATGTTCTATAAAGTAACTAAATATTCTAAAGCGTAGACGTATAGCTCCGGCTTGATCACCAGCTATAAAGTGGCCACTCGACATTCTGAGAGAGGCGCAAGTTTGATCACACGGTGTAGGTGGCGAAGCCACCGGCAGAGCACGCAAACATAGCCAAACGTACTGGGCACTAAGCAACATATCGGTGGCGCCCTGACACGCGCCGGTTAGCTTCAATTGCCTTGCCAATCCAATTGCTGCTCCACGATGGCGGCATCGGTTTGGGCGGTCTACTGCGCGGTCGTCTCGGCCACCACGGACAGCATGAGCCCTCGCCCATTCGTACGATCCCGCTGCAGCCTCAAAAATGGGACTGGGCGACAAACGCATCCAAGAGCCCCTTCCGCTGCCGGCCGATCGCCTCGAGCTGCTCCGCAACCACCTGCGCACGCCTGCCGCTACGGCGCACCGCGTGGGATACTGGAGTGCAGGGTGAAGTAGCCGTCTGTGTCAACCTTAAAGGATGGCTCATCGACCCATCATAAACCTGCTTCACGTCGAATACCGCTATAAACGCAACGGCGATAATACGGACTATCACGGAAGGGCGCCGGTTTCCCGGCCCCTCTTCCCCCCTGTCCGCGCCGTTACGCGGCGGGGAGCACCTGCTCCACGGCCAGCGACACGGTCATACGCAGGCCGCCGTGCGAGAACTCAGCGTTGTCGACCGACACCACGCATGGCGCACCAGTGTGCTGACTCAACAACTTGCCGACCAGTTGCTCGAGCTGGTGCGGACTGATCGACTTGAGCGGCTGCACGTCGGCCGCCGACGGCGCCTGGGATGCGGTCTGCTGCTTCGCCCGCTCCGCCGCCACCATCATCTTGATCGCTTTGGCGGTCTTGTCGCTCGGAACGGCGGAATTGGGTTTATTGCGAGCAGTCTCGTAGCGACCCTGCATCACCGCCGAATAGCCGGCCGACACGGCAAAAGCTGATTGCGACAGAGCGAGCTCGTTGCGTACCGCGCGCAGCATATCAGGATAGTTCTCGGCGGCAGGATTGGCATCAAATACAGTCATAGGCACCTCGTGGTTGGGTTGGTGACACGGCTTCGCATTGCATAAGACGAACTATATACGCCAAACGATGCATCGTCAATGCATCATTTAGTGCATTTCCGTTTTGGCGCGATTGGCCCGTCTTTTTGACAAGGGCGCCAAGTTCAGGGACTCCGGCCCGCGACCGGGGCACTTGGGACTGATCGCCGCAGGTTTTGCAACCGCACCTGTCAGAGGCAACGACAATCCTCCCAACCATTCCGGCACGCGGCGGAAAACCCACAAGAAGATGGAGCGCCAAAAAAGGCGTCGTGATGGTGGGCGCCGCCGCAGCAACTTGACTTGGGCAGCACACTAGGACAACTAGGAAACACCGGCTTCTATTTTGTTGTGCCAACGATGATGAGCGATCGGCGGCGTAATGATGCTTGTGCGAAAACGGCGAGGAATTGCCGGTGTAGGCCGCCGCTACTGGATGGCGCCACACAGAATGCTAGGGAGGGCGCGTGCCTTCTCTTGTGATGATCGGGAAAGGATTGACGATGAACGATCTCAAATGGCTGGCCAAACTGATTGGCCATGTACCGAAATTGCTGGCGGCGATGAAGGCGAATCCCTGGCCGACGTGCACGCTGATGATGTTCTTGCTCGCCCTAGCCGCAGTAAGGAAGTGAGCAGCACGTGTCGCCTTGCGATCGGTGCGCAATGTAGCGTCATGCGCGGGATTTACCTGGCAAAAAAAGTGGCGTTCACTCCAGCGGCCGTCAGCGACCGGGCACAGCGGAAGGAAAACCTTCCGACAAACGGTACCAGTGAGATAGCAAAGCGTGGGAGCAATCCCGGGTATGGCGCCTCAAAAAAACAATCCAGGGTCGAAGTGGCCCAAGTGCGCAAAACACTTCCGCCCATTCACGGCCATCATCCGACATCCGACATCCGTCAGAAATAAACTAAAAGTAATACTTATCGTTCTTAAAAAAAGTACACAAGCACACATGGACTTTTTAGTGTATTCTGATTGAAGTACCGACGGACCAATGGCTCTTGACGATTGAGGTGCACCTGGCGTCATCGGTCTTCGTCGCGGTTCGCGTGGTGGCTTGGCATGCGATCAGTAAGCAGAACCGTCATTGACGTTACCGCTTTAGCTTTTATTTCGTTTTTATAAATTTCAAAGGATTGGACACGATATGCCAAAAAGAGAGGAAAGCTCATCACCACTTAGCGTGGTCAGCTTGCGGATGGACAAGAACGAATTACAGAGCTACGAGCGCATCATGAGCGCCGCAGGCTTGTTTACGGCGGAGGCGATACGCCATCTAGTCGTGAGGTCGGTTACCGACCACGGCGAGGTCGACATGACCGGCTTCCAAGTCGTTGCCGATTTCACCCCTAAAGTCCCCGGTCGTTCGAAATTCCCGGAGCACATTGGCAACCTCAGTATCACCGTGACGCCGCCAACAGGGATGAGTGCGGGGCAACTGCACCAGATTATCTTCGTTTTGCCGGAGTTTATTGACGAAAAAAGTGGCGCCGAGCCCTACCGGGTTGACAATTTCCACTTCCATCGCGTGGTCGAAAACAGCAAGCATGTCGCCAGCAAAAAACGGTCACGCGCTGTGCTGAGTTTTCGGCTCATAAAAGGGCGCTGGTCCGGCAGCCTGTTCGATTACAGCGGCACCGCCGCCGACCAGATCGCGCAGGCGGTTGTGTCCAAGATGGAGGCGCATATCGCCGCGACCATCAAGTGCGAGCTAGCCGGACAGTTGCCGCCATCCCGTCACCTGACGCCGGAGGAGATCGCGGAGCGCGACGAGTTCCTGCTGCCGTATCTAGTTGCGGACTATCCGTCTTAAGGTAGGTCGGTCTCCCGCCCCCGACTATCCGCCGCCCGACATCCAGGCGGCTTTTTTTCGTCTTTACAATGACGTAAACACGCCGGCATAGCGTACCGCAATCCTTGACAAGGTATAAGCCGCTCTCCTTGTTTTCTGAAAAAGATCGACGTTCTAGTATCGGCAGTTGGCAATTCAGCCTGGCCGTCATGTGCCGAAACTGCCGGCGGCGATAAAACGATGACCACCATCGTGCCGGCGAGCACGGCAAGCCAGAGCGCGGCCCCGCCGGTACTAGCGTATCCGGCCAGCATCGGTATAGTATGAAGATGATCCACTTGGATTTTATCGAGATTCTGGAGCCGAGAATTCGGTCGTGAGGCATGTTAGTCTTAAACTGCCACCAACCTTTTAGCCGCTAAACGATCGGAAAGAGCACGTGTACAGTCTAATATTTTTTACCAACGTACTCAGATTGCTGGATGAGCGCGCAATCACAAAATACGAATTGGCTGATCAGGCTGGAATATCAATATCATTCCTGTCTGACCTAACAAACGGCAAAGCCAACCCATCGCTAAAAATTATGGAAGCGATTGCAAAGGCACTGAATGAACCCTTGCCTGCATTGCTTGAAACGACCGACCTGGATCGACAATCGATTTCAATCCTTTCAACCAATCTACCTTCGGCATCCCTACCAGCCGGCTACATCAGAGCTTCGGCCATCCTTACAGAGTACCAAGCATTCACGGTACAGCAGTGGGACCAAGCCAATCGGAAACTGATTGCCCAACCACCAAAAAAGTAAACGCTTATTGCTCGCGGCCATGCCTAAAACTCTGAAATGGCCATAACATTTGTGCAGGGTCAAACCGCTGAGATTTTTACGATATAGCCTTTGATTGTGTGACATCACGTTCACACAGCAAAGGTATATCGATCATGGCTGATGCAGAAGATTTCTCGACGCTAAAGGATCGGGCTAAGAAAAAGCTCGAACGCGACATGGGGCCGCTGCTTCTGGCTGCACTCCACGATCCCAAAACTGTCGAAGTCATGCTCAATGCCGACGGGCGCCTTTGGCAAGAGCGACTAGGCGAATGCATGACCTGCATTGGCACGCTACGTATAGCGCAAGCGGAGGCCATCATCAAGACGGTGGCCGGATACCACGGAAAAGAAATCACCCGTGGCCGACCAACACTGGAAGGCGAACTGCCATTGGATGGCTCGCGCTTTGCGGGTCAACTCCCACCGATCGTCTCTTCTCCAACGTTCGCTATACGCAGGAAAGCTATCTCCATCTTCACGCTAGAGCAGTATGTGGCAAACGGCATCCTGTCGCCCACTCATCGCTCCGCCATTCGGCAGGCGATCGCCGACCACCGGAATATTCTCGTCGTCGGCGGCACTGGTTCGGGCAAGACTACTCTGGTCAACGCCATCATCAACGAGATGGTGTCCTTCGATCCCTCAGAGCGCATATTCATCATCGAGGATACGGGCGAGATTCAATGCAGCGCAGAGAATTTCGTGCAGTACCACACGACGTCCGACGTGACGATGACTACCCTACTCCGCACCACCCTCCGCATGCGACCAGACCGCATTTTGGTGGGCGAGGTTCGCGGACCGGAGGCACTTGATTTGCTCGATGCGTGGAACACCGGCCATGAAGGCGGTGCAGCGACTCTGCATGCAAACAATCCGGCTGCAGGTCTGATCCGTTTGAAGTCGCTCATTACCCGCAATGAATCCGCGCCAACCGACATCGAGTCGCTTATTGGAGAGGTCGTCCACCTTGTCGTCCATATATCCAGGACTCCGGAAGGCCGATCCGTCCAGGAAGTGCTGGCCGTATCGGGCTACGCGAATGGCCAGTACATCACCAACAAACTTTAAGGAGACATTGATCATGAATCAGCTGTTCCATCGCTATTCCGCACCGCGTGAGCAAAGTGCAGCATCCCTAGCAATTTTACTGCTCGCTCTCATATTGATATTGCTCCTTCCATTGAACGCGTCCGCCAGCGTTGGCACCGGCGGTTCCCTACCCTACGAAAGTTGGCTGGAAAACCTCCGGAACTCGGTCACGGGTCCAGTGGCCTTTACCTTGTCCATCGTCGGCATCGTCATCGCTGGCGGTGTGCTGATCTTCGGCGGCGATCTGAATGGTTTCTTCCGCACGCTGATTTTCTTGGTACTCGTCATGGCGTTGATCGTCGGTGCGCAAAACGTGATGAGCACATTCTTTGCCCGTGGTGCCGTTGTAGCGATGCTGGATCATCGCACGCCTGACGGCATGAACATCTCGGCGAGTATCGCGGACTACCGGAATGCCTGATCATGGCCTTGCGTACGATACCGATCCGGCGCGCCGGCAACCGCCACAACCTGTTCATGGGTGGCGACCGTGAACTGGTGATGTTTGCCGGCCTGCTGGCCTTTGCGTTGATCTTCAGCGCACAAGAGCTGCGGGCCACTATCTTCGGTCTCACGCTGTGGTTTAGCACCTTGCATGCGTGCCGCCTCATGGCAAAGCACGATCCAAAGATGCGGCAAGTGTATTTGCGGCACCGGCGATATGTGCGGTTATATCCAGCCCGCAGCACTCCATTCCGTTTGAACTCCAGTAGTCAGGGGAGGCAATACAAATGATCGAGCAACTTACGATGGGAATCTCCGCCCTCGGCAGCGCGATGCTGGCCATTCTGTATGGCCGCATCCGATCCGTCAACGCAGAGGCTCTGCTCAAAAAACACCGCTCGACCGGCCCGGCATTGGCCGACCTGCTGATCTACGCGGCCGAGGTGGCGGATGGGGTCATCGTGGGTAAGAACGGTTCGTTCATGGCCGCGTGGGCCTACAAGGGAGAGGACAACGCAAGCAGTACCGACGAATACAGGGAAAGGACATCGCTCCGCATCAATCAGGCGCTGTCCAACCTTGGAAGCGGATGGATGATTCATGTGGACGCGGTTCGCCGTGCCGCGCCAGGGTATGCGGAACCTGGTCTGTCGCAATTCCCAGATCCTGTGTCCGCCGCGATCGACGAAGAGCGCCGCCGCCTCTTTGAAAAACTCGGCGCCATGTACGAAGGCTATTTCGTACTGACGCTCACATACTTCCCGCCGCTCCTTGCGCAAAGCCGTTTCGTCGAAATGATGTTTGATGATGAAGCCAGCGCGCCTGACCACAAGGCGCGCACGCATGCACTGATTGATTACTTCCAGCGCGAATGCATCACCATTCAGTCACGCCTCTCCTCTGCCCTGAAACTGGAACGGCTGATGGGCAACGCTGTTACGAACGAGGACGGATCGACAGTCACGCACGATGACTTTCTGAGATGGCTCCAATTCTGCGTTACAGGCTTAAACCATCCTGTGCAACTGCCAACCAATCCGATGTATCTGGATGCGATCCTCGGAGGACAAGAACTGCGGCCGGGTGTCGTACCAAAGATCGGGCGGAAATTCATTCAGATCGTGGCCATCGAAGGCTTTCCGTTGGAGTCAACGCCGGGCATGCTCACGGCGCTCGGCGAATTGGCCTGCGAATACCGCTGGTCGTCCCGTTTCATTTTCCTAGACTCGCACGAAGCCGTAGCCCATCTGGACAAGTTTAGAAAAAAATGGCGCCAGAAGATAAGAGGCTTCTTTGATCAGGTCTTCAACACTCACACTGGCCCGATAGACCAGGATGCGGTTTCAATGGTCGCCGATGCCGAATCCGCGATCGCCGAGGTCAATAGCGGGCTCGTAGCGGTAGGCTACTACACTAGCGTGATAGTCCTGATGGACGAAGACAGGGAACGCATCGCCGCCGCCTCTCGTCAAGTGGAGAAGGCGATCAACCGGCTTGGCTTCGCCGCGCGGGTGGAAACGATCAATACCATGGATGCCTATCTGGGGAGTCTCCCCGGTCACGGTGTAGAGAATGTGCGTCGACCACTGCTCAATACTTTGAATCTGGCAGACCTGCTTCCGACAAGCTCAATCTGGGTAGGCCTGGATCACGCACCCTGCCCGCTTTACCCACCAAACGCGCCTGCTCTTATGCAGTGCGTCACGCAAGGTGCGACGCCGTTCAGGTTTAATCTCCACGTGCGTGACCTTGGTCATACCTTGATGTTCGGGCCTACTCGTAGCGGGAAGTCGACGCACCTTGGTCTGATAGCCACCCAACTGCGCCGATACCTCGGGATGACGATCTATGTCTTCGACAAAGGCATGTCGATCTATCCGCTCACCAAGGCCATCAGAGCCAAGCACTTCACCGTCGCTGGCGACGACGATAGACTTTCGTTCTGCCCACTCCAATTCCTCGCGACCAAGAGCGACCGCGCGTGGGCCATGGAGTGGATCGACACAATTCTGGTTCTGAATAACGTCGAGACAACGCCCGCCCAGCGGAACGAAATCGGCGAGGCGGTAATGAGCATGTACGCCAGCGGCGCCAGGACACTATCCGAATTCTCAGTGACGATCCAGGACGAGACCATCCGCGAAGCCATTCGGCAGTACACGGTCGACGGCAGCATGGGTTACCTGCTCGACGCCGAGGAAGATGGCTTGGAGTTGAGCGATTTCACTGTATTCGAGATCGAAGAGTTGATGAACCTTGGCGAAAAATATGCGTTGCCAGTTCTCCTCTATCTATTCCGCAGGATAGAACGCAGCCTGAAAGGACAGCCTGCAGCGATCATTCTGGACGAGGCCTGGCTGATGCTTGGCCACCCAGCATTCAGAAGCAAAATACGCGCATGGCTTAAGACCCTCGCCAAGGCCAATTGCCTGGTCCTTCTGGCGACCCATAATGTGTCAGACGCCGCGAACTCCGGCATCCTGGACGTCATAGCCGAGTCAACGGCCACCAAGATCTTCCTGCCGAATATTTACGCGCGAGACGAAGACACCGCAGCACTCTACCGCCGCATGGGTCTAAACAACCGCCAGATCGACATCATCGCATCGGCAATCCCCAAACAGCAGTACTACTTCGTGTCAGAACAGGGTCGCCGCATTTACGAGTTGGCACTCGGCCCACTTGCTCTAGCGTTCATCGGCGCCACGGACAAGGAGTCAATTGCAGCCATCAAAGCGCTTGAGGCTAAACACGGCGATCTTTGGATAGATGAATGGCTGGCTGACCGAGGCCTCAGCCTTCAGGAGTATGGAGTAAAACTATGAATCTCTTTTCAAAATTCCGGCTTCGCAAAAACGTCTCCGGCGCATCTACATTTATCGAGGGTGGCCGCAGATCAGGGGAAAACGACAACCCTTACCTGTCGGCGCGCCGCACATGGAACGACCATGTGGGTAGCATCGTCGCTTCACGCCGCAACTGGCAGCTACAGGCCATACTTTCACTACTGGTTGCATTAGCCAGCGTAGGTGGAATTATTCATATCGGCAGCCAGTCAAAGTTCGTCCCCTACGTCGTGGAAGTAGACAAGCTGGGACAACCCGTTGCCGTCGCACCCGCTCAGCAAACACCAGCATTGAACGAACGCGTAGTTCGGGCGGCAGTGGCGTCCTTTGTCAGCGATGCCAGGTTAGTGACGCCTGATATTTCGCTACAGCGCAAGGCCGTTTTTCGTCTTTACTCCATGCTATCTGCGCGTGATCCAGCGACGGCCAAAACAAATGAATGGCTAAACGGCACCGACGACAGCAGCCCATTCAAACGCGCTGCGAACGAGACCGTAAGCGTTGATATTGCTTCAGTTCTCCCTCAGACCACAGACACCTGGCAAGTCGACTGGATCGAGACTGTACGTGATCGCCAGGGAACCTTGAAAGGCAAACCATTCCGTATGCGTGCGCTATTGACCGTCTACATATCCCCTACTACGCCGCAGACCACAGAAGAGCAACTGCGGAACAACCCACTCAGCATCTATGTCCGTGACTACTCGTGGTCCAGGCAGTTGTAAGGAGTTCAAAAAATGAAGACACGCATAACGCTATTCTTGGCCAGCCTGGCCTGCGCATTCGCGACGGCAGCGGAACCGACAGACAAGAAGCTCGCCGATTTATACTTCTCTGGAAAAAATCTGGCGCTGACGCAGCAGGAGCGTGACGCATTGGACGCTTCACAGCAGTGGCGCGGCGCCAGCCCCACCGGCATAAAGCCAGCCATCGGCACCGACGGTACCATCCGCTACCTGTACGGAGCACAACAGCCCAGCATCGTCTGCGCCGTCCTTCAGGTTTGCGACGTGGAGTTGCAAGCGGGCGAACAGGTCAACTCCATACACCTCGGCGATACCGCCCGCTGGATCGTGGAGCCGGCGATCACCGGCAACGGCGCTGCGGAAGTGCAGCACCTGATCATCAAACCCATGGACATTGGTCTTGAAACGTCACTAATCGTCACAACCAATCGCCGTACCTATCATTTTCGTTTGCGCTCGCACCGCACGGAGTTCATGTCGCGGGTCGCCTTTACGTACACCGAGGACGCGCTGGCAAAGTGGAGCGCGATCAAGACCCACGAAGTCAAGGAAAAGCAAGAACGCACGATACCGCAGACCGGCGAATATCTGGGCGATCTTAATTTCGCCTATGACGTGGCTGGCAACGCGACGTGGAAGCCGATAAGGGTCTACAACGACGGCACCAAGACCATCATTCAAATGCCTGCCGCTATGGCCCAGACGGAAGCGCCTACTCTGCTCGTGGTGCGCAAGGATGGTGGCTGGTTTACCGATGCCGAGATGGTCATGGTGAACTACCGCGTGCAGGGTGACAGGTACATAGTCGATACCGTGTTCGACAAGGCACTGTTGATTGCCGGAGTGGGTAACGGTCAGGATCGCGTCACGATCACTCGGGAGAAATAATTATGCGCGCCCAACTCGCCATCGCCCTTGTGGTCTTCATCGCGGGATGCACGAGCAGCACCGTCAAGGTGGATACCTCCTTCGGCAGCTTCGTCACGAACGCCTCTCCAGCGCAAGAACGACTACTGGCGGATGACGCGACTCGCCAGTTGTTGCTACTGTATCCCCCGGCAAACACCCGCCTCGAGTTCAGACAGGACATAGCCGACGGCTTCGGGAGGCAGTTGGTCGAACTATTGCGCGTTCAAGGATACGCGCTGCACGAGTTAAAGCTTCCAGTTGGAACTCTACCAACCGCCGATGCGCCGACATCAGCAGCCAGCGTCAGCGACGCCACAAAGAACATCCCGCTCAACTATGTTCTGGATGCAGTCGCATCGCCGAAACTGTACCGCGTCACACTGATACTGGGAAGTCAGACTCTCACTCGAGCCTATGTGCCGCAAAACGAAACCGTTCATCCCGCCGGTGCTTGGGTGCGGAAGGAGTAGCGATCATGGACAAAGCTGTGGACATGTCCCCGGATGTGTCACCCGGATCGCCAACCGATAAAAGCGGCGTACGTCGGGTGAACAATCTTCCGATCTACATCATGTGCGTACTGTTGGCGGGGTTCCTGCTGATCATGGCGCTGGTCGCAGCAGATCGCGCAGAGAAGCAACAACGGCCGGCAGATACAAGTGAGACCAAAGCCACCAGCGCGAGCATGTTCGCTGCCGAGCTGGCCGGCCAGGAAAAGGATGGCATTATCCCTGCGGCAAAGGCGGCCCCGCCAATTCCACCAGATCCCCCATCCCCTACCGCCGCGGCATCTGCCGCTCGCCCCGAAGCGCTGGAAATGCCGCCAGTTCCGCCTGGTGCAGTGCCGGCGCCCTCCCCACAGCCACAGCAAGATCCTCGGGCGCTTATCGCGATGGAAAAGATGCATATGTTGGAGGAAGCCGTCAAAGCGAAAACGACCGTCCAAGCGGTTGCGCCACGTAGTGCAGGCTCCGCGCAGAGAGGAAGCGCTATGCCGTCACCAGACGAGACGACCGCGCGCGCTGCACAATCTCAACAACAGAGCGACACGCAGAGCAGCGATGATCCAACAGCCATGTACCAGGCTCGACTTCAACAACTTCGCCAAGCGGGCTTGGTGGCTTCTACCGGCGCAAGCAAAGGCGGTCAAATTTCCGAGCTTGCGGACCAAGGAACACAGATTGCGGCGGCGCCTGGCAAGAACTATGGTCAGTTCGACGCGGGTTCGCAGCAGGACCGCTGGCGCCTGAATTCGCAAGTCCAAGCTCCCCGCTCACCTTACGAAATTAGAGCCAGTTTTGTGCTACCTGCCATCCTCATTTCTGGTATTAATTCAGACCTCCCTGGACAAGTAATCGGGCAGGTCAGCCAGGACGTATTCGACACTGCAACAGGACGCTGGAAATTGATACCGCAAGGTTCCCGCCTCATCGGTCAATATTCCAGCGAAGTCGCGTACGGGCAAGCGCGCGTGCTGATCGCCTGGCAGCGCATTATCTTCCCAGATGGCAAAGCGCTCGACATCGGCGCGATGCCAGGTGCGGACAGTGCCGGCTATTCTGGCTTCCACGACCAGGTCAACAACCACTACTTGCGCGTCTTTGGCTCCGCGCTGCTCATGTCCGGCGTCACGGCCGGCATCGCGCTAAGTCAGCCGGATTCGTTGTACTCCAATCGTCAAAGCGCCAGGAGCGCAATGAGCGAGGCACTCGGCCAACAACTCGGCCAGGTCACCGCGCAAATGATCTCCAAGAATATGGGAATTTCACCGACCTTGGAAATTCGTCCGGGGTACCGCTTCAATGTGGTCGTCATCAAAGACTTAACGTTCTCCAAGCCCTACAAGGCGTTTGATTACTGACCGCTAAGTTTCTACAACCGGCACACCAAAATTTTATTAGGAGGTACCGATATGAACATCCATGCGCACAAGGAATTGCTTTCCTATCTGATCGTAGCTGCGGCGCTAGTGCCGGCTGGCGTTGCGAACGCGGTGCTACCCGTCATTGATGGGGTCAACTTATCGCAGAACACCGTCACGGCAATTGAGAATGTCGCTCACACGCTAAAGCAAATTCAGCAGTACCAGACCCAGCTACAGCAGTATCAGAACATGTTACAAAACACAGCAGCACCGCCCATGTACATCTGGGATCTGGCCACCAGAACGATGAGCGATCTTCGCGCTTCATTGGATACGCTGCAGTACTACAAAACCAGTCTCGGCAGCGTCAATGCTTACCTTGGAAAATTCAAGGATGCCGGCAGCTATCGTGGCTCGCCATGTTTCACGGCGACGGGTTGCTCGGCCGGTGATTGGGCCTCGCTCGGTCAATCTCAAGAATTAGCGTCGCAAGCTCAGAAGAGGTCGACTGACGCGCTCTTATTAGCGTTAGACAAACAACAAGATTCGATGGAAGCCGACGCGAGACAACTGCAACGTCTGCAGAGTGCCGCCCAAGGCGCAAATGGCCAAATGCAAGCTGTAGGCTACGCGAACCAATTGGCCAGCCAGCAGGCCAACCAGTTACTGCAAATTCGAGCGCTGCTAATCGCCCAGCAGAACGTAATTGCAACCCGATATCAAGGACTAGCTGATCGGGAAGCGCAAGCTCGTGCTGCAGACGCCGTTGTGCTAAGAAATCTATATCGTCCTAGTCCCGCAAAGACGTGGTAGGAGTTCCAAATGCTACGCTCAAAATTCTTCCTGGCCATCGCTGCCATCTCACTTCTGCTTTCAGCTGCGGGATGCAACTCCGCAGATTCCGATGCCAGCCTGCCCGAAATAAACGACAAGAATTGCGACTCCGACCTGGCTTCAAAAATTCCAAACCAGATCCAAAGAAACAAGTTCATTGATCGTTGCGCGCGTCGGAATACCTTCAAACCTAGCAAGCCCAAAGCCTGGTGACGTCCGATGAAACCGTCCATACACACGAAATCGGCAGGAGGTCTAATTCTCCTTGGGCTGTTTTTCGTTCCTTTCGCTGCCCGCGCAGAAATATCTAGTGCCGGAATCTTCGATGATGTTCATCTCGCTTATGCCTCGGTTGCCAGCGCATGGGCAGCCGTAATAAAGGCCCATGCCACTCGATTGTTTTGGACTTTGGCACTCATTAGCATGGTCTGGACTTTTGGTCTTATGGCCCTCAGGACTGCCGATGCCGGCGAATTTTTTGCCGAGTTCATCAGATTCACGCTCTTCACTGGATTCTTCTGGTGGTTGTTAGACAATGGCGCAACTATGGCGGCAGCCATAATCAGTTCGCTACGAAGTATTGGTGCCGATGCCGCAGCTGCCGCTAGCGCCGCAGCTGGCCACCCAGCCGGACCCGCCATCGCATCTCCCAGCGGCATCGTGGACATCGGGTTTGACATCTTTGGCAAAGTGGCTGACAAGGCGACCGTCTGGTCCCCGTTTACGAGTGCCGTAGGAATAGCTATTAGCCTCATCATCCTGCTCGTCCTCACTCTGGTAGCAGTAAACATGTTGCTACTACTTATCAGCGGATGGATCTTGGCCTATGCAGGGATCTTCTTCTTGGGATTCGGCGGCTCCAGATGGACGTCAGACATGGCAATCGCGTACTTCAAAACTGTACTTGGCATGGGCGCGCAGATTCTTGTCATGGTCCTGTTGGTCGGCATAGGACGTACCTTTATTGACACCTTCTATTCTCGTATGAGCACTGGCCTCACCTTGCATGAGCTTGCCTCTGTGATGGTGGTAGCCGTCATACTGCTCGTCCTTATAAACAAACTTCCCGGACTATTCGCGGGACTGGTAACTGGTGGCGGAACGGGAGCGCTTGGGACTGGGGCAAGTGCAGGTACCGCAATGGCTGCAGCCGCGATGGGGGCTGCAGCCGTGTCCACCGCTGGTGCCGCTTTGGCTGGGGCCGTTGCCAACGTGGCAGGCGGCGCACAAGCGATCATGGCTGCGTTCGCAAAACGGAACGCGGCGGAAAGCGAATCGAGCGGTATGTCGCAAGACTTTATGCCTGGCCAGTCAAGTTCGACGACGCAAAGCGGCAGCACAGGCGAAAGCTCATTCGCCCAGGCCATGGGCAACGATGCGCCCTCTCCTTCCAGCTCTACGTCCAATAACTCCACAAACCAGAGCAGCCAACAATCTAGCAATGCAGAATCGACTGGAGGTGGCAGTGCTGATCATGGTGGCGGTGATGGTGGCGGTGGCGCGGGCAAGGCAGGTACAACACCATCGGCAAGCGGAAAAGCCGCGAATCGTGGCGCGGGGGTCAAGGCGATGCGGATCGCAGCTGGCGCGGCGAGCAGCCTGGTCGGCGGCGCGGTCCAAGTGGCAAAAAATTCGATAAACGACCGTGTCTCCAAGACCATCGGCGGCAAGATCGCAGCGGCGATTCGGGAAAGTGGCGGCGATAAGGAAAATTCCGGCACCAACACTCTTTCGGCGGGAAAGAATGGGGACTTCGATCCCAAGGCGGAAGTCTCCGCGTTCAGAGACAAGAAGGACAGCAACGAGTCCGATCCACCGGAATCCTAGAGTGCAAGGGCCGCCATCATGTCCGCCGCAGATCCACCACTCCCGATGAGCGAAAGCGTATTGTGTAGCGTCGGCGCAGCCGCCCGTTACAACATTCCTGCCAACCTCATGTTGGCGGTCGCCGAGAAGGAAGCGGGTACCCCTGGACTCTCGGTCAGAAACACCAACGGCACGAGCGATGTCGGTCCGATGCAGTTCAATACGGCCTACCTGTCTACGCTTGCCCGATACGGGATCACCGCGCAAGCGGTGGCCGCTCGCGGATGTTATGCCTACTATTTAGCGGCATGGAGACTGCGGCGACATCTCCAGTTCGACCAAGGAGACCTGTGGACGAGAGCGGCCAACTACCATTCACGCACACCCCATTTCAACGCCATCTACCGCCTGGATCTCATCACCAAGGCTGCGCGTTGGGCTGATTGGCTGGAATGTCGCACCTCCAGATCATGTCTCCTGGCACCTAAAGTCGCGCCATCGGAGAAAGCGGCGACGACGACGGCCACCGCCCCAATAGGTGGCACTGCCCGCGCAACGCCCGACTACACGCCCCGCATGATAACGGCGGCCACAACACTCTGACGCCATGGCTGGCATACTCAAAATCCATTCGGCCGTCGCTGGCACACTTCGTATCGGGCATAGCTGGATCGAGTATTGTCCGATCGATGGACAGTCGATGACCTATGGGACGTGGGGAAACAATCCCACCGGCGAAGGCAACGGCCTGCTGGAAAATGCAGAGCCGCCTACCTTGCAAGCCAACGCCACACGTAGTCGGGTTATCGATCACGAGCAGGAGCGACGGCTATTCGAAATCATTGAGACTTACAGGCAGCGCGGGGAGCAAGCATGGACCTTGCGCACGCCGTGCTCCATGTTTGCGGCCGAAGCCTGGGCCCGGACAACCGGCGAGCACCTCGTCCACCAAACGGCGCTGGTCAGTACGCCCGCCAGGCTGGCCAAATCTATCATCGAGGCGAACCAACGAGACATCCTCGCCGCCCACGTCAAAACGAGCGTCCCCCAGAAACGCACGGCAGCTGACACGGGCAATGCCACCAGCAAGTCCAGCAAGCAGGCTGGGCTGCGAAAAAGCCGCTCGCGCCGCAATTGAAGCGCTACACTGTATGAGAAAGGAGGATCGCCATGAAACATATTGGCTTTGCCGAATACGCCGACGTCGCCTTCCACAATATCGAAGAAGTGCAGGCCGGGGGAGTCCGTTTACTGAGGATCAAAGGGCTGATCTTCCACAGCTCGGTCGTCGCCGATCACGTGGACCTCTATCCCGACCAGCATTCCGTCCATATTCTCATATCGATGACGCTCACCAGTCCGGAAAAGAGCGGCCTGTTCGAGTTATATATCCCCATCCCGGACAGGATCACGGCCATCACGTTCGGAACCGAAAAAAAAGTATTATGGAAACGGGCGATGGCGGAACAAGCAGCACCGGCGATCAGTCTCGCCGCTCAGAATTTCGGATAGGTAATTTCGTCGACGATACAGCAGATCAGCCGGTGGTCAAAAACGCGAAAAAGTCCGGGATCAGCCGCATCCTGGACGCCGAGAAAAAAGACAAAGGCTTTCGTCTGTTTGTGGCCCGCCTCGCACGCCTGTTTGGCCTCCTCCCGCGCCACCACCATCTCCCGCCGCACATAAGCCTTCCTGGACTCACTCCAGTCAGCCCATTCTATGCGCACCCGATGGCCGACGACGAGCTTGCCCTCTTCCCGCTGGCCGGCATCCAGGCCGAACTCTAGGCACATTGCATCGTCAAGCGGCTTAGCCCAACGCATCGCGGCATAGAAGATCTTGGGCTCTGGATACCGTCGCAGCTCATCCCACTTCAGTTTCTTGAAGACTGCGTAATACTTTGCACCTTCGACGCCAGGTACACTCAACTCCAAGTCCCGATCGTACGGAAAATTGACGAAGGTACGGCAAATGTGACGTATGGTCGCCACGACACGCTTCCCTGGCATCCCCGGCGCGCTGCGCGAGGATGATTCTGATGCGTCGCTCCTTCCTTGTTGCGAAACATCGCCGGCGGAGCTCTCCGCATCGACGACCTCACGGTAATCCTTCAACACCAACCTCGAAGGATATGGTGCGGGAAAGCCGGCGCGCGCTGTAGTCATCCTTTCCTGACGACCTTGCTGGATCAGTCGCTGTACGCCATCGACATCGCATTCAGGCAAATGGACGCCCGTGCTGCCCAGTGTGAAATAGGGGCGAACCAGATTGGTTGGCCGGAATGAGGCAGGCAGTACCTTGACACGGCATCCCCTGCACACGTAATTTTCCTTCTCCACCACATCGAGCAACCACAACTGCTCCGCATCGACAACCTCACCCGTGATTCGATTCAGCGCGGATTCCATCTAGGGGCCTTTTAACGCAGTCTGCGGCTATGATAAAAATACAGGTACGCCAGCCCGGCCGGCGCAATGAAGATCGCCAGGAACCAGCACATGGTCATCGTAATGACCTTGGTGAGCAACATCAAGCCCGCATGCACGATAAAGACGTTCTTACCGACGATGTAATCGACAGCACCTTCGTAGGCGAACCGCGCATAGGGATATAGAAAGGTATTCAGGAACGCTAACAACGCACCTCCGAAGCTGATTGAATTCCCGTTCAGAATGGCGAACAGGTACAGGCTGAGAAAGATGCAGCCGAAGAATAGATGGCGAACGTAGTAGCTAGGGGTCAATCCCCCGAAGGTTTTGTGGATCACCGGATGCATGATTTTCTCCTCGAAATAAATACATGGTTTCTTCGACCTGGTGCGAATTCGCTTGGCGCGCACCGGGTCACTTAGCCGATCTTCAGTGCGTGACGATGGCCCAACGTGTGCCGCTGATCCTGCGAATGCCGTTCAGTCGCAACCTGGTGTTTTTCCACCGCAGCGGCGACCACAGGTCGAACCTGTCGGTCGACGCCCTCCGCGCCCAGACTGCTTTTATGGGCAAGGTCGTTGAAATCCGTAAAGCCCTTGGGATTCTTCCGGACCTCGCCGGGAGCGAAGATTGGCAGCACCACGAGGCCATTGGTTAGCCGCGCCGCTTCCTGTGCCTTCTTCTTGCCAGGATTGATACCTTGGGTGGCCTGCAGGTGCTGGTCGTTGTCGCCCGCGATCACCACCGGCTTGTCAGGGAATTTCGTATGCAGCGCCAGCGCAACGGCAGGCAGGTTGCCGGAATCGAAGGCCGCGACTGTGGCGTGGCCCAGCGAATGCGCCAGGCTGGCAGCTGTCGCGTAACCTTCCGCAATCACCAGCGCGGGCGCGCTGGCCAGCGCCTCCATCCCTCCGACGGCATGGAAGCATCCGGTTTTGCGGCTGTCCCTGGCGAACCGCTTGGTGCCGTCTTCCTGGATGTACTGCATCGTCCACTGCTTGCCGTCGGCATCCGTGGCGGGGACATAGGTAGTTTTTCCCGCACGGTCGGTCAACACACCCGGCGTCGGCTCCAGCCCTTTGGCCTGCAAATAGGGCGTCGGCTTCGACAAGGGCAGCAGTTCGGCCATCTGCCGCGCTATCCGGTCGGCAGCCTGCGCGTGCTGGCGCGCCTGCTCCTCGCTGCGGTTCTGCAACCGGGACGCCGCCTGCGCCCGCAGCATGGCTTTCTGTTCCGGATCAAGCGTGTACCCTTTCGACTTCCAATTCATCTCCACGCCGGTCTTGTTGTTCTTGACGTAGCCAGCTGGATGCCCATCGAGATGTCCGACATAAAAGCCTGATCCGGTTTTCTCGCTGTGCTTTTCGCCGGCGACACTGATCCGGTGCTTTTGCCCGTCCATGATCGGATGTTCACCGCTCACCATGCATCCGACCGCCCTGAGCGCGTCGGCAAATTCATCGCGCGGCGTCATGGCGGGGCTCTGCTCGGCGGCCACCTTTTCGGCCTTCCATCGCCCCAACTTACCCATATCAGCAACCTGTCCCGCATACCAGGACTTGGCAGCCTTGTCCCACCGCGCCCCCGCAGCCTTGGCGGCATTGCGCTCACCATATGGCACGGCGAGGTAAATGCGGCCCGCCAGGGCCGCGTCCTCACCACCCGAAGAACGCTTCATCCCCTCGGCCTGGAGCCCGCCTTGCGCCTGTTTGGGGCTTTGGCGGGCATATTTCTCGAACGGCGCAGGATCAGCCCCCGGGGGCACATACCACGCCTGCTCCTTACGGTCCCATTTCGCGCCAAGCGCTTTGACCTCGTCCTTGTCCTGGTAGGCGACGGCAAGATACGCCGGCGCCCCGGACGGCGTCTGCTGGCCGGCCAGCTGCCCCTGCATGACCGTCGACCGTGACCGCTCTTGCTCCGCGATCCGGCGCAGCAAGTCGGCGTCGTTCCGGGTCGCGTTGAACTCCGCATCCTTGCGCGCCTCGCGTGCGGCCGCGATATCTTCGTCGGTGCTCTGCGGATCACGCTTGACCACCTCCTCGCGGATGCGGGCCAGCTTTGCGGCCTTCTCATGTTCATTCTCTTCCGAGTGCGCATCGATCAGGCCGAGGCGCTCCACGAGCCGATTCGCCTCGACCTGCGACGCCGCGTCGGCAAGCCACTGCTCTTCTCCGCCGGTTCGCTGGGCGAAGAGGCTCCACGAAGGCATCTCGGCATCGGTCGCGCTGGAGCCTCCAGAACCGTCGATAGATGCATGTTCGTGCACTAGCAGACGCCCATTCCAGTCCAGCGGCAACGCAAAGCCGAACTCCCGCTTTGCGGCGGTCTCAAACTCCGCTGCTTCACCAACACCGCCTTGGCGGGCAAGCGCCACGGCGGCCTCGCCGTCGGTCAGCCGCAACGCATCAGGATTAGCCGTCGTCATCGCAACAACAGGCTGCGCCGCCAACACGCCCGATCGCTGCGCTTTCCCTGCTTGCATGTTCACCTCCGGATCATCCTGACCACCGGCATCATCGTCCTCCGTCCCGGCGAGCGATGCGTGCGCTGTCGTTCGCGCAGCGCGCTGGTGGACATCGCCGCGCCCCAGCGTCGATGCGACAATCACCTGAATTTCGTCGATGGACGCCTGATTGAGGTTGTGCAGCAGTTGATTGACACACGTGTCGAGCGCCTTTAGCCGCATGTCATCGGCCAGTATCGCTTTCAAGGCCGGCGGCGCAGTCTGCGTGTTGGTCGATACGGCCTCCGGATGCAGCGTCCTGTTGGCTGCGATAAAGTCAGCGACCATCTGGGCGTCGTCGATATCGGAATCGGGCAACGCCGGGTAGGCAGCCCGCAACGACTCCGAATCCACAGCGGTATCGCCATCATCGACTTTCGCCAGTGTCGATGCGATGACCGCCCTGGTTTCATCGATGTACGATCGGTTGACGCCCTGCAGCAGAGCGTTGACCCTGGCGTCCAGCGCATCCATCTTCGCTTCATCGGCCAGGATGCTTTTCAATTCCGGTTCGGCGTTCAGCGTGTTTTGGACAACCTGGCCGGGCGCGAGGCCCTGGTTCGTCGAAATGAAGTCCGCCACCTTCTGCGCGTCGCTGTGCTCCTGCAGCTGCTTGCGTTCCAGCCCCAGGACGTAGTCCTGGATTTTCTCGGCATCTGCCGCAGCGCGGAATATCTCCAGCGGATCATCCTTGATGGCCTTGATCCACGATCCCACGTAGGCCGCGTGTTGCTTGGGGTCGTGGCCTATCCCCAATTCGTCACCGATGATCATGCTCGCGATCTCGGCCCGCAGCTCCTCGCGCGCATAGCCTTCGCTGCCAAACGGATGCACCAGATCCCGATCGAGGCGGGACTGGTGGCCGGTCCAGTGACCCAATTCGTGCAACGCGGTGGCGTAGTAACGATCCGCGCTGTCGAACTGCTCCTTGCTCGGCAAATGAATGGTGTCGGTGGCAGGCCGATAAAATGCGCGATCCTGCTCCCCATGTTGGATCGAGGCGCCGGTCGCACGCAGGATACCGTCGGCGCGCTCGCTGGCGCTCCAGCCCTGTTCCTTGCGCGGCTGTTGCGGGGGCAGGCCATCGATCTGCTCCGCATTGAACACGGTCGCCATGAACAGCGCCGGGCGTTCCAGTCTCACCGTATGCTTGACGGCCTTGCCGTCGTTATCCAATAACGGCTTGTCGTTCGCGTCGGTCTGGGTCTGCTCTTCGGTGAACTTCCAGTACTGGATCGGTGTGCCTTTTTCGCCCTTGCGCACCTGGGCGCCAATCGATGCCGCCTGCTTGTAGGTCATCCAGCGTTGGTCGCTATGGTCCTGGCTCATCAAATGCAGCGCGTTGATGCCTTTGTAGCGGTTTCCCGTGACCGGGTTGGTCGGCATCGATGCTCCCGCCTCGCCGGGCTGCCACGGTTTCTGCCACGGGGCGACGCCTTCCTTCAGCTGCTCGATCAACCGCTCCGCCACTGTCTCCACAAATGACTTGGTCATTTCGTTCATGTTCACTCCCTCACATCGCTCTCATGCAGCGAAGGCAAGTCGATATCGCTTGCCGCCGCATCGCTCTCTCCCAGCGCGGCTTCCTCGAATGCGCCCGCCAGTTCGGCTTCGTCAGGCGCAAATTCAGTCCAGAAGCCGGGCGTCTGCGCATCCGCCAGCTTTTCGTTTAGTACCGCCTCCGTCACCGGATCGGCGCCGGCCGCACCAGCCTTGTTCGATGCATTCATGCGCTACCTCACAGTCTTTGTTGGTTTTCCCCAGGTGAGAATCGGGACGATGACGTCCTTCACCTGCCCGCGCTGCACGGGGCCGAAATAACGTGCATCGAACGAGCGCACATTGCAGTCGCCCATCAGCAGCAGCTGATGCTCGCTCAGGACGTAACTGTCCGCCTGGAACCTCGGCATCACGCGCCCTCCACTGTCGGCTCGAAGCGGCGCGCTGTCGCCCAGCAGCCGTCCGTTGATCCTGACGCCATCGGTACCGACTTCCACGCGGTCGTCGGTCGCACCGGCGACCTGCTTCATCATGTAGCCGTAGCCACCGGGACAGAAGCCTGCGCCGATGTAGCCACGCTGCTTCGCCAAATCGAAGACTTCCAGCCGTGGCGGGCAAAACATCACATAGCGCCCTTTCCCAACCGGGTCACTGACCCGCCAGTACAGACCGACGGGGATACTCAGCGTGGTGTTGATGCGAGCGCCGAGCAGGTACAGGAAAGCTCCCTGGATCAACAACACCATCGAGCTGAGAGCAACAGCGATGCCAAGTTTTTTCATCAGCCCTTTCATAATCTGATTCCTCCCGTTTCGTAGATGCCGCGCAGTTTGTCGCTCGCTTCGGGCGCCTGGATGGCGGCGCGCGCCTTGAACACCGGGTCCTGAAAGTACAGCGGCTGCCTGCCGTAGATCGCCGGATAGCCGGCCACGTAGATCACCATGTCCCCCGCCTGCCTGATGTCGCCGTTGGCATCCTTGACCGGCCCGGGCATGCGCAAGCACTCGTCCGGGGTCAGCAAGGGACGCTGCGTTTCCTGTATTGTGCGCGACACCTGGCCCAGCAACGCGCTGGTGCGGCGTCCACTAGTGGTGATCTGCTCCTTTGCCACCGTGGTCTGGCCGGTCAGCTTGGACAGATGCTCCGCAGTCTCGATGCGGTTCGGCGGAAAGGCATTCTGGATATGGCAGCTGGACGTGATGCTCTCATCGTGGCCATAGCCGTTCTCGCGGCTTTTCAACTGGTTGATGTCCTGGCAGATCAAGTTACATTTGATGCCGTAGCCGGCCAGGAAGCCCAGCGACTCCTGCATGATGTCGAGCCGGCCGAGGCTGGGAAATTCATCCAGCATGGCCAGCAGACGGTGTTTGTAGTGCGCCACCGAGCGGCCTTCCTTGAACGTCATCCGGTCGGCCAACTGGCGCACGATCATGTTCACCATGACCCGCACCAGCGGCCGAAGGCGCGCCTTGTCATTGGGCTGCGTCACGATGTACAGACTTATGGGGCTGTCGTGGTTCATCAGGTCTCTGATGAGGAACTCGGACTTGCTCACATTGCGCGCTACGATCGGATCGCGGTACAGGGAGAGATAAGACTTCGCCGTGGACAGGACCGATCCCGCTTCCTCCTCCGGCCGGTCCAGCATGTCGCGCGCCGCCGATCCGATGACGGGATGGTTCTTGTCGTCCACATGCGCGTACGTGATCATTTCCATCCAGAGCTCGCCGACGGCGCGGTTCGGGTCCGACAGCATGGCGTCCACCGCCGGCAGGGTGGCGGCGGTCCCCTCTGCGCGCGCCTTGTACAGCGCATGCAGGATCACACCGACGATGAGCGCCTGGCTGGTCTTTTGCCAGTGCGTCTCCAGCCCCTTGCCATCGGGATCGACAATCAGCGTCGAAAGATTCTGCACGTCGCCTACTTCATGCTCCGTGCCGACCCGTATCTCGTCCAGCGGATTCCAGCAGATGCTGCCGTTCGCCGTCGCGGGCTCAAAGCGCAGCACCTTGTTGCGGGCATGCTTCTGGCGCCAGCCCGCCGTCAGCGCCCACAGTTCCCCCTTCAGGTCCGTGATGACGGCGCTCCGGCTCCATGACAGCAGCGTGGGGACAACGAGCCCCACGCCTTTGCCGGAGCGGGTCGGCGCGTAGGTCAGCACATGCTCCGGGCCATCATGGCGCAGATAGTGCATGCGGCCCTTCCTGTCCAGCCATGCGCCGACATACACGCCGCCATGACTAGCCGCCCGCTTTCCGGTTAGCCGCTGGATCACCGTCCGGGTCCTGGGCAGCAAGCCTGCGGCGCGAATGTCCTTGTCGTTCGCCCAGCGTGCTGACCCGTGCAGAAACTTGTTGGGACGCGAGGTATTCGCCATCACCATCTTGACCACTACCAGAACGATCAGCCCTACTCCTGCAACGCAAATCCCAACGCTGCCCGCGCGCATGAAGGCCTCTGGATACATGCCGTACCAGCGCCTCGCCCATTTGAAGATATCCCACGGAGCATAGAGTTGGTTGAAATGGCGGCCCAGCGCCGGCTGGTACCTGAAGCTGTGGGCGAAAAATTGCGTGGCGCTTTGCAGGCCGGCGCCCAGGACGACCAAGGCCAGAATCGGTATCGCCACATTGGTTCGCCGGACCGGCAACCGCACCTGCGGCCCGACAGCGTTGTTGAAGCGGTCTTTCATCGGCTTCTCCCTTTGGTCTTGATGGCGCCGTGGCCGGCGACCGTCACCATGTCGCCCCGCGTGAGCCGCTTGAGCCGCCTGGCGGTCGCATCATCGATCGGCACGACCATGATTTCGCCACCGCGCTTAAGCAGGGCGAGTTGTTGGTCATCGACGATGCGCAGTCCGACGAATGCGGCCCGGCCCTGAAAACCATCATAGGCAAAGTGTTTCGGTATATCGGACAAAGTCTGTCTTCTTTGCTCCCGCTCAAACACGTATTTCGTCGAGGCTGCAATTGCTGAGATTTCGTGCTGCGGAACAGACCGGGAGCCTGCGGCGCCATGCGGCAGCGTGCCCTTGGCGGCGTCCTTCGCAACGACCTGCCGCGACGGGTCGCCGCCGGCGACGCCGAGGTCCTGCAACTTGCGCAAACGGCCGCGCCCCGCCGGCGGAGGCTTCGTGCCGATTCGTGATCGCGCGGCTTTCGAGAGTGGGTGACCGCCTGGCGAGCCGCCGTGTTTCTGCGCTAGCCGTCCTGGCCTAGAAACAGGCCGTCGCACGCGGTGATCTGCTGCGGGTCCTTGCTGCTCCACGTGACGAGGTACATCACCCGGCAATAGCACCTCACCTCCACCGGAGATGCGAACCATACCGAGTTGGGACAGCCCTCGCAGACGGTTCTGGGATTCGGGCGGCGGCGCTTTTCCAGGCTGGCCAACGTTCGGCTTTCGGCCGCCGGCGGTTCGGACTGCGGAGGCAGTGCCGGCTCCGCCTCTTCCATCTGCCTGAATGCTGCTGTCAGCAGGTCCTCCCTGCCATGTGTGTTGTCTGGGTTCATCGCTTGCCTCCTTTGTGTTCATTGCTTGAATGAGTTCGCGCCTGCGCGCTTCCAGCGCGACATCGTCGAACGTGATGGAAAGCCGGGCGCTGGCGGCGGCGCGCGCGATCCGTTCCCGGAATTCGTCCGTGCCATCCACGCGCAGGGTCGTTCCGTACCGCTCTGCGGCAAAACGCAACGCCGCCTGCAATCCCGCCTCCTCGAAGCCGCGCGTGACAGCCAACTTGTTGCCGTCGTCGCGCAACACCGTCTTGCCGGCACAGATGATGATCGTGCCGTGCTTCGTGACCCCGTCGGCGGCGGCCGGACGTTGCGCCTTGCCTTGCCGCCTGCCTGCCAGCGAGTTGACGCCCTTCCCGCTCGCCCCATCGCGCGAACGCAGCACGGACAGGGCCTCGTCGTTGCCTTGCATGGCCTCGGCGTGCAGCCAGTCCGCCCAGGTGGCGCGCTTGTATTTCAGGAAGATGCGCTGGCGTTCCTTGAAATAGTCGCGGTTGGCCTGCTCGATCTCGGACAACAAAGTCCGGGAGACAGCGGCGAACAGAATGCGCTTGCTCACCTTGTCGCACGAGAGCAGCTTGATGGCGGACCGTCTGAATTTGCCCTGACGCTTGACGGCGGCGATCCGTTGCGCCTTGCGCTCGCGGGCCCGGGCCCATTCCTGCGCGCGGTCTCCTGCCAGCCCTTCGTAGTCATGCTGGACCTTGTATAGTTTGAAGAGCGCTGACGTGTCGGCGCGAAAACCAAAAGGCTTGTGCTCATAGCGCCTGGCCGGTTCGCGCTCGCCATCGGCTTCCGGGCCGCCATGGAAGCGGCCGAACCGCTCCTCCAGCCTGGCTTTCGAGAATTGCCTGTCCAGCGAACTTGCCTTGATCGTGGTGCCGTCGGCAGCAGTGATGACCAGGCCATTCCCACGTTCATGCAGCTTTAGGCCGTTGGCCGACATCACATCGTGCAGCGAGGTCCAGCTGGTGGCGTTCGATAGCTCGCTCCAGCAACCTCGCTTGATCCAGCCAATCAGGCTCTCCACGCCCGCGTGGTGCTCCATGTCGTCAGCCTGGTTCTCCGCGCGCTTCTTACGGGGGCGGTGGTTGTCGCGCTGCAGGCCATGCTCGCGCTCCAGCGTCTGGCAGATATGTCCCAACGTGATGTGATCGTTGTGGGGACTGTGCATGGTGTGCCTGACCGGATGGATCTTGTTGATGGCGATGTGGACGTGCAGGTTGTCGGTGTCGTGGTGGACCACGCTCACGCGCTGGTGCTCCGCGTAGCCAAGCGCCGCGCACACGCGGGCCTCCAGTGCTTGCAGTGTCTTGGCATCCGGCTGCTCGCCGGCGCGGAAGCTCAGCACCATGTGGTAGGTCTTGTCGCCGGTGGCGCGCCGGTTCAGCGACTGGGTGTTCAGCACTTCGATGGCCGCGACCACCGGGTCCGTGGACTGGCAGTTCGTCACGCGGACCTCGCCGACGCGCTCGTTCTTGTTCTGCGTATCGAGCAGGTAGCGCACCAGGCTGGCGTAGTCGCTTCGCTTCAATGCCCGCATCGAGACCTGTTTGGCAATCATGGCCGCACCGCATGTCGCTTTAGCCGCTAAAGATGTTTGCGCGGGGAATTCGGCAAAACCACGTCGCGCATGATGTCCTGCATTTCGCGCTGCGTGTCTTCGATCTTCGACAGCACCGCGAGGATGGTCGCCTCCCCGAACCGGGCGGTGCGCGGGTCGTCCGTCAGCCACAGCTTCAGCAGCCCTCCCAGCCGTCCGAGGTCGCCGTTGATGCGCGCCAGTTCCTCGACGCGCCGATGGTCCAGGATGCCGTGCACCCGGTATCCCAGGCCGACGTTGCGCAGATAGGTTGCCACGGGCAGGCCGGCATTGGAGGCCAACTGGCGTATGGCCTGCGCCTCTTCCTGCAGCACCGGCACGCGCAGGTGCAGCGCTTTCCGGGTGGGTGGTTTGCTGTTCGGTTCCATGGTGTCGGCTCCTTGGGCCTGCGCACTTGGCGGCGGCATCCGCCTGCCTCGCAGAGCAGGTTCCCGTTGAGCGCCGAAGGCGCGAATAAGGGAAGTGAAGATAGATAACCGGCGCGCCGGTTAGCTAACTTCACATATCCTGCCCGCGTTTTCGAGGGCATTTTTCCACTAAATTGTGCGCCCGGACTTTCGATTTAACCTTTGCGGAATCTCAAACTGAACGCAACTGAACGGGCCAACATATCGAAACGCGTTAAGTATCGAGAAAATCGCGGTTAGTTGCACTCGGTAGCCATTCAGTCGCGTTTAATCGCACTCAGTAGCGCGAAAGTCACGTCGCAGTTGCGCTTAATAGCGTTCAAATACCAGGATGAGATCGACATGGGGAAAAACTATCCTGACCAACTTGGCGACTGGGTCAGACGCCGTGAAGCAGGCATGCGCGACCACAACCTGGTCGCATTCTTGGCAGTGAAAGATGATGTCCGCGCTGCACTCGATGCCGGCTATGCAGTGAAGACCATCTGGAGCAATCTGCGCGAAGCCCGGCGCACAGAACTCAGCTACGCAGGCTTTCTCCGCTATGTCCACAAATTCCTGTGTGTTCCTTCGAGGGCAGCCAGCAGGCAGGCAGAGGTCACAGCCTCGTCGCCCTCCGCCAAGCCGAACAAACCTGCCGGCTTTGTATTCAATTCAACACCAAAAAAAGAGGAGCTCTTGTGATGGCCAGAATCCATATAACCCTGCAAGGAAAAGGCGGCGTAGGCAAATCGATGGTCGCTACAGTTCTCGCTCAATACATCGCTAGCAAGGCGGAAAAGCCTGCATGCATCGACATCGATCCGGTCAACTCCACGTTCCACGGCTACCAGGCGCTGGACGTACAGCGCCTGCAGATCATGGAAGACGACGAGATCAATTCTCGCAAGTTCGATGCGCTAATCGAAATGCTGGCGCCACTGACCAATGCCGCTGTCATCGACAGCGGCGCCAGCTCCTTCGTGCCCCTGTCGCACTACCTGATCAGCAATCAGGTCCCCGCCCTGTTGGCAGATATGGGACATGAACTGGTCGTGCACACGGTCATCACCGGCGGCCAGGCACTGCTCGATACGGTCAGCGGCTTCGCCCATCTCACCAGCCAGTTTCCCGCCGAGACTTTGTTCGTGACTTGGCTCAACCCCTACTGGGGGCCGATCGAACACGAGGGCAAGGGATTTGAGCAAATGAAAGCGTATCTGACCAACAAGCAACGAGTCTCGGCCATTGCACGCATCCCTCAGTTGAAGGACGAAACCTATGGACGGGACCTCGGCGACATGCTGCAGGCACGACTGACGTTTGACGAAGCATTGACTTTGAGCTCGCTCGCCATCATGACGCGCCAAAGGATTAAGATCATCAAAGGACTAATGTTCAAACAACTTGACCAAACAACGGTGATCTGATGGCAGACCAAATCGAAGAACTAATTCGGGAAATCGCCGCGAAACACGGCATCGCCGTGGCTCGGGACGATCCCATCCTCGTTTTGCAGACCATCAATAACCGACTACTGCAAGACAGCGCGGCGGCGCAGCAGGCGCAACTCGATCAGTTCAAGGAAGAGCTGGAGGGCATCTCGCAGCGGTGGCAAGCCGATGCGAAAGACAAGGCCGAGCGTATTGTTAACGCCGCTCTCGCGGCAAGTCAGGGCGCCATGGATCAAATTTTGAAGGAAGGCACCCGCAGCACATGTCTGGCGATAAGAACGGAATTAGATACCGCCCTTGCGTCGATATCCGGCTACGCCCACGTTGCGCAACGGGCGGCGTTGCTTAACTTGGTCGCATCGTGTCTGACGATTTTGACCGTCACAACCTTCGTTTTGGGGTAAAACTTCTATGGGATAAAGTAGCGGCAGCAGCACGAATAATCAGTGAATTTGACGAGGGACATACATAAACTGCCAGTCCGCATATGTGTTTCCCTGGAAAGCTTCTGCCAGTCTAGCGAGTGATCTGGCATTCTTTATTGCCGTCTTAGTTGACAGGCTGTGGACCCCCATAATGCCGCCATCGGGTGCTCGCAAAATGCCCCAATCTAAGCTGTTGTTCATAGGGTCGCGAAGGAGATGCCGTAAATGATGAACCGTGGAGGCCTGACGCGAATCCGTCAAGAGTTCATTAAAGTTTGGTGGGTATCGTTTGACCGTCCCTGGGGTTTTCTCGTAATAAGATTGTATGGCCAAGCGATACTGCTTGCCGGCATAGAGCAATTGCTGCTCTTTGTTGCGTTCGCTTTCCGTCGACCAGACTACGCCAACGGCGGCAGCAACAGTACCAGCAATCGCGACAAAGAAAAGCAATGCCAGGTAAGTGAAGCCACCACTGTATTTCACGCTGCGCATTGCTTACCAGTCTCCCAGACGTGAGCCATCGCGAGCGGTGCCGGTAGCTCCGCTATGCACATCATAGACACCGCCCAGTTGCGGATCAGGCGGAGGCACCAACAGCCAAGTCCGGTTACTGTCCGTAAAGGGATCGCGTGGAATCAAACGCAGGTAGCGGCCAGTGATCAGTTCGTCCAGCGCCTGCGGATACTTTCCTTTGTCCGCAAAATGCTTATCCAACACATCACGCAGCGTCGCCAGATTCTGTTGCAACGTCGCTTCCTTAGCCTTCTCCACATTACCGTAATAACGAGGGGCCGCCAGACTAAGCAACGTTGCGATGATCGCCATCGTGACTAGAAGTTCAATCAGTGTAAAGCCGCGAGCGGGCCGTTCCATTTGCCCAAGCATCACCACTCCCTGTAGCTTATGCCGCTCAATCCCTCGCCCGGCGCCAGGGAATACACATCGTAGACATCGCGCCCCTCCTTGGGTTCCGCCGCCGAAGAATCATAGCTACGTTTGCCCCAGGTTGCTATGGCTGGCACACCCGGATCGGAAACGAAAGGATCACGTGGCAAGCGGCGCAGAAAATAGAGTTTTGCACCGGCCGGGCTCTTAGCATCCGGCACACCGTCGACCAAGGCAATTAAAGTCGGCGGATAACCCGAGACGCCGACGGACGGCACGATCCGCCCTTCATCATAGGCTTGCTTATAAGCGTCCAGTGCATCGCGAATGAGGGCCAAATTGCGGCGCAGATCCTGTTCTTTACCCCGCCGGTTGACCAACTCGGCCATGGGCAAGGCAGCCGCCGCCATGATAGACACGATGACCACCGTCACCAACAGCTCCACGATAGTGAAACCGCCTGCGACAACACCCCGACGTGCAAACCTAGAGCCGTTGATGCGAATCGTCAGCAATCTAGTCTCCTGCCTTGATCAGCAATGGCGCCGGCAATGTTGGCGACGGCGCCTTGTCGCCTATCGTGGCCGGTGCGGCAGACAATAGTTTCAATTCGCTGGCCTTGTTGCTCAGCGATTTCATGGTGAGGATAATGACATCGTCATCACCGCGTGTCCCCTCCGTTCCGGCGCGAACAATGCTGACCATCGCCTTTCCTTCGCTGGCATTGACACTATGCGAGAGGCTGGTTTGAGTACCTGCCTTCTTGAAATAGCCACCATCCGTGATATCAACCAGCTGCAAGTCTTCAGGATCATAGCCAAACTGCAAAGGCAGGCTGCGCACACCGCCGTCGCTCTGCAGATGCAGCGCGACCTTAAACGGCTCGCCTTGAGTAACTTTTGCTGGTCCTGCCCAAGTAAATAGGAGTTTTGTTGGCGCCACGCTCGTCACAGAATCGCCAGTCTTATTGGCCGCGCCCGATGGCTTAAGATCCACTACGCCTTCCGACGCCTGCCCCAGATACAGCGGCCGGGTGTTGAGGCTGGCTTCGGTGCCGGACCAGAATTCACCTGCACCTGCCGCAGGTCGTTGAATATTACGGATCAGATGAGGCGTGATCGATAGCACAACCTCAGTCTTTTCGTGGTCGTCTTTCTGAGAACCGAACAAGCGTCCAAGCACTGGCAAATCCCCGAGGCCAGGCACACGACTTGCGGCATGGCGGTCTTCGTCACTAATCAACCCAGCCAACACCTGAGTCTCGCCATCCTGCAAGCGCAACACGGTCGTCGCGGAGCGCGAGCCAATCTGATAGGCCAAAGACCCGCCAGGCGTGCGAATTTCACGCACGATGCTACTGACCTCCAGCCCTATGCGGATCGCCACATCGCCGTCCAGATAAACGTTGGGCTCGGCTTCGAGCTTGATGCCGACATCCAGATACTGCACACTCTCCGATACCAAGCCGGTGGCAGTGGCGGTATTGGTCGTCACCGGCACTTTGTCGCCGATCATGATTTTGGCCTTCTCACGATTGCGCGCCCGGATGCGCGGATTAGCCAAGATATTGGCATCTCCTAACTCGCGCCGCAGATTGACCGTGGCAGTGGGAACCGTGACGCCGAGGCGCGAAGCATTCAAACCGCGCAAACTGGCGATAGTCGCAGGCGTGCTGGTCAATGGCGTGATAGTGAACTGGTTCGTCCATTGAATACCCAAATCGTTCAAGCGTGACCGTTTGACTTCCAGCACTTCGACATCCAGCATCACTTCAGGTTCAGGCAAATCCTGCATGGCGATCAATTTTTCAGCGAGCCGTATCGCCTCCGGAGTATCCCGCACCATCAACAGGTTCAGCTTTTCATCGACAAAGGTGTCCTTGGTTTTGAGCATACCCTTAATCATGGCATTGGTCTTATTCACATCCGCATTGGCCAGATAAAAACCTTTGACGACCAGCTCCTTGTACGCTTTCAACTTATCAGGCGTACCGGCATAGATCAATACGGCATTGGCGTTCAACACCTTCTTCTCAAGATTATTCGACTGCAGAATCAACTCAAGCGCATCTTCGAGCGGTGCCTGGCGTAGAAAAACGGTAGTGCGCAAGTCCGGGCGCACATCCTTATCCAGGATAAAGTCAACACCAGTGGCGCGCGCCAGCGCCTCCAACACGAGCTTCAGGCTGGCATCACGAAATTGCAGGTTGATCGGCTTCCGAAAATTGGCGTGCATGGCTGGCGAACTGAGCTGGCTGGCAGCATCGCCGTCATCAATCAAGCGTTGCAATGCCAGTGCATCCAAGTTCTTGGGCTCTTCAACCAAGACCTGCCTTACCAGTGTTGCGGCGTTCGTCTTATCGTTGACTTGCAAAGCTTGCTTTGCCTGTTCAAGCAGTGGCACGCGCCGCCGTGCGTGAGCGACAGCCACTAACCCTGCCTCCGCACGGGCATTGGAGGGCTCCATTTTGATCACTCTGGTATACACCACTTCCGCAGCATCCCAGCGGCCTGCTGCACGTGCATCATCCCCTTGCCTCAGCAACCGGGTGACTTGTTCGGCACGCTGACTCAGAAAGTCCGAACGGAACACGACATTGCGCGGCTCAGCCTGCGATGCCTCCGCCAGCTTGCGTACGCCTTCTTCTGGCTGGCCCTTGGCAATGAGGTCCATTCCTGTGGAGTGCAGGCGGTCGCCAGCGCATCCGGCCAACATCAGCAGGAACAGAACAGATAAGCACGGAAGTCTTTTCATTGCAGTCTTTTAAGAATCAAGATTCATCGGAAGGAGTTGTTTGGTCGCCAACGGCAAGTAGACGATCACTAGCTGGCCGTGCTCAACGCCATCAAGGCGATACTGGCCTGCAAAGGTTTCCCCTTTGCTTACAGCATAGGATTGGTCACCCATCACCAGGTAGTACACCGGATGGCCGGGTTCCGCCTCCATCGTGCCTGCAAAACCGAACGGCAGTGGCGGTGCGCTTGGCGGCGCCAACGGCACGACCACCACCGGTGGCGCCGGCGGTGGAACGTACCATGACTTGGCGACGAACGGATTGTCGATATCACCGGTTCCGGCGTCACGCTCCAGCAGCGGCAAAAACAAAGCGGATTCATGCGTTTTTTTCCGCTGCGTCTCGACTGGTCCTTGCAGCTCCACCGGTCGCAACGCAACGGCGGCGAATGGTTCGTGTCCTTCCCTTCCCGTAGACACATTCAACCAGATCAATAAAGCGACGACGGCCAGCATCAGTATCACTAAGCGAGATCTCACGAGCGATCCTTCTTCAGATATAGCACGAATGAGATCTTGGCGTTCAGTTGGGAATCGTCGCTCTTTTGCCTGGTAAAGGAAACACTCTTCAACGCAAGCGTAGGCAGGTCTCGCATCGCCGCAGAAATAAATCGGCGAACCTGGGTGTACTCCCCTCTGACCGGCAGCTCTATTTCATAACGGATTAACGGGGTTGCAAGCTCAGGCACGAATTGATAGTCGCCATGTTCGAGTGACAGTCCTTGCGCGGCGGCAGCCCGATGCAGGCGCGCCATTAAGTTGAACTGTTCATCAACCTCAGGGACCGACGCATAAAATGCGCTCATGCTATCGAGTGATGCGTTCGCCAATGGCGGTGCTACTTTCCGGTTCGACGTAATACGCCACTGCGCGCGGGTGGCTGGGATTTCGGCCAGCAAAGGCTGCAACGCAACGACGTACGCAGTCGAGCAGGTTATGCCCAGCACAATTGCTGCTACACCGGGAACGCCAACATACTGAACGACTTGCTTCAACCGCCACGCGAACGCAGTACCACGGCGACCAAAACTACTCATGGCACTCCTCCGGTACGTGGCTTGCTATCAGCCGCAGGCGTAAGCCACTGCGCTGCAATCGTAAAGCGCACAGGCTTTTGCGGCGCCTGTACCTGAACCTGGTGACTCTGAATGAATGCGTTCCTCAACAACGCACTGCCCGCGAGCGTCTGTCCATAATCCAGCATGGCCTGCGGGTCTCGCGCCTCTGCAGTGATTCCGATTATGTGTGCCTCTGGGTCAGGCTCAACATCGATCAGCACCACATCGTTGTTTGTCGACGCCTCAAGCGCGGAAAAAAGATCGTCCCAAGGTAAGTTCAAATGTCTGATAACTCCTTGAGCGGCATCGATCTGTTTCTGAGTATGCTCTTGGCTTTCGCGTGATATCGCACTTGTCTTTGCCAGGTTTTTCTCCGCAATCCGCACCTCAGTCAGCGCCGCTTGCTCAGCAGCCAGGAGTACTTGATCGCGCTGATATGTCCAACCCAGCAGGCCGGCCACGACCATTGTGGCGGCACAAGCTATCCCACCCGCCAAGTGCAGCCGGCTCGGAGGTACGACAAAGGCCAAAGCGACCGTAGGTAACGATGTCCGTGTCATTGCGTATTGGCCCCGCTGTTCAACGAGGCATAAAATACGACGTGATAGTTTGGCTCCAACTGCGACCGCAAAACATTCCAAGACTCGGGCAGATCCACATAAATTTCCACATTATCAGGACAAGCTTGCAGCAAAACCTCACGCTTCAAGATGTTGCTTAAGCCCGCTGCGGTGCGATCACGCATGGATACTGCACGCATACTTTGCCATCCGACGGCGTTGCGATAAGCTATTTGGCATCTGTCGTCGCTAACACCAACATACAAAAATTCGCCCGCATTCATTCGGGCGCGCAGACGGTTATAGCGGTCCATAAAGCAAGGTATCAGAGAACGTAATGTCAAGTTGCGCGCGGCACAGCACTCACGGAGCAGGTTTGGCAAACCTGGCTCAATCGCACAGACCAGCCCTCCCTGTCCGAACTCACGGCGGTCAATGACGATATCCCAGTCAGAAACAGCTGTACCGAATAGCTCCTCCAACCGGATACGCGAGAACACCTCGACTTCCTGACGCCCACTCAGTTCATCCGACCAAGGCAAGACTGCATAGCGCACAAAGGCGTCCGCCAAGACGATATCGAGCGAGCCACGTCTTCCACCTTGTTTCGCAAAATGACGATCCATTTCCGCCACAGCCTCCGTCACGCTCCAACTTACGTCAACGGGCGCAAGAAGGACGGCGACCGCTTGCGGAGATGGATGCACGATGCCTTCTAGCTCAGCCAGTGTCACCGCGCTAGGCGCCAAGTGGACCTCGTAGCGTTTACGACGCAAAAGTGACACGGTTGATTTCCTCCAGAGTGGTCCGTCCTTCGACCGCCAAATCGACAGCCGCCTCACGCAGAAAACGGGTGCCGCCCTTGAGCGCGGCTTGTTTAATAATGCTGATCGGAGCACGCGCGACAATCAACTCGCGCATCTCGTCCGTCAGACGCAACACTTCTCCCACAGCGTGCCGTCCCTTGTAACCGGTGCCGCGGCAATGCCCACAACCTGTGCCATGTCGCCATCGAATGTCGGCAGAACGTTCCGGCGAGATCTCGGAATACGCTAACTCTTCCTCATCAGGCTGGTAATCGGCGGCACAGTTCGAGCAAATCAACCGCAACAGGCGCTGTCCCACTATGCCGTTCAAGGCGGAGACAAAACTGTACGTGTCAACACCCATATGGAGAAAGCGACCCAACACGTCGAACACGTTGTTGGCGTGGACACTGGTCAGCACCAAGTGGCCGGTCAGCGCCGACTGAATCGCAATCTGCGCCGTTTCAGGATCTCGGATTTCGCCAACCAATATTTTATCCGGATCGTGGCGCAGGATGGAACGCAGTCCGCGCGCAAAGGTCAGGCCTTTCTTCTCATTGACTGGAATCTGCAATACACCCGGCAGCTGATATTCGATCGGATCTTCAATGGTAATGATCTTATCGCGCCCGTCGTTGATCTCGGAAAGCGCCGCATACATGGTGGTCGTCTTGCCACTACCGGTCGGCCCGGTCACAAGCAACATCCCGTAGGGTTTGCGCGCCATGCGGCGAATCTCATACAGAGTGTTCGCATCGAAGCCGAGCGGATCAAGCGTCAAACCAACCGCCTCATCGGTCAGGCTACGTTTGTCCAGAATACGAATAACGACGTCTTCGCACACAAGATTAGGCATTACCGAGACTCGATAGTCGATTTCATCTCCGCGAAACATGAGGCGGAAGCGTCCATCCTGAGGTATCCGCCGCTCAGCGATATCCAGTTCCGCCATGACTTTGATGCGCGAGACGACTTGCTCGGCGACAGGCAATCCAGCCACTTCAGTCACCAACGCAAGCACTCCATCGATGCGGTATTTGACCTGGAGGCCAGCCTTCGTGGTTTCGAAATGGATATCGCTCGCGCCAACCTTCATCGCGTCGTAAACTGTTGAGTTCACCAACCGGATGATAGGGCTGGAATCTCCGGTGATCGATGCGAAGCTCAAATCGTCTGCGCTAACTGCCTCAACGGCATCGCTATCGATTTGAGTTACCCCATCGAGCGCCCGCAACCCGCGCTCGTGAATCGCAAAGAAAGCTCGCAGGTCTGAGGCGTGCGCAAGACACCATTGCGGTGCTACCGCGCAACGCGATTCCAGCCAGGACTGAAGATCGGTATCGAAAGGATCCGCCAGCACAGCAAGCACGTCCGCCTCCGTCTTCACCAATACGCAATTCTTTTGCGCGGATTCGGCGAAGGTCAGTTGCTCGAAAGATGGCGCCAACGCGGCCAGGCTCGCCATATCCAGAACCGGATAAGCAAAAGTGATACCCAACGACCGCACAAACGAAGCCGGTTCAAGGCCGCTCGCTTCTTCCAATACCTCCAGCAGACGCTGTCCGGATGTCCGCGCACGTTCGCGCGCAGCTTTAATGAGCCCGGTATCTAATCGTGCGGGGGCGGCGAAATCGATTTGGCTCATTGGAGGGTATTGGCTAGCTCAAAAATAGGCATGTACATCAGAATCACGATGGCGCCGATGGCCGCGCCGATAACCAGCATCAGCACAGGCTCAAACAAGCGCGAGAACCAATCGACCCACCGTGCGATCTCATCATCATAGAGACTCGCGAGGCGCTCCAGCGAACGGCCCATGCTGCCAGAACGTTCGCCCACCGCAATCAGGCGCACGCCTACCTCAGTAGCCAAGGAGGAGGCCGCGAAGGAATCCGATACAGAGCGTCCTTCATTAATCATCTGACGCGCCTGGACCAAACCTCTGCTCAAACTGGGCTGTTGCAGCAAATCTGTGACCAAACCAAGCGCAGCTGCAAACGGCATGCCGCCATTGACCAGCATCGCGAGGGTATGCGTGAAGCGGGCCAACTGATACAGGCGGATCTTCTCGCCCACACCAGGCAGCGACCAAGCGACACGGGTCAGTCGGGCGCGGGTAGAGGCCTGCAATACTGCCCATCCGCCGATGCTCAGCAAGACGACGGCAATTGTCGCGACCAAGCCGCCATAGTGACCGATGAAATGGCTCCAGCCGATCATCATGCGGGAAGTCCATGGAAGGTTGGTACCGAGGTCTTCATAGATGCGGCTAAAACGAGGGATCACATAGGTCAACAGGAAAGCGATCACCAGAAAACCCACCGCTATCAATAGCAGCGGATACACCGAGACCGAGACGACCTTATTGCGGACTTGGTCGACCCGCTGTTGGTGAGAGATGTAACGTTTCAAGGTTTCGGCGAGATCGCCCGTCTGCTCCGAAGTTTTCACTATGGTGACAAACAACCCAGGGAAGACGTGAGGCTGCTCCGCCAACGCAGCGGCAAAAGATCGCCCCTCTTTCAACGAGTTCAGTAATTGAGCCAGAGCCTCTTTGGCTCTTGTGCCACGTGCTTTTCGCGATTGGATATCCAGCGACTCAGTTAGACTCAGTCCGGCCTCGATCAACGCCAACAACTCATTGCTGAACTCCAGTACGGAATATGAGGGGCGTGCAATAAATAAGGGGCGCCCGGACGCGCTGATAGTGAGGATGCGCTGCCCCTCAGCTGCACAGCGCTGGCGTAGCTCAGCTTCGTTGGCTGCATCAACCGTCGCAAACTTCACGCCATCGGTCTGGCTATAGGTCTTGATCTTAAACTGCATTGGAGAAATCGAGTGAGTGCAATCTTTGCGGGGACGCAGGCGAGGGGTGGGGATTGCAAAGATTATAGCATCCGATGCCGCAATACAATAATAAGCGTCGGGCGCATCCACCCGCACAGTGGGTGCCGATTTGCGCGCGGTTATGACCCAACGTTAAGCATAGATTTTCTCCTCTGGGTGCCCCATGCAAGCAATAGCAGAGTATCCCTCCTGGAGCCCGACGGCGTCGGCCTGGCCGTAAAAGGCGGGTCAATCGAAGCGGATCAAATTGACTTGCAAACGAACAGTCTGAGGATCTTTAGGTGGTTTAGCATTGTTTGTACCATCTATTCGAAGGAGATACCCTCCACGACCAGATAGTTCACGAGCTCATCTTTTTCAAAAGACCCATCCCATGCAGCCTGGCCACGAAGCTGCGGTATCGCCACCTTACGAAGGAGTTCATGGAACCTGTGGCGCAATACGTCGGAACGAATATCGTGGGGATGCACTTTCAGCATTTTTCTCGATACATCATCGACGACGGAAAACAGTATCCAGTCGAGCTGAGCCAGTAACATACTTCCGGAGCCCACAGATATCGGCTCGATAGCCGACTCGTAGAAGATTGCGATAGAAGACGACTTCTTCGGGTCTGAAAAGTCGTCATGCGAGCCAACGATTTCCTTCGGCCACCAGCTCAATACCTGGGTCAGCAGTTCATCAAAATTCATCGTATTCATCACTTATCTCTCACAACGCCATTATTCCAAACGCTTTCACGATTATGCCGCTTCTCCCAGTCCTTTTGGCCCGGCCACCTCTTCCATTGCTCTCCGCCATGAGCATTCTGGCCGCCTCTATCTTTCTCCCAAACGCTACCGTCTTCGTTATCAATCCTTGTCCCACCAGGGCCACGCCTGAATCGATCCGGTTCCTGTGTGGGAGTTACATAATCCGGCTCTTTGCTATCCGATGGTTTCGACTCGGCACTGTCTGTACCATTCGCAATAATTCCCTTGAAACAATCCATCGACCACCCGCAGGCTTTAGCCTGGCTAAGCATGTCCATGGTTTTTATGGCAGTGAGCCATTCCGCCTCGGCGGCAATTGTTAGCACCTTCGGTATCGCACTCAACACAGTTGACTGCAAGGTCACTGGAGGAATTCGAATTGGCACGGGAGGACAAGACCAACCCAATCTACCAGGCCCCATGATCATCATAACGCACGCTGGCGCTATCTGCGGGTGTGATGTAGCAGGTGGTAACGTCGTCGGAATCCATGGCGAGAAAATCGGTGAGCCTCTAAAGACACTGTCGAATGGATCTGCTAAAGGATCGCTAGTGAAATCCCAAAACCCACTCGGATCAATCGTCACTAGCGGATTGTTGCGTGTGTACGAATATCGGCTATATGACTGGATATTGGTCGAATAGGGCACGTTGGGGTCGGCGCTGATGAAGCGCCCAATCGTCGGATCGTACAACCGTCCATTCATGTGGATCAGATCCAGTCCGTCAAGGTGCTCGTGATTGGTGTAGCCACGATCGGTGTTCACACCAGCAATGGTATTATTCGGATCCATCGCACCTTGGGGTGTGCGGCGCTTGCCAAACGGTTCATAAGCCATCCGCTCGATCACCGCCCCCGCTGCATTGGTGATCGCTGTAGTCGACCCTAGATTATCGCTGTGCATGTACAGCACGGTCTGCGTGCCGGTGCCGGTCTGCTTGATCAGCGCCACCACACCGCCGCCAGCCGTCACAAAATGGCGATGTTCAATCGTGCCGTCGCTCTTCACATCCCTTTCGTACAGCAGACCGCCGGCATTGTCCGGGTTCAGATAGGTCGTGATAGTACCGTCGGCCGTCATCTTGATGCGCTGATGCTCCGGGCCGTAGACGAAAGTCGCCGTTGAAGCTGGACTTGTCAGCGACAACGGCATGTTAAAACTGGTCCAGGTTTCCGTGCGGCCTTTGGCGGCAATCACATTGTTCGAAACATCGCGCTGCACTTCCTGCGTGAGGTTTCCCACGCCATCGTAGCTGTACTGGCGAGTGCTGCCGTCAGCCATGACAATATGATCCACTGCGTGCGGCTTGAAGTTGACCGGACCGTAGGTGTAGGCACCCATATCCGAGCGACTGGTGATGTTGCCAATGCTGTCGTAGCCGTAACTTTGCGTGACTAGGCCAGCACCGCTGGAGTTCACCGTATTACTGGTCAGGCGATTGAGCGAGTCGTACAGGAAGGTCTCCGACAAGCTTTGATTGGCATCGCCGCGCGTGAGCATATTGCCATGCAAGTCGTAGGTGAACGACAGATTCTGCACCGCGTTACCAGTGCCGGCCACGATGGCTTTCGGACGTCCCGTGGCAGGATCAAACACCTGCTGTGTCACCACGTTGTTGCCATAGGTTTGCTGCGTCAAATGGCCTTCGGCATCCAGCGTATTGGCCTGCCAGTATAGGGCGTTGGTGGCATTGTTGCGCACTTCGCTCAGGTACCCTAGTGACGTGTATACATATTTCACCACGAGGCCGGTGGGGTAGGTCTGGGTAGCGATTCGCCCGTTGGCGTCGTAGGTCTGGCTGGCAGTGTAGCTGGTATCGATTTGGGACACAGCCTGTTTTGGCCGGCTCATACCGTCGAAACTGTAATCGACGATATAACCATTATCGGCCGTCGAGCGGCATAACCGGCCCTTCCCGCTGGAACAAGTATCGTAAGTCCAAGTCGACACTAGATCCGCTTCAGCGCGCTTAGTAAGCCGGCTCAATAAGTCATAAGTATTTGTAGTTACGTGGTTCTTGGCATCCGTCTGCTGGACTAGTTCGCCGAGGTTATCGTACGCATAGCTCCACGTGCCCAGATCCGGGTCTATCATTCCAGTCTTACGGCCAAGATTGTCATAGGCCATCGTCACCACATTTCCCTTGGGATCTGTGGTTTTTATCAGATTACCCAAGGTATCGTATTGAAAAGCAAGTGTATTCCCTTGCGTATCGCTCACTTGCACGGTCTGGCCCCTGCCATTTCTGACAGCTGTCTGAGTTTGATTCAAGGCATTAGTGACAATAGTCGTCAGACCATTATATGTAGTGCTTACCTGACTGCCATCGGGTGAAGTAATAGCTACGGTACGGCCGAGTGCGTCATAGGTGTAGGTCGTCCATTGAATGGTTGCGTTCGGATAATATGGCTTGCTGCCCCGGGCAATTCGCCCCAGTGCATCATATTCCGTGTCCTGGGTGATGACTGTGCCCCCATCAAAGCCCAGCGTTTCCGTCCGTACCTTACGCTCGAAGCTGTCATAATAAGTCTTCATCCAGGCGCCATTTGCGCTGCCATTGGCACCCATCGGCGTCGTGGTCACAATAAACTTGGCATTCGCCGGGCAACCTTGCACTCCAGCGCAATACTGATAACTCCACTGCGTGCTGGTCCCATCTGGACGGTACTCGTTCGTTTTGCGGCGGTAGTTATCGTAACCAAACGTCGTGTAAAGGCCATTTAGGTTCAACACGGACATCAATTGGCTACTCGTGCTGTCGTACCGCAGATTAAGCACCTGGCCCAGAGCATTGGTACTGGTTAGCGGGGTGATGCCATTCTCATCATAGCTAACTGAGCTGACTGTACGCGACACAATCGCAGCCAAGCCCGTGGCTGGCGAGGACACAACTGTCGTTAGTCGCATGCCGAACTGATTATAGGTGTATTCCGTGCGCAAGCCAAATTGCGGCGCGTCCGGTTCATGAATTTCTGCCGTCACATATCCTTTGACTGGATCATATTCATAGGCCGTGGTCCGCGTCGCGCTGCCTGCCCAAGCCGGGGTGCCAGCTAGGAGACTGGCCAACAGTGTAACCAAAGTGAACCAGCGTGGGGTTGGCGCCGGCGAGGCCTGCTTCATTCGGGTGCGATGCATGGGTTCTCCGTTTTTGTTCTTCGGTGACAAATTAAGGCGAGTCAGTTTTGACCGTCTGACGCAGTGGAAGTCCAATCCGCCATTTCGTCGTATCGTTGGAGTAGGTCGTTGTGGTCGTTGTGGAAAAACCATCGGACGTAGATTCAACAGTCTGAGTGGGATTGCCATAGGAGTCAAACTGATAGGTCCCTGTCAAAGACGGCATAACAGCACCATTCAGGTCCCATGACGTGCTCACTCGCTCGCTAACGTACGGAAAATAACGGCGCCCAGTCGTCACCATGCACCCACTTACTGACACAAAGTCATTGCAGCTATAAGTGTACGTCGTTTGGCTTAGCAAGCCGCTGTTGCCACCGCCTGCCAGTGTCTTCTTCAAGGTGGAAGGCTGACCGGTCATAGGCCATTCCTGAATATATTCCGTTCGATCAGTGATGCCGGTTTCCTGTTGCACGCTCTGCATCCAACGGAACCCCTGTGTCTTGCGACGAGACAAGTCGATTTTCTGGCCCCCATAGGTATAATTCTTCGTGACAGTTCCGCCTATACCGTTCGGGGTAACTGCGAAAGACACCACAGTCGGCATCCTCTTTATACCAAGAAGCGGGAATAGGGAATCGCGCACGGTGCCAGTGGCATTAGTGTCCGACGTATAGACACTTGGGTCATTCATTGCTTTGTAGTTGATCGCAGTGACAACCCCCAGTCCATCGGTGATTGATGCAATTTTCCCACTTTCTGGAAATCGCGATTGCCCCCAAAAAGCCCTGTTATTTGCGCGATCAATGACAATCATATCCTCGCGACCATCACCGTCGAGATCCGCGAACATCAATTGGTATCCATCAGAGGAATATGGTGAGCCGGATGGTAAATCAGGGGAAATTGGGACGGCCTGACCAAACCTATCATTGTAGCTACCGTTATCACCGGAATTTAACGTCACCAACGGCGAATTTCCACTGATATCAGTCGTGATCAAATCCACGATGCCATCACCATTCAAATCAGCCGCCGCATTGACGCCATATGACCCACTGACACTAACGGGCGTAGCGAAATTTCCATCGCCCTTGGATAGACTGCAGAGAGTTAAATTATCTGTTCTACCAGCACATACATCAACGTTACCGTCACCATTGATGTCTGCAACAAAATATTTTGATCCAGCACCAAAGCTGACACTCCCCGCCGCATAAAATTTTCCATCACCCATTCCTAAATACGCATCTGCAACACCAGTGGTCTTATTGAAAACTAGTTTGTCGATCTTGCCATCGCCATTGAAGTCGGTAAAGATATGATCTAGCGCAGCAGCATTCGCTAGATTACTGACATTGCTCCAAAACTGGAATGTACCATCGTTATTCGATATCGCAACAGACGTCCTCATAGCCCCATTCACGGCGGTCAATTGAATCCAATCTGCCTTGCCATCGCCATTCACATCAAAGAAATAATGCTGACTGGAACCGGCCGCATCGACGGACTGTGTGTACTGTGACCAGAACTGGAAGCCGCCGTTACCCGTACCAAGGGCAATCCATGCCTCATTGCTGGTTCGGCTCACGCGAATCCAGTCTGCTTTACCATCGCCGTTTACGTCTGCAAAATAATGTGCAAAGTTGTTCAATGAACCGATGGACTGGCTGAACTTGCTCCAATCGCTATTAGAGAATGTTCCGCTCGCGTTGGCCGTACCGACCCAAGCATCATCCATCCCTTGGCTTATTTTCATCCATGATTTCTTACCGTCGCCATTTAAATCCACAAAGAAATTCTGATAGTCATTTTGTTGACCGGGAAAAGCGCTCGTCTTGAACTGAAAGCCCACATAACTAGTATTCCAGCCAAAAGTTATAGGCTTAAAACAGTCGGATATTCCAACACACTCTGTAATGGTGAGCGGGCGTGATGCCCTGCGGCTGTACAGCCACGAGCTGCCCTGAACACCATAGCTATAATCAGGCTCGATGATGTAATTGCTAAAACCACTGCCTTGCGAAACACCAGGAATTACTCCGCTATAGGTTTTAAGCTGATTGAAGTAGCTAAAGCCAGTACGCGGCACGACAAATCCACCTTCATATTGAATAGGCGAGTACGGCAATACGCTAACCTTCTCGAAAACTACTGCATTGGATGGATTCGTTGTCGCGTTACCAGTGTAGTCAATCCGAACGGGATAAAAATTTCCATCATCCGGTACCGAGCCGGGCGAGGCTTTATTCGCCTGACTGATATTGGTGTAGGTGAATTTCATATAATTCCCTGCCCGATCCGAAACTTTCTGCAACGCCCATCCCTTAATCAGGCCATATGCGCCGGATGTGACCATACCATCATCCGCCAACTTGATTTGGGAATCGCCAGACGTGCCGTACTCCATCGTTCGGCCAGACTTGGTCTGCACTGTGAACGATATGGGGCCACCCTTGGCATTGGACACGGCCTGACCAGTTTCCAAGTTGTAATATGACGGACGATAATGGAAGCCCGTCGATACGATCTTAGAAAAGCTATCTAATTCTGTCCTATATTCCGTTCCGTCGCCGCCATTTACGCCACTTATCGGGATTAAACGGGCACCGTCGAGGCAATATGCATCGTCTTGTATATATGCAATGGCTTTGATTACACCATCCTGCGCCAACGTCTTGGGACAGCGCGTAATCACAGATAAACCTGATAGGTGGGTGCCTACGCCGAACATGCCATTGCCGCTGCTACTGCTGTACACAATCGAAAGGTTCGGCTCCATGCCAGCTACGCCAGGCGGCACCTTGATCGCAACGACATACTGGGCTGCCCCATTGGGGCCAACGCTGAACTGGCCGCTGGTAGCGAACTGCGAGGCTACTGCTGCCTGCGTCAACAGCAAGAGGAAATACATTGGGCTTTGCCAAAACACGCTTCTGGACATGAAAACTTCTCCGCTTTATTCAGGAAATTGGGCGCAGGCGACCCTCCAGCGTACGGCTGAAAGACACCTCTCAAAATGGAAAATGGATGTTTACCCGCGAGACTTGTTGGATCGCTTGCAGCTGTCCGATTCGGCAGAATTGGCGGCTAACGTACAAGTCAGGGGTTTTGTCGATGAATAAGACCTGACGCAAACAGAAAAATCGGCGGCAGTTTTTGCGGCATGACAAGCGGCAAAAGCACGTTTGGCAAGGTCGCACTCAATCACGCCAGGGACGCCCGATTTAGGACAAACTACTGACGCGGGAGGGGAGTAGGACGCGACTGCCGGGGCTACCGCCAAAGCAGCATCTTCCTTTTCGCGCAAGGCTCTATTGGCAGATTTAACTTTTTCCAACTCAATTGCATTTGCGTTCGATATTTCTGTATTCATGCAATCGTTAAATTCGTCGGGTGACCTTTTACCCCTACAATTCGCGATCGCACGTGCTTGCAGTAAACACACTGGCGATCCATTCGTTTGACACGCTGGAGCGGGCGGTGAGATGAAATTCTGTGCTGAGGTTTGTGTAGTGATCAGACCGAGCAAGGTACTCAAGGCTATCAGACTAAGAAATTTCTTCATATCGAGTACATTGCCAAAATAAAACATCAGAGTATCTTGCTCACAAAAAATATTACCATCATTATATCATTGTTATACCCCAGAAAGTCTATCCAATTATTGCAAATACAACAGGGAAGGAAAATGCATCGATCTAGTCTTGCCTTGCATGACCCGCCCCATCCTCCCCCTTTGGTTTCCTTGAATCGCCACGAGTCTGCAGACACCCGCGCGCAGTTCAAAATTCGTACGCTCAAACTCAGCTGGAAGAAGTATCCCTGTCAGCTAAGCTTTTGACGCTTCGGCTTCGCATCAAGTCCTCCTGACTTGAGGCGTAAGCGTCCGCTCAGCGCCGTCTTGAGTGCTTGGGCAATTTGATTGATGATGGCATCACACCGCTGGGAAGCGGCGTAATCTCAGAGGGCTGCTGGCAGGCCGCAGTTCCAAGGCAAGAATTCATCAACCCGGTTGACCGGGTGATCGGCGATATGCGTCAGCACATGGCGCAACCAGGCTTCGGGGTCGACACCGTTCAGCTTGGCCGTACCGATCAACGAGTAGATCGCGGCGGCGCGTTCGCCACCGCTGTCGGCGCCAGCAAACAGGTAGTTGCGACGGCCAATGGCCACGCCGCGCAATGCGCGTTCAGCCGCCGAGTTATCAATCTCGATGGTGCCGTCATCGCAATAGCGCAGCAGCGCCGGCCAAAGTTTGAGCGCATACAGGATCGCCGCCGCCGTGTCGGACTTGCGCGACAGCGTGTCGAGCGTGGTGCGCAACCACTGCTCCAGGTCATCGAGCAGCGGGCGAGAGCGGGCTTGCCGCACCTGCCTTCGTGCCTCTGGAGGTTGGCCCAGGATCTCTGCCTCGATCACATAGAGTTCGGCGATCCGGCGCAATGCCTCGGTGGTCAGCGCTGTCGGTCGCGCTGCGTGCAGGTCGTGGAATTTGCGCCGTGCATGCGCCCAGCAGGCGGCTTCGCGAATCGTGCCGTCTTCGAACAAGGCATTGAAGCCGGCATATGCATCGGCTTGGAGCACGCCTTCGAATGTGGCTAGGTGGTTCTGCGGATGAATGCCCTTGCGGTCAGGCGTGTAGGCAAACCAAACCGCTGGTGGCGCGCTGTCGCCCGAAGACCGGTCGTCACGCACGTAGGTCCACAAGCGCGCCGTCTTGGTTTTTCCGTTGCCGGGCGCCAGCACAGGGATCGGGGTGTCGTCGGCATGCAGCTTCGAAGCTGCCAGGACGTGGAGCCGAACGGCATCAACTAACGGACGCAGCAGTGCGCTGGCGGAACCGACCCAGCTCGCCAACAGGGCGCGGTCAAGATCGACGCCTTCACGGGCATAAATGACCGACTGGCGGTACAGCGGCAGGTGATCGGCAAATTTCGCCACCAGGATGTGGGCCAGCAGGCCGGGACCGGCGATGCCGCGCTCGATTGGCCGGCTTGGTGCAGGCTCCTGAACGATGGCGTCGCAGCAGGTGCATGCCAGCTTCGGGCGCACATGGCGGATCACGCGGAAGCTGCTCGGCACAAATTCCAGTTGCTCGGCCACGTCCTCGCCCAGCGGCCGCAGGCCGCCACCGCAGGCAGGACAGGCATCGGCCGTTGGTGCATAGACCTTCTCGTCACGCGGCAGATGATCGGGCAAAGGCCGGCGCACCGATTTCTTGCGCGGCGCCTGGTCGGCCGCCGGCATCTCGCGTGCCGCCTCGGCCTCGTCGGCCTGCAGGTCTTCCAGTTGCAGTTCCAGTTGTTCGATCTGGTGGTCCAGCTTTTCCGACTTACGGCCGAACTGCATGCGCCGCAACTTCGCGATCTGCAGTTTGAGGTGTTCGATCTCGACGGCGCGCGTGTTCAGTTGTTCGCGCAGCCCTTCCACCACCTCGTTCTGAGCGAGCAGCAGCGCCTCCAAGGCGGCGATGTCGTTGGGCAGGTCGGCTGGGTTGAGCATGCGCCGAGTTTACGCGAGGCGCATCACGTTTACAAGGCCGACGTTGGTTTCCAGGTCCGCTCGGGGCGCCGCCAGTCTATGCCTTCGAGCAGCATCGACAGCTGCGCCTGCGTCAACGCCACCGAGCCGTTGCTGGCCTGCGGCCAGATGAAGCGGCCACGCTCAAGCCGCTTGGCCAGCAGGCACAGGCCGTCGCCGGTCCACCACAGCAATTTGATGAGGTCGCCGCGCCGGCCACGAAACACGAACACGTGCCCGCTGAACGGATCTTCCTCCAGCGCCGTCTGCACTTTAGCGGCCAGGCCGTTGAAGCCTGAGCGCATATCGGTGGTGCCGGCGGCGAGCCAGACCTTGGTGCCAGCAGGCAGGCCGATCATCGAAGTACCCTATCCAACACTTGCGCCAGCGCAGCGGCATTGGGCTGGCCTTCGATCCGAACGCGGACCTGGCCCAGCTCCAACACGATACTGCCCCTGGCATCAGTGCTGTTGTTGCTCGGAGCAGGTGCCGTTGGCGCCAGCACCACCGGCAACAAGCCGTCGTCACGCATTAGCGCAGGCACGCCGAGGCGTCCCTGCTCATATAGTCGGCGCCAGCTGAACACCTGGTTGGCGTTGACGCCGTGCTCGCGCGCGATGCGCGCGACAGAAGCGCCAGGCTCCAGCGACAGCGCCACCAATGCGCGCTTGAACTCCAGCGGGTGCTGTCGGTAGTGGCCACGTGGATTCGTGGAAATGATCGGTTGAAAATTTGTGTCCATAATCGGAATTTGTGGGCACAAACGCTGTGCCAAAATTCGATCATGGATGACGCTGGTCAGGCAGTCCAGACGGCGCTGGGAAGACGCTTACCTTGAGGCAGCCTGATTGGCGTCATATCGGACAGATAATCGTGCGGGCATCGATAACAGGCTATTTGGGAAAATCGTTTGCCGAATGACGAACACAGGCATTGCCAACCTGCCGGTAGACACTTACCACGTCCACGTGCAGAACGACGCCATCGTAGCTTTTATCCTTACTGGCGGTGATGCCTGCATCATTCCGTCGCTTACACCATTGCCTCTGCCACAAATCAAGTCGCTCCCTAGCCGAATGGCGCGGAGCACCTTCGGCATTACCATTGAAGTACTGCATCGCCACATAGCTCGCGATCAAGGAACCGACTTCACCGCTTAACGCCCCGACCGCGATTAACACCCTCCTGAACCGCCGTAGCCTGGTTGGCGTCGTATCGGATAGCCGCATGAGTCCCAATCGGTGGCAATTTCGAAAAATCGTGGGCAGAGTGACGAACACAGGTTTTGCCGACCTGCTGGTAGATGTGTTCCTGATCGCTGTGCAACACGACACCATCGTAAGTCTTGTCCTTACTGGCAGGTACAGCCGCACTAAGACTGTAGATACCCGGCTGAAGCTGACCAGCCTTGCCTACCTTGGTGGTGACCCACTGACTGTCGAATTCGCTCTGGACTATGCGCTGTCCATTCATCACCAATATGCGTTGCTTCATTGCCCGCGTCCCCGCTTCGCGATCACCATGTTGTCGGTCCTTCTCATCGTCGGAGCATGCTTCGCGGATAGAGATGGCACGGCCCAATTCAAAGCGTTCATCAAATGGTGCTCACGCATTGTCAGCCCTCTATCAGTGCTATGAGCTGAACGTCGCCAAGATCGACCTCCGCCAACTCACAATCATCGTCGTACCGCAACCAAGCCTTGCCCACCGAGGATGGACGGCGCCGAATTAGCAGCCGCCCCTCCCTGCCACGATGCCGTATCGCCAGCACAGGATTCACCCACGGCACTGACTTTGATAGGTCCATTCCAGCGTTCGCACCAATTTGCTTTCCGGCGATCACGACCACTGGAGCATCATCCTCCCTTGCGCTAGGTGACAGCCGCTGTTCCAGTTTTTGTTCAATAAAGGCTCGCAGCATGCGCACCGAACGCCTCGTCACTTCCTGGGTGTCATCCGCCAACCAGGCCGCCACGTCGGAGGGCGCCTTGCGGTGAACGAACACCAGTTCGTTCACTAGCGTGACGTCGCGCACCCGCCCCGCATTGAAGGCCGCCGCGATGGTATCCGGCAGGTCCAGCAGCGCCGCATGTTGTGTAACGAAGGCCGCCGACTTGCTGATTTGTCTGGCGATGTCGCCCTTACGCAGTCCCTTCGCCAACTCACGACCTATGTAGTCGGCGATTTCGCGCGGTGTCAGTTCATTGCGATGCAGGTTTTCGACAACCTGGTCAGCCTGGCTGTAATTCGCGTCGAGGAAGCCGGGGATGTGCGTCAGCCCTGCCAGGCGCGACGCACGGAAACGACGGGCTCCATGGTTGATCAGAAAGCGCTCGGGCGCTTCAGGATTCGGACGGACGGAAATAGGAGTCTTCACCCCACGCAGCTGGATCGCGGCGGAGAGCTCAGTGATACTCGCTGCCGAAAAGCCCGGGTTGTCTCTGGTCCGTGGCTGCAGAGGATCTTCATCGATCAGGTCGATGGGCAGCATGAGCGGCCCACCATGCGCCGCCTCTGCCGATGGCGATTCCCCTTTGCCAGCCACGATGCCACCTTTACCCGCCGAACGCGCCGGCAATTTTCGCAGCACAGCATCGGGGCCGCGTCTTTCTTTGATAGCGCCGGTCATTCAAAAAGTTCCGTCATGCTGCTCCCTGGAAAAGCCTGAACCTGAATCGTTTATTTGGGTGAGGCCGGTAACACGAACAACATCACATACGCCACCACGCCGGCCAGCACAATGTGCAGAAAGGCCGCGACACTTGCCCAGCCACTGAGAAACACCATGCGGAGGACTTGAACCATCAAATCGGCGAACAGCAGCCATCGCAATATCGGCCAGGTGCAGATCGCCACGAACATAAACAAACCAAGAAGGATCTGGATGATCGGGTTTTCCCGCAATTCATGCCAAGGACTGCGCACGTCAGCCTTGCGCGGTGTATCGGCTTGTCGGGGCCGCATTCTGGGCTGCGTCGGAAATTGAAAGATCCGTCCCATGATCCCCTCCCCTGTCGGCATTTTGCGGCGTCAATGTCATCGTTACACCATCACACATCCGCGCATTGATTCGCATCAAAGGACTGGCCGAGCCATTGGTCATCGCCAGTGTTTTTTAGCCGCTAAAAGTTCGGCCACATCCTCCAGCCCAACCCGCTTGCCAGGCCCGGTGAAGGCGCTGGCTTCATGCGATCCAATGCGTGCAACTCCGCACTATTTAGCCCACCGGTGACAAGCAGCTTTAGCCGCTAACATTTCAATCCGGCGTGCCGCTGCCGAACATTGATCTATTCGATATCAGAGTCGAGTTCCATTTGCCTGCCAATTCGAACAACGACATACTCGATCATGAGTTTCGACATATCGGATTGTCAGAATCGACAGGAGGAAAACATGAGCGAGCTGATTTTGCATATTCTTGGACCATCGCGTAACGAGGACATCGCCGCATTGGTCGGCGATCTGGCTGCACTGTACGCCTTGCGCGACGCAGTCGATGACGCGATCCACTCCGGCAGCGGCGGCGCGTTTCTGGCGCAATCCGACGGCGAAGGCTACGCGCTGGCGGTCGTGCGCGCAGCGGACATGTCGCACGTCTGCACCAACTACGCCAACGAGATCAGGCCCGTGCGCTCTGAACGTGAACAGGTCCCGCTGCGAGCGGTGCATCACATGATGGAAGCCATCCGCAAGGCCGTGCAATCGCAATGGGTCTGCAGCGATGAAGTATGCGTCGAATCAGCAGGAATGAATGGGAAGTAGAAAACTAAAGACTGGAGCGGGAGAAGAGTCTCGAACTCTCGACCTCAACCTTGGCAAGGTTGCGCTCTACCAACTGAGCTACTCCCGCGTGCGGAGCCGAATTATAGCAGACCTTGCAGGACATTTTCCAGTAAAAAACGTGAGCAGAGACATCAATATGGACTCCCCCGATACCCTGGATATCCACCAGGCGGCTGCCATGCTGCATGCCGATGAAGAGACGGTGCTGGCGTTGGCGCGCAGTGGCGAGCTTCCCGGCACGAAGATAGGCCGCCCATGGGTATTCCTGCGGACTGACGTGCTGGATTTTCTACGCGCCAGAGTCGGTGCCGACACCGCGCAGCGCAAGCAGGCAGCGGCGACGCCACCCGCCATCACCGCAGTCGCGGTGCCGCTACGCACCCGGCGGCGCACCAACCTGCCGGTCCTGCCGGACTTGCCGACCCAGCGCAGCCGGACCGCCACTCACTCACCATAGATGCGGCGCGAGGTCGCTTCCGCGCAGGCTCGCGTAGCGCTTCAGTTGTTTCGGATCACGATGCCCGGTAATCCGGGCGATCTGCACGTCGGTCAGCTTCGTGCGTTCATACAGGCGGCAGATGAATTCGTGGCGCAGGTCATGGAAATGAATGTCGCCATAGCCAGCCTGCGCGAAAATGTTCGCGAACTCGCGCGACAAGTCCCGTGTCACCTGCCTGAGCACCTCATCGGACCGATCACCATCCCAGAAGGGAAACAGGCGGCCGCCGCGCTTTTGGATGGCGTGGTAATTTTCGCGAATGAACTCCGTCAACTCCGCCAGCAGCATGGTGCTCATCGGCACCTGCCGTCGATCGCCGTTCTTGGTGCGACTGAGGAACGCGGTGCGCTGCTCCAGGCTCACCTGCGGCAGTTCCAGCGTGTAGCACTCGCGCAGGCGCATGCCGGATTCGATGGCGGCATCAAACAGGAGGCGATATTCACGTGGACGCGACGCGAGGACCTTGCGTATCGGCGCCTCCTCGTGCGGCAGCACGCGGCGGTCACGCTCCTCGTCCACGCGGGCCGACTTCCCTTGCAGCCCAAGCAGCCGCCGGTCCTCGTCGTTGTAGCTGGCAAAGCCGCGCTTGAGCAGTCGCAGCGGATTCTGGGGAAGAATGTCCGCATGCTTGCGCACCATCCAGTCGAAGCAGCGCGCCAGGGCGCCGTGCCGATGCCGTATCGTGCTCGGCGCCAGGTTGTCCTCGCGTTTCATGCTCGTGATCCAGGCTTCGGCCCAGTCATACGTCAGGTGGCCGGTGGCGAGCTGGGCAAGTCTGGGGCGCACGGTCTCCAGCAGCAGCAGATCGGATTTGGGCACCGCATTGGTCCGCTGGTATTCGATGATGCAGCGCGAAACCAGCCAGATCTCCTTGCGAGCCTCGGTACGCTCAAACAAGCCGACCGGCACGATACCGTGCGCCAGCAGCGACTCCAGGTGCGCGGCATAGGCGCGCGCCTGACTTTCCGCGTCGAACGTCGCATACAAGGGCTTGGGCAACAGGCGGTGAATGATCCGCATCTGCACCCTGTCTTTGGGGAGTTTTTTGAAGGAGGCCATGGCCCGAGCATAGAACTCGCGCGGCGATTCATCAACGGCAAAAAGGCCGTCTCACGTGTGGTTTACCACATTTTTGGTGTGGTATACACTGCGCTTGAGACAGCTCAAATTTACGTAAGTCTTTGAATTTATGGAGGCGAGGATCGGAGTCGAACCGACCTAGACGGCTTTGCAGGCCGCTGCATAACCGCTTTGCTACCTCGCCAGAGGAAACTATTTACTAAGATGCACAGCGGGGTTACGCGCTGCGATCCGGAATTCTGGAGCGGGAGAAGAGTCTCGAACTCTCGACCTCAACCTTGGCAAGGTTGCGCTCTACCAACTGAGCTACTCCCGC